>JAMQPI010000029.1 GCA_023717565.1 Pyrinomonadaceae bacterium | reverse complement strand
AGAACAGAGAAGTCATTAATGATGAAAGAATAAGCGAGACAGCAGAAGGCGATGGCAACGAAGATGAACTGCGCCTGTCCGGCCGGAGCAGCCACGGCGACCCAGGCTTGCCTGCCTCGACTGGCTCCAACCATCGGCAGGACAGCCTGCGTCAACGCCAACATCAGTGCAATGATTAGTGCGAATTGTCCGATTTCTGGAACCATGTCTATTAATTACTACGTCAGTTATCGACGACAGTCTTAGCGGCCTTTGCGCTGTCGATCGCTTGTCCTGCTTCTGGTGGCATGTAGTTTTCGTCGTGCTTGGCCAACACCTGGTCGGCATAAAACACTCCATCGGCGCCGATCTTTCCCTGGGCGACACAGCCCTTTCCTTCTTTGAAAAGATCCGGAAGGATTCCTTTATAGACTACCGGAATACTTTGTGCCGTGTCGGTGACCGAGAATTTGACGGTCAGTCCATCGGTCTCGCGCTTGACCGTGCCCTCCTGGACCAGTCCGCCAACGCGAAAGGTCCTTCCTGTTGGTGCCTGCTTCGCGGCTATTTGCGAAGGACTAAAGAAAAACACCAGATTGTCTTGAAATGCGTTGAGAGCCAGTGCCGCCGCGATGCCCAAACCCGTGAGCCCAGCAACAATAAAGGCAATCCTCTTATGACGTCGTTTCATTGGTAATGACCTTTCCTTGAACCACTGAAGTACTGCGCTTCTGCTGATCCGACAATTTCCTGCGCCGCAGCAGCACCACAACTTCACCGCCCATTAGTATCAAAGTCGCCAGGTAGGAGCCCCAAACGTAAAAGGCGTAACCACCCATTGAAAAGAACTCTGACCAGTTCATATCAGGCTCTCGCTTCCGCCGCCCACGCGGCAGTCTGTTCCCGTTCGACTATGATTTGGCGCAGACGCACCAGCACCACGGCGATGGAATAAAGCCAGCACGCCGCCAGGATGATTAACATCGCCGCCATCATCGGGGGTGCTATTGTAGGTTTGCCCAGCAGTCTAATCGATGCACCCTGATGCAGCGTATTCCACCACTGAACCGAGAAGTAGATGATGGGCACGTTTATTACGCCCACGATAGCCAGGACCGCTCCTGCTCTGTCCGCACGGCTGCGATCATCAATCGAGGCCTGGAGAGAGATGAACCCGATGTAGAGAAAGAGCAGGATCAGCGTGGACGTCAGCCGAGCGTCCCAAACCCAGTACGTGCCCCAGGTCGGCTTACCCCATAACGAACCCGTCACTAGAGAGAGCGCTGTGAACATCGCTCCGGTGATAGATATCGCCGATGCCATCATCGACGATAACCTCGCATTGAATGCCCAACCGATTGCTGCATAAAACGCCATCAGCAGGTAGAGGAACATTCCCATCCACGCCGACGGAACATGGATGAATATTATGCGATAAGCATCGCCCTGCTGAAAATCCGTGGGCGCCACAAAGAACCCCACGTACAGGCCAAGGACAAAGAGTATCGCGGACGGGATAGCAAACCAGGGAATCATCTTGCCCGCGAGCGGGTAGAAATTTGTCGGCGAGGCGTACTTGTACCAGTTCATCTTTAACTCTTTTCAAGAATTGGCAAACGGAACACTACTCCAAGGATATACGCAACGCGGCAGAAGTTGCCCAGGGAGCAAAAACCAAAGAGAGTACCAATACCGCTCCGAGAAGCGAAAGGCTTCCTTGTAATCCCATCCCCGTAATACTAGCGTCCACAGCTCCGGACCCGAATATCAATACCGGAATATAAAGAGGCAGCACGAGGATAGAAAGTAACAGGCCACCGCCTCGCAATCCCAACGTCAGCGCTGCACCAATCGATCCTATTAAGGCGAGCACCGGGGTTCCCAGCAATAATGACACAACCAGAACAAACAGCGTATTCCCCGATAACCCGAACTGTATGCCCAGCACCGGCGACATTAGCGCTAAAGGCACGCCAGAGACCAGCCACAGAGCGAGCACTTTTCCGAGGACGACCAGATACAGTGGCTGGGGCGTCAGCAGCAATTGCTCGAGCGTGCCATCCTGATAATCGTTTGCAAAGAGCCTCCCCAGCGAGAGCATCGAAGCCAGCAATGCTGCTACCCAAACCACTCCAGGTGCGATCAGTCGCAGCAAGTTCGTCTCAGGTCCGATTCCCAATGGGAACAAACTAACAACTATTAGAAAAAAGAAGAGTGTAGATAGAACATCCACGCGGCTCTTCCACGCCAGAGTTAGATCGCGCACCACGATCCAACGAAACATCGATAAGGTGGAGGGAGCGCTCACTATGCCAGGTCGAGCCGCTGATATGAATCTGCAGGGAGATCGAATTCATGATGTGTTGCTACAACCGTGATCCCCCCTTTGTTCGTGTGCTCTCTTATCAACGACGTTACGAATCGCACCGCCGACGAGTCGAGCGACGTAAGCACTTCATCCAGCACCCAGAGTGGGGCTTTGCAAATTAAGAGCCGGGCGAGCGCCGTTCGCCGTCGTTGGCCCTCAGATAAGATTCTGGCCGGCAGGTGCTCCCGACCTGCGAGACCTACCTTACCCAGAACAATCGTAGCCTCGTCATGGCTGAGCTGCGTACCGGTCAGTCCACTTGCAACCCGCAGATTTTCAATCGGAGTTAGCTCTTCCTTGAGGCCATTGCGATGACCTATGTAGGCGAGCGATGTGAAATATTCCTCACCGAGGGAGTGAATGTTCGCAGCTTGCCACCGAATTTCGCCCTCAGCGGGCGCAAGCAGGCCACAGATCATTCGCAGGAGACTTGTCTTGCCACTGCCATTGGGTCCCTGCACTTGCAGCAGAGAACCCGGGCCCAGCGCAAAGTTGACGTTGGTGAACAATCGTCGGTCGCCGCGCACACACCCGAGACTTGTGGCTTCCAGCATCTTCGCCTGTCCTTCTGTGGGGTCTCAAACGTTCGTTGGCCATTGTATTGAACCTTGGAAGGAAAAGCACACTCCCATCTCGACTGACGGATGGGGCTTTCGAGTTGGACGTCGGCACCTATGAGGACTTCGGTCTTTGTTCGACCTGCCCGCCTACCTTCATCCACTCCTGCCAACCACCCTTCAAGACTCGCACTCTCTTAAAGCCCGCGTCTATGAGAACCTCCGCCGCCCTCACACTTGATTCATCACTCGGGCATGCGCAGTAAGTAATAACTTCGCCATTCCGCGGGACACTCTTCAGAGGTTGAAATGTCAGCCGGGACTTAAGTCTCCTCAGCTTTACATGGATTGCACCTTTGATCTTGACGTCGCTGCTGCTGAAACTGTCAGTTGATCGAACATCTATTATCGTCACCCGTTCCTTTTTGGCTATTTTTGATTTCAGCTCCTCAACCGTTATGAATTCGACGGCTGCAGACTTTGGCTGGCCAACCTCGGATCGAGAAGAAGCCTGAACGCTGCCTGCACTCAAACCGATCAAAGTTAGCGCGACCAGAAAAAAGAAATGCGGCCACTGTTTGAAGCTCATCTGATCACCTCACCGAATGAAGTAGTTGTCGATCTGCCAAGGAGGGTCAGGTTGCGCAAACTGACGCCTGGGCAAAGATTGCTAACTCCTGACACGCTGCGAATGGACGAAACGTCTCTCGGGTTCGCCCTTAAAAGTCTTCGGGTCATACCACCCGTAAGTCTCGCCTGAATAGTAGATGTATCCGGACGTACCCTGTAGTACCTCGCGTATCAAGTCCCCGTTCAGTCGAGGTACTTTCTTGCCCTTGTTTGCCGCCAGTATGTTCTTTCCCGCGTGTACTTCCATACCAGAGCCGACGGCATTCTTAAGCAAATAGGTTTGCGTTGCTTCTGCGTCGCGCCAATCGTTGGCCCCAAAACCGTGAATTACCGCCAGTAGGACGTCCTGCTCTTCTACCCGAAGCTGCGCACCTGTTTTAGTGGGCTCGAAAAGGTCTCTGAGTATCCAGGCGGGAAACTCCTCGTTCATCTCGGCAATCTTACCGGACGCCACCTTCAGAACTACTGCGATGTCCTGTGAAAGGTCACCGTTGAAGTCCCCGACGATGAAGTTAGGGTCGCGGCTGGTGTCGATCACAGCGGCGTCCTTAAAGACGCGTTTCACAGCCTCCTGAGCCTCCAGAAGTTTGGGGGAAGAGAGCTTGGGAAGCTGCACCGGCTCGGCTGGTTGAGCTGCCTGTGGTTGCTGCACCGGCGGTGCTTCAATTCGCGTTTGTTGCGGCTGAGCACAGCCTGACAGAAACGAGCACAGGGCAACGAGCAGGGTCAGGCAGAATTTGAGACTCAAATATCCGCTTGCGCGTACGCGCTTGGACTGTGTCTGTTGAAAGAGTCTTTGTCTCAACGATGACCTCCGGTGATCGGAATCGACGCTGGGGATGAAAGAACCTGTATTATCGCGCGATTGTTTGTAACCCGGTAGTAGTGTTCGTATCCGCTCTCAACAGGTAATGTGGTGTTTCGTGGTCCGTTTTGGTGCGTACCCTACCTGCTGCCTTGCGGGAAACGAAGCTCGCCGGGGTTATGACTCCGGCGAGCTTCGAATTATGGTACCTCAGTCTTCACTCTCCAACTACAGTGATAGGACAAAGGCAATGACGTCAGCCCTGCTTCCTGCCGACAAACCATTAAAAGCGTTTCGGGCGGCAGTCGCCTGGCCGGCGTGACGCTGAATCGCGTCAAATATGGTTACCGTTAGGCCGTCGTGCATAAGTCTATTGCGAGCGCGGATGCCCCAGAGCGGTGCAGTGCGAATCTGGTTGGCCGAGCCTTGACCAGCGTTCTGGACAATTCCATCCCCTGTGCCGATGTTATGTAGCGCGAAGTCGCTAAAGGGATGAATTCTCTTGTTTCCCAGAGCCGCTGGCACCCTGAAAGCGCCGCCATTAATGGACGTCCCAGGGGATGCCGTAACGAAGGTGTCCGTGTGGCACACCTCGCAGCCGATTTGCCTGAACCGATCCTCACCGCGACGCGCAGCCGCGGGGATTGGATTTTGGCGACCGGGAGCGCGCGTCGCTGCCATAAAGTCGGCAAATGCGATCACGTCCAGACCGTCATCCTCCGGATCCTCTACGGGATCGAATGGCGACGGGAAAGTAACGTCTATAACCCCATCCGCGGTACTAGCGGGGTTCTCAGTGTTTCCGCCTCCCCCATCAAAGGGATTGGTAATGCCCATCTCGTTGAGATAAGCATCACCCGAAAAGGACTGCAGGCTGGCGTGTTGAGCTTTCCAGCCGAAGCGGCCAACTCTAAGGGCGTTGTTCGCCTCAACCACCGGCACATTTGTCAACGTGCCGCGCTGTCCCTGGGGCTGCGAATTCACGTTATTTTGCAACGACGTGTTGGATATGCATTCCACGAAACCGTCGCCAAGTGTACTGAGCACCAAGCGGAAAGACTTAACCGTTTGAGCCGTGTTTATGTGCTCAACGATATCGGAATCGGTCGCTCGGGCGTGAATTAGGTTGCCGCCAGGATTGTCGACGAAGTTACCGTTGTTGGCCACGCTCCCGGCCCTGAACTCCATGTTCTGAGCGAATGCGCCGGAATCCGGAAACTGGTGACACTCGACGCATCCCGTGTCGTTGTAGGTAGGTCCGAGCCCGTCTTCAATGGTCTCGCGCTCGGAAAATATAAATAGATTGTCTTCGAAAGTGCCACTACCTCGACCCGCTGCGGGCGGCTCAGGCTCCGCGACGCACTCATCGATCGGAGTGCCTCGAGCGCCAAAGTTATTAAAAAGGTCATCGGTTTTGGCATCCATGTCAGTGGTCAGAGCTTCTTGAATTGACCCTTGACCTTCCACGGTTGGCGCCATCCACATGGGCAGAGCGACCGCCGTGGCAAAGAGTACTAACACCAAAATCTTCAAGAGTTTCATGATCCTATCTCCCTCCTCGGAGTTGGAAGGCAGCTTGTATGGGGAAGGAACCGGCAATCTACCCGACGGCAAACCACACTGTTCCTCTTGAACTTAAAACCCTAGGGAAACCCTAATGTTCGTTAAGCCAGAGACAACTCCAAGCCAATTCGGCCTAGAGGGTCGTGGCCAAGCTGAGGACGAAGAGATACCGACACGAAGGCCTAGGCATCTCGCTTCAATTCAAAATGGGCAAGAAAAAGTCGGGAGCTGCAAACCAGTGTTCAAGGCCGCTGAACCCTGGTAAACCACACTGATCGTTAGACCCTTGGCGGGCGTCAGGTTATTAGGCCTGGGCCTGCGGCCGGGCTATAGATTGCGAATGTCACAGGAGGGAGTGACAGTTCGTTTCAACTGGGCAAGAATCCGTCGGGAGTGGAAAACAATTATCTGGGCCGCTGAAAACCTTACTGGAACCTAGAGTGCTCGTACCCTGGATAGCTCCAGGTTGATTTGGCCAATAGCGATCTATAGCTAATGGTCAGGCTCAAGATTGAGAGACGTCCGATGGGTGTCGGGTATCTCAAAAACTTACGTTGCAATTCTTACTGGGCAAGGATCCGCACTAGAAGTGGGCAAACTCTAATCCCAAATTTCATGGCTGTCAACTGTTAATTGCCGGAAAGGTCAAGATGCGGCGAGACGCGGCGTTTCGCCTTGCAGGCTTTTAGGATTTCCGATAAAAGAACAGCATCCAGAATGAAGAAACGCACCCTAACCGCCCGGTCAACCGGCCTTTCCAAACCCGGAAATGTGCGTCGGGCCAAATCGTCCGCACTTCCCAAGTACCCATTCTCAGCAATCGTAGGGCAGGACCAGATGAAGCTCGCGCTGATGCTGAACGCGGTCGATCCAACGATTGGCGGGGTTCTCATAATGGGGCATCGGGGTACCGGCAAATCTACGGCAGTGAGGGGCTTGGCTGAACTGTTGCCCGAAATTAAGGTCGTGTCCGGGTGCGCCTACCGTTGCGACCCATCAAGCGAAAGCGGTCTTTGCGCTGACTGCGCAAGGAGGTCGGATAGCGGGGAACGATTGGAGCGCGAACTCGCCGCCGTTGCGGTTGTGGAACTTCCGCTCGGCGCCACCGAAGATCGCGTGTGTGGCACGATTGATATCGAACGTGCCCTCCAGCACGGTACCAAGACATTTGAGCCGGGATTACTGGCGCGTGCCAACCGTGGGCTTCTTTACATCGACGAAGTGAACCTGCTCGACGACCACCTGGTTGATGTCTTGCTTGATGTGGCGGTAACAGGGGTCAACAAGGTCGAGCGAGAAGGTATTTCCGTTGAGCACCCGGCCCGGTTTGTGTTGATCGGCTCCGGAAATCCTGAGGAGGGGGAGTTGCGCCCCCAGCTACTGGATCGGTTTGGGCTGCATGTTGAGGTGACCACCGACGACGATCCTGATCGCCGCGTCGAAGTTGTCGAACGCTGCCAAGCGTTCGAGCGTGATCCTCGTGAATTCTGCGCCAACCAGGCCCAGGTTCAGGGGCACCTCCGAGCCAAAATTACTCGAGCGCAGAAGAACAGTCTCTCAGTCGTTATTGAACGTCGGTTGCTGCATCAAGTGGCGCAGCTTTGCACAGAGCTCAAGATTGACGGCCACCGTGGTGAGCTAACGATCACTCGAGCCGGCAGGGCGCTGGCAGCATTAGAGGGCCGCAGGAAGGTTAGCGCAGACGATGTTCGTCGCGTTAGTCCAATGGCCTTGCGTCACAGACTGCGGAGGGACCCGCTTGAAGAGACGGCCAGCACCGAGCGAATTGAGCGAGCGTTCGAAAAGGTCTTTGGCGAACAAGCGAAGAAGCGTGCAGTCGGTTCCGGTAGCGAGGGGCGAGGCGATGGCGATAATTCGGGAGAGCAGACCTCTGAGAAAAAACGTCTTGATCGAAACGCTGCCGAGTCTCCTCGCTCGCGCGGTAAATCAGCCGATCCAAGCGGGGGGCGTGGTTCCGATTCGCCAGCGGTGCCTGCGCTGTCGTCTATGGTAGACGTTGAGTTGTCTGCGTTTGGACTGAGAGGTCCCTCAAGAGGTGCACAACGTCAATCAACAACCGGTGACTTTAGCAATGGAGGGATCGGTGGATCGAAACAGACTCGCTCCGGCTCTGAGCGCGGAAGATATGCGCGTGCGGTCAGCTTCAGAGAACATGGCAGTAGCATAGCGATCGATGCCACTTTGAGAGCGTCGGTGGGTGCCGGGTATCGGGTGTCGGGTGCCAGGTCGTTTCGCTTACCGGCACCTGATACCCGACACCTGACACCTGACCTTCGTTACAAGCAACTGAGCCGCAAGAGCGGAAGACTGTTTATTCTTGCGATAGACGCTTCTGGAAGCATGGCAACCAATCGCATCCGCCAGGCGAAAGGAGCCGCGCTCAAACTCCTAAGGCAGTCGTACATTAGACGCGACCGCGTGGCCATCGTTGGGTTTCGCGGTACGTCAGCGGAAGTGTTGTTACCACCGTCAGGAAGTATGCTCAGGGCGCGCCGAGTTCTCGATTCAATGGTAGTCGGCGGCGGCACGCCACTCACGGCCGGCTTGCTCCGATCGTTGGCAGTAGCCAGGCAAGATCGAAGCGATCGGGAAGTGTTCCTTTTGGTCTTCACTGATGGGAACGCCAATGTTGCCTCGGGTTCAAACGGAAGTGTGTCCGTCACTAGTCGGGCTGAACCTCGATCCGAACGTCGCGCAAGGATCGAGCGAGAGTTAACCTTCCTGGGTTCAGAGTTACGACGTGCCGGGATAGAGACCTTTATCGTGGATAGTACCGACCGACATATCTCAAGCAGTGATGCTCGAGCCCTGGCAGAGAAATTGGGTTCAAAGTACCTAACCGTAAAGCCGTTAGCCTGACGCTGGCACCGAAGCCTCGATTTGGTTACTACGACAAATGTCGACTCAACTTCAGAAAACGCTTACTGAAGCAGAACGCGATCGGCGTGTGCTCGAGCTCTACGATCAATTGATCGAAATCGAGCAACGACTCATCCCGACCGGCTTGCATGTATTTGGACGTCCGTCTGAGGTCGCAGAACGAGCTGACATGCTCCGAATGATCGCTTCGTTTGACCGGCCTGAGAGCGGCGTACGCGCTTTGCCAGATCTCGTAAGCGAGAACCTTGGGCTCGGAAGTTACACCGCGCTGATCAACGCCGCTTCGTCGGAGCATGAACGGCTGGCCAAGCGCGAGCGGATTGACGGCATTGTCTCAGCGGCAATTGCGGAGTTTCTCCAGTCTGGTTCGGAGGCCGCCGCATCCTTACTGGAGCAAACCGCGAATATCGATTGTCAGGAATCCCTGCCGGTGTTCGCTCTGCTGGAGAAGATTTCGACGCAGCTGGAAACAAACAATGAAGTGGATGCTCTGCTCCGCGCATTGCGCGGGGAGTTTATCGAACCCGGTCCCGGTGCCGACATAGTCCAAAACCCGGAGGTTCTTCCAACCGGAAGAAACACACACGCAGTTAATCCTTACAACATTCCTTCGACTATGGCGTTTGTCCGCGCCGAAGCTGTCGCCAGTAATCTGCTTGAGCGTTACCTGACTGAGAACGGACGATATCCGAAAGCGATGGCCTTGGTGTTGTGGGGACTGGATAACATCAAGACGCAGGGCGAAGGAGTGGCCCAGGCATTTTGGCTGCTGGGTGTACGCCCCGTCCGCGACGCCCTAAATCGGGTTACGGAGGTGGAAGCGATTCCGCTTGAGGAGTTGAAACGTCCGCGGATTGATGTGGTCATGACGATCTCTGGAATCTTCCGCGATTTGTTTAGTCCAACCGTGTTGTTGCTCGACAAGGCTGTTCGACTGGTTGCCCAGTTGGAAGAGCCTCCAGAAATGAACTGTCTGCGGCGCCACGTGATGGAGCAACTGAGTAGTGGATTCGTCTTTGATGACGCTGTGGCCCGGGTGTTTTCCAATGCACCTGGTAACTATGGAACCAATGTGAACTTCATGGTGATGGACTCGCAGTGGAACCGCGATGAGACGCTCGGAGATCTGTTCGTGACGCGGAAGTGCTTTGCCTATGGACGAGACTCCGAAGGTCGCGCGGTTGAAGGACGGGAGGCCCGGGCTGCGATGGACCAAGCTCTGACACGCGTTGAAGCCACGTATCAGAACATCGACACTTTTGAGATCGGCATTACGGATGTCGATCATTACTTCGAGTATCTGGGCGGGATTTCCAAAGCCGTCGAGACTCGGGCCCAGGCTCGGCCTTCAATCTACCTCTCAGATTCGCTCTCGCGTGATGTCAGGGTTCGATCCCTTGAGGAGACTGTGCGTCTGGAATCACGCGCAAAGACGCTCAACCCGAAGTGGTACGAGGGGATGTTGAAACACGGATTCCGAGGAGTTGCCGAAATTGAGAGCCACGTTTCGAATACTTTCGGCTGGAGCGCAACAGCCGACGCCGTAGACGACTGGATATACACAGAGGTCGCCAAAACGTTCGTGCTCGACGAAGCAATGCTTGACCGGCTGCGCACTCTCAATCCGCATTCCGCGCATTCGTTGGTAGGTCGGTTGCTCGAAGCAAACGGACGCGGCTACTGGGACGCCGATATCAGTATCCTGGATAAGCTGCGTGAGATAAGGAGTAGTCTCGAAGACCAGCTCGAAGGTGTAGCTTGAAGGTTGTTTGAAAGACAGTCTTTTCGTGTTGTTTCGTGTGATTTCGTGGATCGTTGTTTCCGGTATGAGCGGAACGATCCACGAAACCACACGAAACAACACGAAGTGGGAAATCTGAATAGAAAACCCCTAAGGAGGTCCTCCTCATGGCCGAATTAGTCCTCAAGAAAGAAGTCTATGAAATTATCGGCGCAGCCATGGAAGTCTACTATCAACTTGGCCGCGGATTTCTCGAACCTATTTACCAGGAAGCGTTCGAGATCGAATTGGGTCGCCGAGGTTTGCCGTTTGAACAAAAGAAGGAACTTACAGTTCTGTACAAAGGTCATCAGTTAGAGAAGAAGTATGTTCCTGATCTCATTTGCTTTAGTCAGATCGTCGTTGAACTGAAGGCATTGGAACGACTCACACCTGTTGAAGAAGCGCAGCTACTGAACTACTTGAAGATGACACGAATGGGTGTGGGACTCTTAATCAACTTTGGCAGCCGAGTAAAGCTCGAGTGGAAAAAGTATGTCATCTAAGCCTTAAATAGTCGAGCACAAGGACGAGACGCTTTTCGTGTTGTTTCGTGTGATTTCGTGGATCGTCTTTGTTGTCCGCGAAAGGAAGAACGATCCACGAAATCACACGAAACAACACGAAAAGACCTACGGTAACTACAGTGGAGTGATGCAATCGACACACTCAATAGGGAAACAAGCTAAGTGCAAATAACAGTTCTCTATGTTGGATCTAGTTTGCTGGCGCCGCTCAAGAATGCTGAGCGGGAGATCAATCGCCAGTACAAGCTCGACCTGCGTATTGCTGCCTACAATTTCGGGGCGTCGCTAAATCAAGTCGAGTGGAGCGAAGTCGATCACGACCTCGCCGCGTCGGATGTTGTTTTCGTTATCCACGTGATGGATGGCGAGAATGCTGCGCGGCTGATCCCTGCTCTCGAAGCTTACAGAAAACGCCACCATGCCGTAATCGTCATCAACTGCATGCCGGAGTTGATGCGCAGGACGCGCATGGGACGTCTGGACATAGCTACCTTTTTCAGAAGCGATTCCGCCGGTGTCCACCAGGAGAATGGTGCGACGGAGAAGGGAACCGTTAGTCGCGCAGTCCGCCTCTTCGGCAACGCCGGCTCGTGGATTGGCAGGCAGGCGCGCGGAAACGGGTCGACAGGGGATTCCAAAAAGCGGAAACATGGGCACGGGCAATACCTGAAGCTGATTGACAAATTGCCAGGCATCCTCAGGTTCGTTCCTACGGCGGGCAGACTCCGCGACGTCAAAAACTACCTCTACCTCTTCTGCTATTTCCTGCAGCCTACGCCCCTCAACATTCGATCCATGATCCTGTTTGCGTTGAAGCAATACGTGCCGGATGGGCGCTTACGCAAACTGAAACTAGATATTCCCGCCCCTGAGGCGATGCCCTCGGTCGCGATTTACCATCCCGATGCCCCAAAGCTATTTGAGACGTTCGAGGCATATCGAAAGTGGTACTTGCGGCGAAGTCCCAAGTCAAACGTCCAAAATCCAAAGTCGGAGCAATTGAATCTTGATCCTGACTCGACTATCGGACTGCTGCTCATGCGGCCACAGGTCGTCAGCAAAACAACGAAGCACTACGACGCACTCATTCACGCAATCGAAGCCTTAGGCTTGAGCGTCATCCCGGCCATCTCGACGCTCATGGACAACCGGGAAGCCTGTCAAAAATTCTTCATAGACTCGAGCACAAACTCAAAAGCCAAAGTCCAAAGTCCAAAGCCCAGCACTCAAACAACTGACAACGGACAACTGACTACTGACAAGTATTCCCGCATCAGCCAGATCGTCTCACTCACAGGTTTCAGCTTTGTGGGTGGACCGGCAATGAACGATAGCCAGGCCGCCTCGGCGTTTCTGACGAGCTTGAATCGTCCTTATAGATCTGCGGTTAGCTTGGACACGCAGAGTATTGAATCCTGGAAGGAGTCGCTCACCGGGCTGAATCCGATTCAAGCAGGGATGCAGATAGCCATTCCCGAGATCGACGGCGCGACCGAACCGTTTGTCTATGGCGGTATTTCAGCAGTTGACGTTGAGCCGGTGGCGCTCGAAGATCGCTGCCAACGTCTTGCTCGACGATTGCAGCGCGCAAACCGTCTGCAGCGAGCGCCTCGCAATGAACTCAAGCTGGCCCTGGTGCTGTTTTGCTTTCCTCCGAATAAAGGGAACATCGGAACCGCCGCTGATCTGGATGTCTTCCCCAGTGTCTGGGACACACTCAAACAATTGAAAGCGGACGGTTACGATGTAGAACTCCCTACCTCCGCAGAAGAACTGCGAGAGAAACTGCTGGGCGGAAACTCAGAGACTTTCGGCGCGACGGCGAACGTAGCCTATCGAATGGACGCAGACGAGTATCGTCGACTCTGTCCTTATGTAGATGAGATTGAGCAGGAATGGGGAAGAGCGCCGGGCAGAATCAATTCTTTCGGAAACGAGTTGTTGATTCAGGGTCTCGAGCTGGGAAAGGTGTTTATTGGCGTTCAGCCGACGTTTGGGTACGAAGGCGACCCGATGCGATTGATGATGGCTCGGGGCAGTGCCCCGCACCACGGCTTTATGGCTTTCTATACCTATCTCTCCGCGGTGCTTAATGTTGACGCAGCGATTCATGTGGGCACTCATGGGGCATTGGAATTCATGCCAGGTAAGCAAGTAGGACTTTCCGGGTCGTGCTGGCCGGACAGATTGGTGGGCGAGCTGCCAAACATTTACATCTACAGCGTCAACAACCCTTCCGAGGGTTCAATCGCCAAGCGCCGCTCGTATGCCGAACTGATTTCCTACCTGACACCGCCGATGGAGAACGCCGGGCTTTACCGGGAACTTGCCTCCTTGAAAGACTTGTTGATGTCCTTTCGACAGTCCACTGACGAACGCGAGAGAGCGAGATTATTTGAAGCAATTCAGGACTCAAGCCGGAGTTTGAATTTTGCTGCAACTCGCAGTGGTTAAGTGGACCTTAGAGTTTCTTCATCAGCTTGATGACTTTGCGCCTTTATAGAGTCGGTGAAAACTCATTCGGAAATCCGCAGCCTGTTCTGGTAGCGCTCATGCTAGCTGGACACGCCCAGAAAACTCTAACTTTCACCCTGTAAGGGTGACATGTTTATAGCACTGGACGCCCAACCCACACTGCGGCGTTCGGAGGGGCGGAACTCAAGTTGGCAGGTACTCATCTAGATCATTCCGCCCCTCCGAAC
>JAMQPI010000009.1 GCA_023717565.1 Pyrinomonadaceae bacterium | reverse complement strand
GTCGGCCGCTGATCTTGCCACCATTATCCAACAGTTAGATTTTGGTTCCACGCTCAGTGAACAATTAGTCTCACAGCTCGCCAGCAGCGCGGTGGTGCTGGATCTCCGTCGCCGGCGTTTCGTTTACCGGGCTGGGGATCCAGCCGACTCGCTATTTGCCATTGTCCACGGAACCATAAAGCTTTGCCGTATTGACCATGACACTGAGCGAGAAGCTGTGATTGACATACTTTCAGAGGGTTCCCTCTTCGGCGAGTCGGCGCTCTATTCGACAGCTGGGCGTCGGGAAAACTCTGCGGTTGCCTATGCAAACTCGCGACTATTACGAATTCCTGCGGGGCACTTTCAAAAGGGGATGGCTGAGGACGACCGGCTTCATGATTACACGTTCCGGCTCATCGGTCAACGACTTGAACAAGCCGAACGGCGCCTCGCCGATTTTTCGCTTCGCTACGGAGTACCAGAACGTGAGGGAGTCCTGATAGACATCCCGCTACCTCACCGCGAGATTGCTTCCATTGTTGGATCCACTCGCGAGAGTGTTACCGTGCGCCTGAATGCGATGCGCCGAGAAGGAACGATCGAATTCGTAAATAGGCGAATTCTGGTGAAGCGACCTGAATCCCTTGCGCCAGAGATCAGTCTCGCCGGCAAAGTAGCAAATCCCGCCTAGCATCAGCTTATGAAATGCCCAACCTGCGGCAAGCCTGTCGAGCGAAAAGACAATCCGTTTCGCCCTTTTTGTTCCGAGCGCTGCAAAATGGTCGACTTGGGGCGTTGGGTCAACGACGAGTATCGCGTCGCTGGTAAGCCAATTCCATCAGAGTCAGACGATGCTCCTCACGCTCCCAACGACGCCACTGAAGACCGTTGATTCGTAGCCATCAATTCGAGGCTGTCCGACCAATACATTTGCGAATCTTGCAAGAGGGCTCTATAAAACGCCATGGCCGAAGCCTGTGCGGCTGATTCAGTTCAGTCGTGTAGAATACTTCCACTTGATCCAGTTAGAGCCAAGCATGCCTACATTGAATACCCGCGCTCGCCAAGCCACGCTTACGCTGATTGCCTGTTCAGTCTTGCTCGTCGCTTGTAACCGAGAAGAATCAAGCACAACAAGCGGAGCCACGCCTGTCTTGGCTGGCGCCCCAAACACCACCTATCCCATGCCACCTTTGAGAGCGGAAGGTGCCGGTGCCGAGATGGGTTGGACGCTCATGAACGGCGGGCGAGCGAGGCTGGCGGACTTTCGCGGCCAGGTTCTGGTTTTGGATTTCTATGCCACGTGGTGCGTCCCTTGTCGCCAGAGCATCCCCCATCTGATTGAGCTTCACCGGCGGGCCAACCCTAACGGCCTGCAAGTCGTTGGACTTAACGTGGGCGGGCCAGACGATCGCGTGGCGGTGGCGGCTTTCGCAGCCGAGTTCAATATTCCATATCCCCTCGGCGTTCCCGACAAGCCGCTGAGCGATTTTTTTCTCTCTGACAACGATAGCATTCCGCAAACCTTTGTATTTGATCGCAGTGGCCAACTTATGAAGAGATTCATAGGCTACGACGACTCAATGCCTGGAGAGTTGGAGCGGGTCATCCAGTCCGCACTCGTGGTTGGTTCGAAGTGAAACGAGGTTCCATCTAGCCCCCGGATTGGAGCGAATAATGTTTCGAGAACAAATGATCAAGACGAGTCTCGGAAAGGCCACAGACTTTCGCTGGCGCGGCCATGAAATTTCTCGAATAGAAGGCCTGAGCGATGCAGTCTTTGGTTTTGCTGTGACGTTGCTGGTGGTGTCGCTTGAGGTTCCTAAGACATTCAATGAACTCGCTGAGATAATGCGAGGCTTCGGGGCCTTTGCGATCAGCTTTGCGTTGTTATTTGGAGTCTGGTTTAACCACTACAAGTTTTTCCGCAGGTATGGCCTGCAAGATACCACCACGGTGGTGCTCAGCGGCGTGTTGCTCTTTGTGGTTCTGTTCTATGTATATCCGCTGAAGTTTCTCTTCTCCACCCTGGTCGATCGGTTGATGGGGGGACATGGTGAAGTGAGACTGCCAAACGGCAACGTGGAGGCTGCAATCGAACCCGGTCAGATGGCCAGTGTCATGATAATTTTTGATATTGGTTACCTGGCAGTGTTCGCCGTGTTTTTCTTGCTCTTCTGGCACGCGTTTCGAAAACGTGAGGAACTTGAGTTGAACGCGTTGGAAGTCTTTGATACGCGAATCAGTCTCCAGGAGATGGCCTTGAACTGCGGCATCGCCCTGCTATCGCTGGCAATCGTGTTGTTGGGTGGACCCAGTTATGCCGGCGTTGCGGGGTTGGCCTATATGTTGACTGGGGTTGTGTTGGGCACGAACGGAATGATTATGGGGAGGCGGCGGCGCAGAATGGCCAGACAATTTGCGTCAGCTTCAGAGTAGAAGGTTCAAAGTGTCACGTCTATGAACGTCGAGTTCTGGCCAGTATCGGACTAGAGAAGGCGAGGAAACAGTCAAGCATGAGGCGAGCAAAAATTTTGGCGACTCTGGGACCAGCTTCGCGAGACCCGGCCGTAATTGAGGCATTGATTGCCGCGGGTGCAAATGGTGTCCGAATCAATATGTCTCACGGCACCAATGAGGAGAAGACCGAAGATATTAAGAGCGCGCGGGCAATCGCGTTGAAACTCCAACGGCCACTCTCAGTGCTTGTGGATCTCTCTGGACCAAAGATTCGTACCCGTCAACTCAAAGATGGCCAACCCGTCATGTTGCAGACGGGAGCGATCTTCAAACTCACAACGCGGTCGGTTGTCGGTGATGCTAATCAGGTGGGAACAAACTATCCGGACCTTGCGCGCGTAGTGCAGCCGGGTGCGCGGCTCTTGCTCGACGACGGTGCGATAGAACTATTGGCGGAAGAGACAACTGACACCGATGTTGTTTGCCGCATTATTAACGGTGGCTTACTGGGCGAGCGCAAAGGCATTAACTTGCCCGGCGTTTCTTTGCCAATTGCCTCTCTGACAGAAAAAGACATCGTGGATCTCAACTGGGCAGTGGAGCAAGACGTCGATTACATCGCGTTGTCTTTCGTGCGCCGAGCGGAGGACTGCGTTCAGGCTAAGAGCTTGATCAACAAGTTAGGCGGGCGGGCGCCTCTGGTAGCGAAGATCGAGAAGGCTGAGGCGATCGATCACTTGGACGACATCATTGCCGCCACCGATGCAATTATGGTGGCCCGAGGCGATCTCGGTGTGGAAACCAGCGTCGAGCTCGTTCCGGTCTATCAAAAACGCATTATTGAAAAGTCAGTCCACGCCGGAAAGATGGTGATTACGGCGACTCAAATGCTGCAATCGATGGTGACCAGCCCACGACCAACTCGTGCTGAGGCTTCTGATGTGGCTAATGCCGTCTGGGATGGTACCGACGCGCTGATGCTGTCAAACGAGACCGCCAGCGGTCAGTATCCTATCCCCGCGGTCGAGACGATGGTCCGCATCATCGAATCAGCCGAGTCAGGAAAGAACCCCGACTCCACCAGGGTGTCTAAGTGGGCCGGCAGACAGTCTGGGAAGGTTAGCCGGGCGCTTTGTGAAGCGGCGGCGTTTGCCGCGGAGGAGATGGGAACCCGGGTGACGGCCGTCTTGACAGAGTCAGGACTGATGGCTCGCAGGCTCTCCGCTCTGCGACCTGAGCAGCGAATTGTAGCGCTGACGAGCTCTCGCAATGTACAGAACGAGCTTTCTCTGATCTGGGGAGTAGAGGCATTGATTACTCCGTCGGCAACCTCAACCGAAGATATGCTGAAGTTTGGTGAGAAGACTCTGCTTGATGCCGGCGCAGTGGAGAAAGGCGAGATGATCGTCGTTATGGCTGGGCGGCTATCCGGTCTGGGACTTTCCAGTTCGGTCACTCTGCTAACGATCGGGAAGAACTCCTCAAACGGTAGCGCGTGACCTTCAAGCTCGACATTTCTGCCGGCGAGTTCTTTGAGTTGATCCGCCCATCAGTTCTCGTGCTCTCTGCGCTGGTGTCGATCTGGGTGCTGGCTAGTGCACGTCGACATCGATTCACCACCTACGTTGCAATCGCGTGGGCTGTGGGAACGCTATTCTTCCCACTAATCACTCTTCCCCTCTACTTGATCGCGCGATTCATACGCCATCGAAATCAACCTCCACACGACGAACCCGAGACGCGCAAAACATTCAAATCATCGCCGGCACGGCGCGGGCGAGTAGCCATACCTCTGGCTTACGCCGCGATCGTCTTTTCCCTGGTTGCCCTCTATCTATACTCGGACCATCAGAGCGTTGATGCTCACCTGGCGCGAGCAACCCAGTCAAAGCTCAACGGAAGACGAGGAGCAGCTATAGATGAATACCGCGCCGCGTTAGGGCTTGACGACAATCCTCATACGCGCAAGTTGCTAGCGATGGAACTCGCGGATGCTGGTGACCGCACTGGGGCGTTATTCGAACTGCGAACGGCGGAACAAGGCGGTGAGATCGACGACTTAATAGCTTTTCACGTCGCTACTTTGCTTGATTCACTCAACCTGCCCAACCAGGCTACACTCGAATATCAACGATTCCTCGAAAGTAGTACTTGTACTCAACCGTTACCGGAGGAGCGCTGTACAGGAGCGACTCTACGAGTTCAAGCGGTGCGGGCTGAAAATCGACCCAGATAAGTTGTTGAGAGACTTGGACGGGTCAGCTTGATGTGGTTCTGGAGGAGTATGCAGACTATTCCACGCGGATCATTTCACCAACTGTTTCTTTCTTTTCCTGCTCCGCAGCTATCTGTGCAGGTGTCTTCTGAGGGTCCCGCCAGTTGTCGAGAATGCCAACCTGGTGAACGCATTGAAGTGTGCAGGTAGGCGCACACCACTTCTCAGTGTTGTACTCACGATCGAAATCCACCATCGTGTACTCCTCGAGCGGAATACCGGGGTAGCCTCGCTGTTGCGAGCACCAATGGACCAGACCTTCTTCGCAAATGTACAAATAGCGGGCGCCGGCGCGACAACGCCAGTTGTAAGGCTTGCCTTCGGCAATGCTGTCCTGAAACCAATTCAGCCGGGCATGGTCCTTGTTGCCCACTTTCTTGACCTGCTGGAAAATGTCTTTTTCTTTGGGTGAGAGTGGCTTCAGGGTGCCATCATTGTCATGGATCACGCCCACCGTGGATGAGAATCCCAGCTCGACAGCGCGTCGCGCCACCGTGAGGGCGTCTTCAGGATTCTTGATACCGCCGCCGATCACCGAATTGATGTTCACGTGAAAGTCCGCGTACTCAGAGAGGTAGCCCAGTTTCTTATCCAGTACTCGGAGGCTCTTTCGCGAAACCTCGTCCGGATCGACGTTGTCGATACTTATCTGCAGGTACTCAAGTCCCGCCTTATTTAGCCGCCTTATTCGTTCCGGAGTGAAGTAGTAGCCATTCGAGATCAATCCGGCAATCATCCCGCGCAGACGAATGTGATGCACAATCTCATCAAGCTCCGGGTGCATCATAGGCTCGCCGCCAGAGATTGTGATGATCGAGGTGCCCAGCTCAGCCAGCTTGTCGACACGGCGTTTGATTACTTCAACGGGTACCGGCGACGATGAGTGATCGTATTCATTACAGTAGCCGCAGGCCAGGTTGCACCGGCGCATCGGAATGAGGTGGGCGAGAACAACATGACGGGTCGAGAGCAGCCCTCGGCTAAGGAAACTGACTTCGCGCAACTTACGTGTAAGAAAGGTGGTTTTTCTCATCTTCCTGCGTGTCTGATTCGGGGCGAAATGGGCCACTACAACAAATCGATTAGTAAATGAAACTCGAAGAATATGCGACGATGACGGTGTATGGCAAGCGTCGACATACACTGTAGATCCCAAAGAGCAAAGGGGCTCTGGTCCGTTACGACAGAGCCCCTTAGGCCTTGATCTTCTGGATCAGATACTAACTCTTTACAATCCTGACGCTCGGATCAAGCTTGAGGTTAAACTCGTCGCCCGGGATCTTCGCGTTCTTCTCCATCCCAGTCAGGCGCATCGTAGTTGCGTCGTCATTCTTTTCTACAATCTTGGTCTGCACTGGCATGCCCGAGGAATCAACCCAGATCTCAGCATACCTAAAGCTAGCGTTACCCTTGGGAACCAGCGTGAGGTGAATGGTACTGATCCCGCCCCATAGAGTCTCCTCGCGTACGTCCTGCACCGGCTGGAATTTAGCCTCCAACTGTTGCTTGGACATGTACATCATTTCCAGAATTCCGCGAGCTTTGCCGCTCTCCGACTTCGACGAAGAGCCTACATAGCACATATTCAAACGGGGGCGACAAAGAGTGTACTTTCCATTAAGGACGGCGAGAATTTCGTGCTGTGGGCTGCTCCACTCAATGCGCACGGCTGCCTGACGCCCAGTCGAGGGAAGGTATGCAACCGTTCCATTGTACTTCTCGGAATCACGGAGCTGAGCGTTGTATTTCTCCATGCTAATTGCCGCACGAAGCGATTTGAGGCTTTGCCGGTTCCGCTCCATTCGGTTCAACACTGAGCTGACCAGACCGGCGCTTTGTCCGTATGCCATTCCAGAATAACTGGGGGCTACTGCCACAAGCAGAATCGCGATAACCAAGGGGATAAATCTCTTCATAATTACTCCTAAAAATTAGTGACTCAACTTGTGAGTGCGAAAAAACTGCGATTATAGAGTATGACTACCGTATGTCAACCTGATATCCGACCGTCTTCCCGTCCCGATCCAGGACTTTTCTTACCGCCACTATCTGGGCATCGCTCCGTCCGCTTATGGTCCGTACTCGCTGCTCCAGGCGTGACTTATCTAATTCATTATCAACAACTTCAGTGCCAAGCAGCACCGTTGTTGTGGCCGGTGTTTGATGCCCGCCGGTGCTCCCTCGTTCGCTGCCCTGGAACCAGCTTTTTGGCGTCAAAAAAATAAATACCAGGATCAGGACGCATAAGACATCCCACTGCCAGGTATTCCTGGCATAGTTCCAAAGGAACATCTTCTTGATTGTGCTGAGCAAAAACCGCCTCTAAGATGGTTCCCGGTGCGGATC
>JAMQPI010000687.1 GCA_023717565.1 Pyrinomonadaceae bacterium | reverse complement strand
TTGCCCTGGTGTACGATCCCGGAAGGAAGCAGGTGCAACACGAAGGAGCGATCACCAACCTGCACAGAGTGGCCGGCGTTGTGTCCGCCCTGATAACGGACCACAATATCGAAACGCTCCGCCAGCAGATCGACAATCTTGCCCTTGCCTTCGTCTCCCCACTGGGCACCGATTACGACGATGATTTTGGACATGTTGGTCAGTGGTCAGTTGTCAGTGGTCAGTTGTCCGTGGTCAGTTGTTAACACTCAGTGGCAAGCGCCTTCAACTAACTACTGACAACTGACAACGGACCACTGACAGCTTTAACTAGCTTTTCCCAAACGAACTGGTTTCTCAATGAAGTAATAACTGCAGCTTCCCCGCACTTCTTCTATGTCCCGTCTTTCGATGGGAAACAGGCGGCAAGAGTTTGGTCTATTCTCGTAGATGCCGCAGAGCGTGGAGCCATCTGACTGTTTCTTCAGAAAGGGGCATTTGAAGAGAAGTTCACAACAAGCGCCACATCGATTGCAGTCGCCACGGCGCAGCGCGAGGGCTTCAATCACCTCCTGCTTGCGAAAGTTAGTGTTGATTAAGCGTCGAATCTTTCCCTGGGCCTGGCGCGCGCGCAGCCTTGCATCCTCAACCTTGCGCGAGCGCAACCTTTCCGCCAGTCGCTCTTCAAACGAGCGCTGTCTCGCCATCGCGGCCGCACGTATGGATCTCATTCGAAAGTTTTGCTCAGGTGAAGGGTCGACAAAGTGTGGTTGCAAGACCTACCGAAGGAATAGCAATGACACGCGTCAGGTCTTAAGACGCGACCGGCGCGCAGTTCCCGCAGTGGTAACTCCGCGCCGCAACCAGGAAATCACGCCGTAGCCGCGCCGGTAACGTGTTTGTCAATCATGCGGGAAATGGCCTCTTTAGAAGTTGCCCCGACCACTCGTTCTTCTTCTTTGCCACCCTTGAAAAGAATCAGTGTCGGGATACCTTTGATTCCATATCGTTGGGATACGGACGGGTTGTCGTCGACATTCAGTTTTACCACCACTGCGGTAGCCGCATATTTTTCTGCCACCGCGTCTACCGTGGGGGCCAGCATCCGGCAAGGCGCACACCAGGCGGCCCAGAAGTCTACCAGGACAGGCTTGTCTGATTGCAGAACGTCCTTTTCAAAACTGCTGTCACTAACTTCATTTACATGTTCGCTCATTAAAATCTCCTTGTATTCGTACTCGTTGCTATTGTACCAGCATGTCTAGAGCTTCGAAATTTCCTGGTAGATCTCCAAATACTTCCGGGCCGCGGCGGACCATGAATTATCCATGGTCATGCCGTTCCGCTGTATCTGTTTCCATGCTTCCGGCTTGCCATAAAAGTAAAGTGCTTCTCGTATTTTTTCAAGCAGAGCGGAGGCGCTGTAGGGTCCAAACTTGAACCCGTTACCGGTACCGTGCTCCGGATTGAAGTTTTCCACCGTGTCGTCAAGACCGCCAGTAGCCCGAACAATAGGAACTGTGCCGTAGCGCATGCTGTACATTTGGTTCAGCCCGCAGGGTTCATAGAAAGACGGCATCAGAAACATGTCAGCACCGGCCTCGATCTGGTGGGCCAACGGCTCGCCGGCATAGCCTTTGTAGATACCAACCCGATGGGGCGCGCTGTCATGCCAGCGCTGCAGAAAATCCTCATATTCGGTGGCCCCGGCGCCCAGAGCAATAAAGAAGGAGCCGGTCTCAAGAATTCCCCCCGCTGCCTGTTGGATCAAGTCGTAACCCTTCTGGGCAACCAGCCGGGAGATAATCGCGATGATCGGCCTTTCCGGCTCTTGCGGCAGTCCGAAGCGACGCAGCAGATCGAGTTTGCACTCACGCTTCCCATCGATGTCTTCAGCGGAAAAGTTCGCGGCGATATGCGGGTCTGTCTCGGGATTCCAAATATCGTAATCGACACCGTTGGTTACGCCGACAAAGCGGTTGCGGCGTGTTCGCAAAAGCCAGTCAAGACCATATCCCTGTTCGGGGGTTTGCACTTCTTCGGCATAACGTCGGGAGACTGTCGAGAGGGCATCGGCGGCGATTAAGCCCGCCTTCAAAGCTGAAGCAGCACCCTGGAACATGAAATCGTTTCGATCCGGAGGATCGCCAAAACCCAGCCACCAGAGGTCTTGCGGATCGAAAGTGCCCTGATAAGCAATATTGTGTATTGAAAAGAGCGAGCGCGTTCTTTCGTAGAAAGCGTCGTAGCGACGACGAGAGCGTAATTCGCTGACGGCAAAACCGCAGGGCCAGTCGTTGCCATGAATTATGTCTGGCTGCCAACCGAGATGTTTACAAAGCGCCAACGCCGCACGGGAGAAGAAAGCGAACCGTTCATGATCGTCGCCGTAGCCATAAATGGAAGCCCGGGAAAAGTATTCGGGTGCTTCGATCAAGTAACCAGGGGCGCCGGCCGCATCACTTTGCCAGACTCGCGTCGGCCGTACTCCCCCTCGCCACTCGACCGGAACTTTCTCAATAATCTGATCGGTTAGAAACCCTCGATCGATCTGGTCGTAGTGCGGAAGGATGACGATGGCGTCGGTATCATGTTCCCGCAGGGCCTTGGGAAGTGCTCCAGCGACATCGGCGAGTCCTCCGGTTTTGGCGAAGGGCACAACTTCAGACGAGAGAATCGCAACGCGCATCAAAGGGAGGGGTGAAATTCAACGATGAAGGGTCTGGACAACTTAGGACGGGGCGAAAGGGCGACGGGGTGAGACGGAGATCTTTTATTAATAACTGTGGTTTCGCCCCGTCTCCGCATCTCCCCGTCCCCGTGTCTCTTGCTTTTCTAGCTTTGCATCGAGGCCAGGAAGTCGGCGTTTGACTTCGTCTTCTCCAGGCGCTCGAGCACGACTTCCATCTGTTCAACCGGGGACAGGGGATTAAGAACGCGGCGCATCACCCAGATTCTGGCTAGATCCTCTTTGCTTAACAGTAACTCTTCCTTGCGTGTTCCGGAGCGCTGTAGATCAATGGCGGGAAACAGTCGCTTGTCGCTGAGCCTGCGATCCAGGTGGATTTCAGAGTTACCGGTGCCCTTGAACTCCTCGAAAATGACGTCGTCCATGCGCGAGCCGGTGTCTATCAGGGCCGTCGCAATAATCGTCAGCGATCCGCCTTCCTCTATGTTGCGAGCGGCGCCAAAGAAACGTTTTGGTCGCTGCAGCGCATTTGAGTCAATACCGCCGGAGAGAATCTTGCCGCTGGGCGGCACCACAGCATTGTGTGCGCGGGCCAGTCGAGTGATGGAATCGAGCAAGATAACCACGTCTCGTTTGTGCTCCACCAACCTTTTTGCCTTCTCGATCACCATGTCTGCCACTTGCACGTGGCGGGTCGGCGGCTCGTCGAAAGTGGACGAAATCACTTCGCCCTGCACCGAACGCTGCATGTCCGTTACTTCTTCCGGACGCTCGTCAATCAGGAGCACAATCAGTGTCACTTCGGGGTGATTTTGTGTGACCGAATTAGCGATGGCTTGCAGCAGCATGGATTTGCCGGTGCGCGGCGGCGAAACGATCAAACCGCGCTGGCCCTTGCCCAGCGGTGTGACGAGATCGATAACGCGCGCCGAGAGGTTCTCGGGTGCGATCTCCATGCGGAGTTGCTCGT
>JAMQPI010000670.1 GCA_023717565.1 Pyrinomonadaceae bacterium | reverse complement strand
GATGGGCGAGCGATTTTTCAAGATTGCCGGAGGCTCGCGCAACGTTTGCCAACGCCCGCAGGGTCGTCACATCGTTGGGTTTTGTTTTCAAAGCTTCCGACAAGTACTGCTCGGCCTTGTCATAATGCTTCAGCGCGGCATTGATTACGCCTAACGCATACAATTCCGGAAACGGTGCGGGGGTTTGTCCGGGAGCCGTCTCCAACAGCTCCAAAGCCTCGTCGCTCAAGCCGCCCTTTGCCAACAGCATAGCGAATTCCGCCTTAGTCTCCGGATTGCCGGGGCCTGACTCCCTAAACTCGCGGGCGAGACGGCGCGCTTCATCGAGGCGCTTCAGTCCGAGCAGCGATCTAAGCGATACCGTGAAGTAGTCGTCGCTGAAAGCAGAGCGCGGCACAAGTTGTAGATACTCGAGCGCGTGCTGGTAATCACCAGTGTCTGCAGACAGCTTGGCCAGGTTCAGGTTGACGTCGGCGCGCTCGGGCGCAAGTTGGTGTGCGGTCCGCAATATCGGCGCAGCCTCTGACGTTCGATTCATCGTCAGGAGCAACTCACCCAGATTGACGTGCGCTCCGACATGCGTCGGCGAAGCGGCGAGGGCGAGGCGGAATAACCGTTCAGCGTCTGCAAGTTTCTGTTCCTGTGCCCGCACGACGCCGAGCAGATTGAGGGCGTCGGCGTCCTTGGGCGAAGTGGCGAGCACCGACTTTAGGAGACTCTCCGCCTTTGGTAACTGACCCAGACCAATTGCCTTAGCTGCTTCCGTTAAGCGGTTGAGATTGACGTCGCTTATCTTCGCGGTCTGGGCCTGCCCTGAGGGAACCACGATGAGCAGGATGAGTACTGCGACTGCGTTTCCAAATCTCATCGATCGTTTAGCGCGCGGAGGCACAGCCTCACAATTAAAGAGGCGCGCTTCGGTAAGGCAGAGCCCTACCGCACTGGAGGGCGGCAGAGCCCCGCTTGCGGTTCCTAGTCTGCAACTCTCTGACGGCAAATACGCTCCCCCAAGGACAGACATCAACGGATCTCAAGAACCTTTCCGGTAACGGCAAATGAAGCAGTGATCACGTCGGTAGTTTTGGCATCCTGCCATCCAGTAAATCCGGGTTGTTTGCCACCTATAGTGACCATGAACTCACCCGGCTCAATCAGGCGCTTCCCGCTGTCGTCGATGATCGACATCTGTTCGCCGGTGAGCACGAACGAAACGATCTGTTTTTCGCCCGGCTTGAGAAAGACTCGCTTCACTCCAGCGAGGGATCTTATCGGGACCGGTACAGTCGCGGCCACATCCTTAATGTACAACTGAACGACCTCATCGCCGGCCCGTTCCCCAACATTTTGGACCTCAGCCGTTACCTTCAACTCCGCTCCCGCTTTGATCTTGTTGGCACTAAACTTCAAATTGTCATACTTGAACTTCGTGTAGCTCAGCCCAAAACCAAAAGGATAGAGCGGTTCACCTTTGAAGTAGCGATAGGTGCGTCCCTGCATCCGGTAGTCTTCAAACGGCGGCAACTGATCCACCGATTTGTAGAAAGTGACAGGCAGCCGGCCGCCCGGATTGTAATCACCAAACAAAACGTCAGCGATTGCGGTCCCGCCTTCCTGACCCGGATACCATGCATCCAGAATCGCGGGGACCTGCTCGTTGGCCCAATTGACGGCCAGGGCACTGCCACCGAGCAAGACAACCACAACCGGTTTGCCCAACGCGTGCACCTCCTTGAGTAACTCCTCTTGCGCTTTGGGCAATGAGATGTCGGTGCGATCGCCGCCACGGAAGCCTTCTAGTTTGACCTCCATCTCTTCGCCCTCGACTGCTGGTGAGATTCCCAGGACCATAATAATTACATCCGCTTGCCGGGCTTTGCTCAGGGCATCATCATGCAGCATCCGGGCGCCGCTGGGTGGTGCCCAAATCAACTTCGCCGCGGCATAGTGGTTGGCGTTTTCGGAGTACTCGAAGCGGATGTCGTAGACTCGACCTGCTTCCAGAGAGATCTCTTTCGTGACGGTTTTGGTTCTGCGGTTGGCGATATCCTCTACGTGCAACAGACCATCAATAAACAGTCGCATTCCACCATTCCCCGCAGCGCCCAGCAGATACTTACCCGACTCAGGAGCCGTGATTCTGCCGGTCCAGCGAATCGAGAAGTTGTCGGCAACGACCTGAGCAGCCGGGCTCAACGACCCCCAGTCGAAGTTCACTTCCGCGTCAGTCCTATCCAGGACCGGTTCTCCCTTCAGCTCCCGGTTATTGAAATACTCGGCCTTCAAACCGGCGGCTGATCCGGCGCCGCTCACCGTGAGAGCTGATGAGGAAACGGGCGCAGCCGTGGCGCCAATCTTGAACATTCCGGGAGAATAGAGGACCTGGGTTCCTGCTGAGACCTTGCTCTTAATACCTTCGAGCGGAGTAACAGATTTTGATGGCTGGCCAAAGTAATTGCCGAGTAGTACGTCCGGCGCATCAGCGTTCGGCCCGATCACGGCGAGGGTTTTGATGTCTTTATTCAACGGCAGCACCGGGCCCTCGTTCTTGAGAAGCACAATTGATTCGCGCGCGGCCTTGAGCGACAACTCGCGATGCGCGGGCGAGTCGTTCTCTGAGAATGGAATGCGCGAGTACGCAACCATTTCCGGTGGGTCGAACATGCCCAGCCGAAATCTACCGGTCATAAGTCGCTTAACAGCGACATCGATCTCAGCTTCGGTAATCAAGCCATCTTTTACGGCCTGCACCAGCGATCGATACTCGCGTCCACAGGTCAGATCCGTACCGGCTTTCACCGCAATCGCGGATGCTTCACCCTCGGTCTTGACGAACTTGTGATGGCGATAGATGTCCTCGATGGCCGCACAATCCGAAACTACGAAGCTTTTGAATCCCCATTCCCGGCGCAGAATGTCTGTTAGCTTCTTGTTCGCGCAGGCTGGCTCGCCATTGGTGCGGTTGTATGCACACATGATGGAAGCCGCTCCGGCTTCCACCATCGTGGCCTTGAACGCCGGCAGATAGGTCTCGCGCATGTCTCGTTCATCGGCTTTGGCGTCGAATGCGTGACGCTCGGGCTCGGGTCCGCTGTGTACCGCGTAGTGTTTAGGTGTCGCCACTACCTTCAGATAACGAGGGTCAGTCCCTTGCAACCCTCTAACGAACGCGACACCCAATCTCGCGGTCAAATATGGATCTTCGCCGTAGGTCTCCTGACCCCGTCCCCAGCGCGGGTCACGAAAGATGTTGATGTTGGGGCTCCAGAAGGTGAGGCCTTTATAACGTTGACGCTCATTGTTCCGGGCGAACTCGTGATGTTTGGCTCGCGCTTCAGTCGAGATCACGTCTGCCACCTCATGCATCAGGTCGGTGTTCCAGGTTGCGGCCAGTCCGATCGCCTGCGGGAAGACAGTGGCATGACCGGCGCGAGCGACGCCATGCAGCGCTTCGTTCCACCATTCGTATTCAGGAATATCGAGTCGCGGAATTGCCGCGGCGCCGTTCATCATCTGCGAGACCTTCTCTTCGAGTGTCATGCGCGAAACGAGATCGTCAACCCGCTTCTCGATCGGCAGGGAAGGATTTTTATATAGCGGTGGAGCTTGCGCAGTGGTAATGGTCCAAGGACGACCAAGCATCAGGCCGGCGAAAATGAGCGTCCCACACAAGGCGACCCAACGATAGTTTTTCATAAGCTTCCTTCCAAACGAGTCTATTGGAAAAGCATCTGCGGCTTTCTCACTAAAAACGCAACCGAGCGTCATGAAGTCAGTACCGTCACGCAGTAGCGTCGGGTCCGGCCGGTGAAGACTCAACTGAGTGTCACGCAGTCAGTACCGTCACGCAGCAGCGTCGGGTCCGGCCATCGCGGCTCGAATCCAGTGCTTAAAAGTCACCAACCGTGGAAACCCATTGACCCGTAGATTTGTGATCGGTACCGTTGACCCGACGCTACCGCGATACGGTACTGACTTCATGCTACCGCGCCAGCACCTCACGTAATGCGCGGTATGCAGGCTTCGGCGCATAGGCCTGATCGAAAAGCAGTGCCTTTCCCTTCGCCCCTTTTGTATAACCTGGAATCCAACTGTACTTGTCCGTAAATCCCCACGTCATGAAAGCGGCGCAGCCTGGTTCTTGCACACACACAGTTGCCACGAATCTGTAGATCTCAGCCTGACGATCCAGATCCGCCTGGTCCATTAGGGCACCCGTCTTCTCGAGTCGCAGTCCCACATCCATCTCAGTGATATGCACCTGGAGACCCAAAGCTGTCAGCCGCTTCATGTTGGCTGCCAATGACGAAATCCCAGCCATGTCGAGGTCAATGATGTGCGCCTGGATGCCTACCCCGTCGATCGGCACGCCGCGTTTCTTGAAGTCTTTCGCCATCTCATAGACAGCATCTGATTTTGGATTCAATCCTTCGGTGTCGTAGTCGTTGTAGAAGAGCAGCGCTTTGGGATCCGCGGCCCGCGCCCAACGGAAAGCCTGTTCTACATACGCCGTTCCTTTCTCCGCCAGACCGATACCCGGACTGTCGTACCAGATCGAAGGTTCGATCTTGCCGTTCGCCAGAAACGATTCGTTGACTACGTCCCACGCAAACACTTTTCCGGAATAGTGCTTCATGACTGTGGTGATGTGTTCCTCCAGGAGTTTAGACAACTGCTCGGGTGTGAAGCTTCCCTTCGCGAGCCACGCCGGGTTGTATTCACTCCATAGCAGACAGTGGCCGCGCACTTTCATCTTGTGTGCAACAGCGAAGGCGACCACCTGATCACCGGGCCCGAAGTTGAACTTGTCCTGCGCCGGGCGTATGCCGCCCCACTTCATTACGTTCTCCGCTTCCACCATGTTGAATTCACGCGCGAGAGTCTCCGCGTAAGGCGCCTCAGAGAAGCGTCCAGGATTGACGGCTGCCCCAATGAGCAACTTTCTCTTGTCGGCTTGCTCACGAAGAGACTGCGCTAAGGTATTGCCCGTACCGGTTGGCAGGAGCAGGATGAAAACTAAGAATAGACGTCGAAATCTCATTAGCATTGTTAACCTTTTGCATCCGCAGCGTGGGATGAAGTCAGTACCGTAGCGCGTCGGGTACTCTCGCCGCGAGTTCTGTTGCGCAGATCGACCCGACGCTACCGCGCTACGGTACTGACCTCATTCCCACTCGGATGGTGATTCATCGGACACCGAATAGGATATCCACGGTCAACTGATCGAGACGCTCGTAAGGCAATCGCTTCCCGGCCAGTTCAACTCGATCAAGAGCCAAGGCTTTGACTCGGTCAGCGTTGGCGCGACTGTAACTTCCCAGCGGCTGGAATCCCGAGGGTGTGGCATGTATCTCTGCCAGGAGCGCCTGAACGTCAGCATCTTGATCAAACTGGCGGGCCTTCTCTTTGAGTATCAGATAATTTCGCATGCAGCCGGCGGCGAAGTCCCATACTCCGGCTTCATCTTCACTGCGATAAGAGTGCGCGTCGAAATGCCGGGGCCCCTCATAAGACTCTTCCAGCAGTTTCACCAGAAAGAAGAGGTTCTTGAGCGACTCGGAACCAAAACGCAGATCCTGATCGAAGCGCGGGCCCTTCTGATCGTTCAAATCGATGTGAAACAACTTGCCGGATTCGATGGCCTGCGCTACTACGTGATAGAAGTTAAGACCTGACATTTGTTCGTGGCCCACTTCCGGATTCACGCCCACCATCTCCGAGTGATCCAGCGTAGCAATGAACGCGAGCATGGCGCCGGTCGTCGGCAAGTAGATATCTCCGCGCGGTTCGTTCGGTTTGGCTTCGAGGGCGAACCTATATTCATAACCCTGGTCCAGCGAATACTCGCAGAGAAAGTTCATCGCCTCGCGCTGCCACTTCAAAGCCTCGCGCGCGTCCTTGGCGGCATCAACCTCCGCGCCTTCGCGTCCACCCCAAAACACATAAATATGTGCGCCGAGTTCGGCTCCGAGGTCCATTGACCGCATGGTTTTTTGAATCGCATAAAGCCGGACACGCGGATCGTTGGAAGTAAAGGCGCCGTCCTTAAAAACCGGATCGTAGAAAAGATTCGTGGTGGCCATCGGCACCTTCATGCCGGTATCTGCGAGCGCTTTTTTGAAGTCGCGGACGATGGTGTCTCGCTCCTGGGCCGTCGCGTCGATGGGAATCA
>JAMQPI010000659.1 GCA_023717565.1 Pyrinomonadaceae bacterium | reverse complement strand
GTCACATACTGCCTATCGGTACTCGCACCCTGGTCATGGGCGTTTTGAATGTCACTCCCGACAGCTTCAGTGACGGCGACCAATTCCTCACACCCAACAAAGCGCTGGCACATGCCGAACAGATGATTGCGGACGGCGCTGACATCATCGACATTGGCGGCGAGTCGACACGTCCAGGTGCAACCGTAATTTCCGCCGATGATGAGCTTCAACGGGTCTTGCCGATCATCACAGAGCTGGCCAAACGCACGACTATTCCAATTTCAATTGATACAACCAAGTCTGTCGTCGCGATGGCGGCTCTCGCTGCCGGCGCCGCCATCGTTAACGATATTTCCGCGCTGCGATTTGATTTTCATATCGCCGATGAAGTAGCGAAGTCGGCTGCGGGCCTGGTGCTCATGCACTCACGCGGCACGCCCGCCACAATGCAAAAGCTGCCGCCGGTGGCTGACATTCTTGACGAAGTAACCAGGAGCCTGGGCATCAGCGTCGCTATGGCAGAACGGCGAGGAGTCAAACGTGAATCAATTGTCATCGACCCGGGAATAGGCTTCGGGAAGACTCAGGAACAAAACATAGAACTGATAACCAGGCTGGATCGGCTCGCCCACGCCTTCCCCGACTTTCCGATCCTGATCGGCACCTCGAGAAAGTCTTTCATCGGGCGCTTACTAGCCGATGAGAATGGCGAACCCGTCCCGGCGACCGATCGCCTCCACGGCACCATGGCTTCAATCACCACCGCCGTTTTGCGAGGTGCGCACATCGTCCGCGTGCACGACGTGAAGGCTGCTGTAGAAACCGTGCGCATTGCCGATGCTATGAGCGGCGTCACCTTGCCTAACTAACTCCCGTAAGAGAGAATCCTGTCAACTTACCGATGACCAGACCACAAAGAGAGAAGCTACTAATGAAGAAGACTCTTCGCCTTTCCGCGTTTATTGCAGTAGTCCTTTCCGTGTCGGGGTTTACCGAGTGTTACAAGCCAGTAACGAAAAACCAGCTGCCCTCACGCATCCGCACGGTGGCGGTGCCGGCGTTTCAAAACAGCGCGCTACGCTTCAAGATCGAGTCCCGAGTTACGAAGGCCGTTACTGACGAGTTGATTCACCGCGGCCGTGGTTTGCGCGTGCAAGGGGATCGCGAAGGCGCAGATGCGGTCATCGAAGGCATCATCAAGAGCTTCAACTTCTCCGGGGTATTGCTGGATGACAAAGGCCGCGCCAGAATTTTTGAAGTGACTATTGAAGCTGCGGTAACGGTACGCGACCAGGTTGAGAATCGAGTGCTTTACGACAATCAGAATTTTGTCTTTCGCGGCGAGTTCGAGTTTGCTAATGACCCTCGCAACTTCTTCAGCGAAGAAGATCCGGCGGTTCAGCGAATGGCCCGGAGCCTCGCTGAAAGTATCGTTTCCACTCTCATCAATGCCGTCGAGACCGGAAAGAAATGACCGCTATTTCCCGCACTGAGCTGGAACGTTCGCTGAAAGAGGGACGACTGGCTCCCGTCTATCTGCTGGTGGGTTGTGAAGGCTATCTACGGGACGGCGGGGCGCGCGCGATCGCCGATGCAGCGTTGAGTGAGACTCTGCTGCGCGAGTTTAATGAGTCGAGTTTTAGCCTCACCAGCGGCGGTGCCCAGGAGGCAATCGCGGCGGCCAACCAACTGCCGATGATGTCTACTCGTCGGGTTGTGAAAATCACGGACTTCGGCAAACTCCGCGACGCCGACGAAGAGGCGCTGGTTCGATACATCAGCAATCCGGCGGAGTCGACCGCGATGATCTTTAACACGGCGGATCTCGATAAGCGTAAGAAGCTGGCACGCGCCCTATTGGAAAAGTGCCAGGTTGTCGACTATCCAGCTCTCAAAGATGGTGATGCAAAAATCTGGGTCAAGTCTCGATTGAAGGAACTCAAAGTAGCCTGCGACGATCCGGCCTTAAGCGAAATCATCATGCTGGTCGGCACAGACGTGCAGACGCTCTTTTCCGAGTTGGATAAATTGGCCTCCGCATCGTTGCCGACCAGACGGATTACGGTTGAGATGGTGGACGACTTGATAGGACGCTCGCGGGAGCTTTCGAACTGGGACCTTGGTGATCACCTCATCGCCCGGAATCGCAAGCAAGCGCTCGAAACACTGCACCGGCTGCTGGACGGTGGCTCGGTACCAGTAATGTTACTGGGGGCGATTGCCGGGAACTTTCACCGGCTGGCACTGGCGAAAGAGGCTCTAACACACGGGTCCCGCGACGACGTTTTTCGCGTTGTGCCGTTGCCCTCCTTCAAACGCGACGCTTTTATCAACAACCTCAGACGCAGTGACGCGGCTCAGATCGCGCACGGAATCAGACTGATTGCCGCCGCTGACCTGGCCATTAAGACCTCGGTCGGAGGAAGCGGACCCAAAGGCGCACGGCTTCAACTCGAGATGCTGGTGTGTGAGCTGTCAGGCTGACGGCCGCTGCTCACAGATCTTTGAGGTCCGGAGCGACCCAGCTGTTCCTCGTCTCTTCCGCCCACAAGAGTTCTTCACTGTAGTAATCAAAAACCAAACGGGAGTCGCAAAACGACTCGATCACTGCGTTGGTTACTTCCAGCAAAACGAGATCTTGATCCAAGCCGCCTACAAGGGTCGCGACACGTCTGATCCAAAACACGGTCAAGGTTTCGTGGAACTTTGCCCGTCCGACTCCGTGGTGATCGAGAAATCGGAGCAAGCCCGCGCGCATTCTTTGGGTCGCGTCCGTCTCGTCATAGTGGTGGAGGTAGTAGGCGGCCACGGTGAGGTGACTCCGATGAGAGAAGTCGTCTTTGGGAGTTCTGCATGACTCGAAACCGCTTACCACCGCTTCGATCTCTTGCAGGCTTTTGTAATAGCTAGTCACTCTTCAGTTCCTCCTGATTCACAACGGCATGAATTGCGGGTTTCACTACGTAGTAGTGAGATGTTTATAGACCAAGACACCAGCCCCTCATCTGCTCAGTTCGGAGGAGCGGAACGGATCTTGAGATGGACTATTCAAGCTATGTTCCGCTCCTCCGAACTGAGCGTCGGGTGGATTGGGTTGCCGTGCTATAAACATTGGACCCCTACGGGGTAACCGACGCTAAAAAGCGAGGCGGACCAAACTCTTGGTCCGCCTCGCTTACATTTAGTATTTGTTTAGGCTCTACTTGGCTGCCACCTGATTTGCGTTCGCTGTCAACCGTGACTTGTAGCGCGCCGCCGTGTTCTTGTGGAGCACACCCTTTTGCACTGCCTTGTCGATAGTGGAAACGGTCGCCGGTAACAGCGTCTGCAACTCTTTCGCGTCACCCGACTCGAGCGCGCCCCGAAGCTTCTTAATAGCGCCTCTGACCCGGGTGCGATTGCTACGATTGATCTGCTTGCGCTTTTCGTTCTGGCGCATCCGCTTCTCTGCTGATTTATGATTTGGCATCAAACTCTCCCGATAATTGCCTTCCCCGGCCTGTTGCTTCGAGGATGGGTACGTAGGACTTCAGACGCGTTTCAGGGGCGTCATGCGCAAGTGACGGAGTATAGGGGCCACCACCGCGAGTGTCAAGTTAGCGACATAGCGGGAACTCGCCCGATCGACCTCTAAATCAAGCAATATTTGACACCTAAGTGAGCCCTGTAGTAGCGTCGCAGTCGTATCATATGTCAACAATCTTTCCGCACCTTCACCCTGAAGTCCTCCTCATAGTTCACCAAGAAATGAAAGTGAGAGTTCTTGAATAAGATTGAGCTTCCGCCAAGGGGACTGGAAACGCTGTTCGGTGTTCACGACCAGAACATTAAGTACCTGGAGTCGCTGCTGGACGTGCGCATCAACGCCCGCGGGCAAGACGTTTCCATAGACGGCGATCCCAAAGACGTCGAGACTGCGGAGCGGATTCTCGAAGACTTCTCCGAACTCTTCAAAGAAGGCCGGCAGTTTACCGACAAGGAGCTGCGTGAGGCGTTTGCCCAGATCGCCGAGGACCGCGCCTTCAGCCTGCGGGACTATTTCACCAAATCGCGTTTCAATCCGGCGGGCAAAAAGCAGGTAGCCCCTAAATCGGCTAATCAACGCAAATACATTCAGGCCATACAGGAAAGGGACGTTGTGTTCGGCATCGGTGTCGCCGGCACCGGCAAAACGTATCTGGCAGTGGCGATGGCCGTCCAGGCTTTGATGCAGAAGCAGGTCAACCGGATCGTGTTGGCGCGACCCGCGGTGGAAGCGGGAGAGAAACTGGGTTTTCTTCCCGGCGATTTGCAGGACAAGGTCGATCCTTATCTGCGGCCGCTCTACGATGCGCTGTTCGATTTAATCGACTACGAACGCGTTACCCGATTGCTGGAGAAGCGGGTGATCGAAGTGGCGCCCCTCGCATTCATGCGCGGTCGCACGCTGGCGGATGCCTTCATCATCCTCGACGAGGCTCAGAACACCACGAGCGAACAGATGAAGATGTTCCTAACGCGCATTGGTTTTGGCTCCAAGGCGGTGATTACAGGTGACGTTACCCAGGTCGATCTGCCAGCCGGCAAACGGAGTGGTCTGATTGAAGCTGAACGCGTACTCAATAACCTGGAAGGCATCGAGTTCGTCTACTTCACGGACAAGGACGTCGTGCGTCACAAGCTCGTGCAAATGATCATCAGGGCCTACGAAGATCACACCAAGAAGGCCAATATCTAAACTCCCTGAATAACAGATGAGACTCATATGAAAACAGAAATTAGTCGATTGTCTTAGGCGGCCGAGTGCTTGTTCGAGTGTTCACTCCGGAGGAGTCAGATGTTTATAGACCCAGGACCCAACGAGTACTCTTCACCGTTCTGAGGGGCGGAATGATCCTGGATGAATACCCGCCAAGTTGAGTTCCGCCCCTCAGAACGGTGAGACAGTATTCGACGTGTCAGTGCTATAGATCATACCCCTATGGGGTGACCAGAGGTTCTACCATTGACGATGATTGAGGTGGTGAGCAGGCAACGCCGACGCAAGATTGACTGCGAGCGCTGGCAGGTATTTGCGGAACGGGCATTAAAGGCTATCGGTAAATCGGGACATGACGCCACGATTGCTTTCGTTTCAGACCGGCAAATAAAGATTCTGAACAAACGGTTCCGAGGACAGGACAAACCTACTGATGTTTTGTCGTTTCCTGCAGGTGACGACAAGTTCACTGCATCAGAGCCGAGCTTGGGTGACATTGCAATCTCGGTTGATCGTGCAGGGAGCCAGGCACTGGAGAACGGCCTAGCTTTTGAAAACGAAATCGCGCAACTTATCCTCCACGGTCTGTTGCACCTCTGCGGCTATGACCATGAAACTGATAAAGGGGAAATGAATCGACTCGAACTTCGTCTGCGCAATCAGATGGGAATATGAAGTAGTCCGCGGTCAGTTGTCCGTGGTCAGTGGTTAAGAGGTCAAAGACCACTGACAACGGGCTACTGACAACGGACCACTGACAACTGACCATTCTCCCATTTACCATTTGCGATTTACGATTTACCATCCTGTAGCGCATGCAAATTGAATTTCTACTGACTTCTCTTCTGCTCGTGGTCCTGTCCTTACTCGCCACCGTAGACATGGCCTTGGGTCAATTGAGCGATGTTGGCCTGAGACGTCTAATCACTGAGGCAGAAGAGGGATCGAAGGGGCGTTCGGCGGGCTTTCTCAAACAGGTCCTGGAGAATCGCCCTCGATTTAGTTTTGCCATCTCAGCCACAATCCAGATCCTGCTGGTGGCGGTGGCGGTGCTGATCACTTCCATCTCACTCACTCTGTTCTCGGAACGACGTTCTGTTTTGGCGGGCCTACTGGGAGGTCTATTGCTGGCGGGAATGTTTCGTCAACTCATTCCATTGTTCATCTCGACCCGCGACCCCGAAGCCACTCTGCTCTTTCTCTTGCCCGTAATTCGGCCGTTGCTGCCTTTGATGGCCTTTGCCGCAGATCCCTTCCACAAACTCTTCGATCGCACTCGTCGCAAAGAACTGGCGCCTGAGAACGGCGAAGACGACGACGAGGAAGACATCGGCGACGACATCCAGGCGTTGATCGACGTCGGCGAAGCTGAGGGCATTCTGGAGGAAGAAGAAGGGGAGCTGATCCATTCGATCCTTGAGTTTGGCGATACTCACGTAAGCGAAGTGATGACTCCTCGTCCTGACATCGTGGCGATACCAGAGAGCGCGACCGTTCGTGAGGCCCGGGACCTCATGATCGAGTCTAAGTATTCCCGACTGCCCGTCTATCGCGATCAGATCGACAATGTAGAGGGACTGATCTACGTTCGCGATCTCATGCAAAGGTGGGCGGAAGGCAAGGAAGATGAACCGATTGCCCGGCTGGTGCGCCCCGTGTATTTCGTACCTGAGACCAAACCGGTTGCGGAGTTGCTCGAAGAGATGCAAAAGGCCCACGTCCAACTCGCAGTCGTGATTGATGAATACGGCGGCGTTGCCGGACTAGTTACGGTTGAGGATATTCTCGAAGAGATTGTCGGCGAGATCGAAGATGAGGACATCGGCGGGGAGGAAGCAGAGATTGTCGAAAGTCCTGATGGCGCCTACGACGTGCTCGGATCAACGGAGATAGGGAAAATCGAGAGACTTTTTGGAGTGGAGATAGAAGACGACGACTTCACGACCATTGCCGGACTGGTCATTAACGAATCCGGAAAGGTGCCGCGTTCTGGTGAGCATTTAACTTTTCGCGGCCTCGAGGTGGAAGTCCTGGAAGCCGACGAGCGGCGTATCGGACGCTTGCGACTGAAGCGCGCGTCCCAGGATAACGGGAGCAAAGGTCGAACCAGCTAATGACGACTCGGCTCAAGAGATTTGCCGCAGTTCTTAACCCGCGCTGGCGCGAGCCATCCACTTGCGAAGCGTGCGGCAACCAGTTTACCTGCGGCGCGACACTTGGGGGCTGCTGGTGCTGGGAGATAAAGCTGAGCGATGCGCAGCGCGCCGAGCTAAAGGATCGCTATCGCGGTTGTCTATGCGGCGAATGCCTGCGGGCAGTTGCTTCAAACTCTGAGCAGGTCAAATCTTGAACGCTTGCCTGGGTTCCGATTGAAAACTGAACATGGCCACTAAAAGCAAATTCCTGCGGGGACGGAAGATCGATCCCGCTCCGATAACCTCAAAGACCACCCTGGCTACTCTCGTTGATGAAGCATTTCTGGCTTACAACGCGGCCCGTTTGCGTGAAGCTTGCCATCTTTTCACGCGGAAGATGCTGGAGCCCGAAGTCACCATAGGTCTCTCGCTGACGGGCGCCCTGACTCCTGCCGGTCTGGGTATCTCAGCCCTGATTCCTCTGATCAAGGCCGGCTTCATTGATTGGATTATTTCCACCGGCGCGAATCTCTATCACGATACCCACTTCGGGATCGGGCTCTCGATGCATCAGGGTAACGCCCAGACGTCTGACATTGTGCTGCGAGAGGAAGAGGTTGTGCGCATCTACGACATCTTCTTCGACTATTCGGTGTTGCTTGATACCGATGCTTTCTTTCGAAAGATCATCGAAGCCAAAGAATTTCAAAAGACCATGTCCACAGCCGAGTTTCATTACCTCTGTGGCCGTTACGTTTATGAACGCGAGCGAAAACTGGGTCTGAAGGACAAGTCGCTCCTGGCCGTCGCTTACGAATATGCGGTGCCCATCTACACTTCATCTCCGGGTGATTCGTCTATCGGGATGAACGTGGCGGCAAAAGCCCTGCAGGGTAACAAGCTGGCATTCGATCCCTCGCTGGACGTAAACGAGACCGCCGCGATTGTGCTAGCCGCCAAGCGTAGTGTCGGGAAAGCAGGTAAGACCGGTAAGAAACCAGCTAAGCGCAAGCCTGGTCAATCGGCGTGCTTCATTCTGGGCGGGGGGTCTCCTAAGAACTTTCTGCTCCAAACGGAACCACAGATTCAGGAAGTGCTGGGAATCGACGAACGCGGTCACGACTACTTTTTGCAGGTAACCGACGCCCGCCCTGATACCGGTGGACTTTCCGGAGCAACACCCGGCGAAGCCGTTTCATGGGGCAAGGTTGATCCCGATCGCCTACCGGATGCAGTTGTCTGTTATGTTGATTCCACAGTAGCGCTGCCGATCATTACGGCTTATGCTTTGTCGCAGCACGCGCCACGCGAGCCCAAGCGACTCTACGAACGTCGCGATGAATTCATGGCCCTGCTGCTTGCGGAATACAAGAAATCGAAGCGGCGTTAGTATTCAATTAGTTCTCAGAGGATTCGGCGTTCATGAGTACGACTGCCAACGGTTACCCGGCAAACTATGACTGCAGCAAGTGCCCCGCATACTGCTGCTCAATCTATGAACGCGTCCAGGTTACGAAACGGGACATCAACCGCCTGGCAAAGCATTTCGGCTTGGATTACGAAACCGCGCTGGTGCGGTTCACGCGCACCTACAACACCACCGAACGGGTGCTCCGTCGTAAGGCAGACCCGGTGCTGAAGCAGTCCTGCACGTTTCTGAATCCGGTAACCCGCCAATGCAAGATATACGACGCCCGGCCAGCTGTTTGTCGAGAGTTTCCTACCACTGACCGGTGCGCTCACTTCGACCTCCTCGAATTTGAACGTACGCAGCAGAACGATCCCGACGTTCTGCCTTTGATTCAAATTACATTCAGGAGCGGAAATGGGCGCTAGGGGATACCTTCCCGCCACGCAGCCCAGAAGGAGTTACTAATGCATAACCTGCTTTCAAAACTTGTGGGCAAGAAAGTGGACCTCCGCTGCGAGGGTTCTTCCAGGGTCCGGGGCGAAGTCATCAAGGTGGAGGGCGGCACCGTTGAGATCAGAGATTCCGAAGACAAGATTTGCTTCGTAGCTATAGACAAAATCGTGGTGGTGTGGGATGCGCCTGACGAAGGACACCGGGCAGGCTTTGTGTCGTAACGGTTAGGACAATCAGTACGCTCAGCTTTAGCAGAAAGTAAAACGCCGGTGCATCAATTTCGATGCGCCGGCGCTTTCTCTTAAGGACAAATTGCAATCGTCAGTCGACCGGCGGCTCAACCCGTTCTGGCAACGGCACACGACGAAAACCATCGATGCGAGCAAGCCAATAGTCACTGAACGGTGAATAGACCACGCCGTGATGACGCGAGGCATGATAAAAGCCGTTTTCGTCAGCGACAATTCCGATATGCTTGAGCCCGCTGAAGAAGACCAGGGTGCCAAACTTGTACTTGTCTTCGGGTGCAGCTGGGGCAAATCGTGCCCATAACGTCCGTGCGCTGCCTCGCTCAAAGTCGATGCCTGCCGATTGGAAAGTGCTCCAAACGAAGCCGGAACAGTCGAACCGGGAAGGTCCGGTAGCTCCCCATGAGTAGCTAGCGCCAAGCCTTTGATCGATAGCCGACGAGATCAATTGCTGGAATTTGAATCCGGTATTCGCTGAGGTAATCGCTACGGCTGCCTTGATTTCCTCAGGCGAGGCCTCCGAAATAATGATGGGATCGTCCGACGAAATAGCGGTTGGACCATTGGACGAGTTTCGGGCGACCTGTCGCTCGCGACTCTCAATCTCCTGGGCCAGCGTCGAAATAGAACAGACAAGGGCAAGACTCAAAGTCAGAGCATAGGGAAATAGCTTTTGTAAATGCATAGAAGGGGAACTACCTTCTCCAATAAATTTTTCTTTATTTCTTCTTGTGAGGGAGCAACGCTGAAAGCCAAGCGAAGAATAGCCGCTCGACGCGTGTGCGACAAGAAGCAATGTGACTGTTTTGTGACGACTCACATTTCGGCTCTCAGCGGCGAACCAAAAGAGGTCACGAAAAATTTGCGATAGCGAGTTGTCGCCGGGTGGCGACAGGCGAAACGTCCCATCGCGGGACACAACGGTCATTGTGAATGGCGCTCAGACCTGGCGACACTTGGGCCGCAAGCGAACTGAGCAGGAGCCATGTTCAATCAAATACCTTCACGTTTAACGTGGCGGTAGAGATTGATCGCGAAGAGCACAGTGAGTGCGAGCATCATAAGGGGCGAGCCTCGCTAACTTGATCTACTGGTTCCGGGGTTTCAAGAACAGAAGATAATCAATTCGCCGCGTATTCCCAATTAATGGAGCCCGAAAAGTCGCTACTCCAAAAGACACAAAGTAAAATCTTTTTGAACTCTAATCCTCGTGACGGCTGAAGCTACGTAACCTGACCGGAGCCCTGATAATTCAAGCCAACAGTGATTATCTTTTGCAGCAATTGATCGTAGGGAACGCCTGAGTGTGCAGCCGAATCCGCAAAATCCTCGTCTTGAGCGATTTGGGGGTTGGGATTGGCTTCAAGCAAGTAGAACTGCCCGGATTCGGTCATCCGATAATCCAAGCGAGCGTAACCGCTGAGGAAAAGATAGCGATAGATTCGCTTTGAGAGTCGTTCCAACGTCTTGTGCTGTTCGGGGGTAAGCTCTGCCGCCCTGGTTGCCAATCCCACTCTCTCCTGGTAAGCCGGGTCCCACTTCACCTTGAGCGTCGCGATATTCTCTGAGCCCTCAGGCAGCTTTTCCATAACTAACTCCCAAGGCGCATACGTCTGAATATTCTGGTTGCCGATCACACCCACGTAGATCTCGCGACCTTTGATGTATTGTTCTGCGATAGCCGCGGTCTTGTTCTGCCGGTGAATGAACTCCACCCGCTGAGTGAGTTTTTCATCATCGTGGACCAGAGAAGCCTGGGCGATACCGACCGAGCCTTCTTCGCTGATGGACTTCACCAGCAGGGGAAACTTCAGCCGCTTTGGGCGTCTCACCTTTCGATTGATTTGAAATACTGCAAAGTTTGGGACTTGCAATCGATGATAGGCCAGGATCATCTTGGTCAAAGCTTTGTCATGCGCGAGGGTCAAACCGCGCGGATTACATCCGGTGTACGCTTGCTTCATGAGCTCGAGATAGCTGACGACGTGCTGGTCATACAGAGGATAGCCATGAAACTCTTCCAGTAGATTGAAAGCAATGTGGGGCTTGTGCTCCATCAGCGCGTTACCGATTACATTCAACTGGTTGTAGAGTCCAATCGGATAGACCTCGTGGCCCATCTTTTTCAAGGTCGAGATGACGTCGTACTCGGTTTTGACCTCGAGTTTGTCTTTGTCGCTCAGATCATCGAGCGTATCCGGCGGTACCAGGTCCTGATGGACCAGGACGATGATGCGCAGCTTCTTTTTTGGTTCGAAGGTCATACGGCTATGCGATGGTAACCGGAATGAAGCACATTCATTACCTGGACTGTCAACACAATCATCATCTTCCGTCGAGCTTCGCGTGGTGGAGTCACCAGACGCAACTTCAACTCTTTACAGCGATCGATCATGCTCTGCAAGACATGATCGATGGTGTACTGGTGCACTCCGGTCCCGTCGGCAACGATCTCGCGGACTTCACGACGAACGCTGCGCAAGAAACTCGCAGCACTGGGCCGCAACCGATCCTCCGGGTCGTCGGAAAAAATCCGCTTTAGATCCCGGTCGTAAACAGCCGGCCAATCAAAGTCATATTTTTCCCGCTTGCGACGATAGTGCTCGCGTAAAGTAATCTTCAAGCTCGAAAGCGGCTCGACCTTGGTTCTGGTCCGATTTCTCGGCTTAGTGCCCGCCAGTTCCTGCATCACGTCGTCTATGTACTCCAGTTTGCGCAGTGCCGGCCATCCTTTGTAGCGGCGCCGCCAACGGGAGCGCGGCGTGAGCCAAACCGCAAACGTCTCCGCAAAGTCTTCGGCCGGATGCGCCTGCGCGTACCACGCTCGCAGATGGAGAACGTAGTTGCGGCTCTTTGGTTTGGGCTTATAGAAATCTGGATAAGGTTGCGCAAAGGAGCCGAAGAGTTCGCGCCATTGACGTTTGAAGTGAAGCCGGAAAGCGGTATCGAGCGCATGACCCGCTTCGTGACGCAGGATACGCATGCACTCCGTGTCAGTACCGCCTTCGACTTCGAGCATTTGCTTGCGCTCCAATTTCATCAGGCGCGGATGGGCCAGGTAGAAAGGAATTGCAATGCCGGGCACGCCGTCTGGTGAGAACCACTCCTCGGACAGCCAGACGTGCGGCTTGAAGCGGATGCCGCGTTCGTTGAGCTCACGGTAAAGACGTTTGATATGCGGCTCGAGGAAGGAATCCTTGATCTTGATGGGTAGGTCGGAAATCCGCCTGTCGAGCAGACGCTCGTCAGTCAGCTGGTCCCATTGAAACTTGTAACTCAAGCTGCGCCAGCCCCTCTCTCCCCGTTGAGTGAGCCGTGAGCGAGCGCTGGGATTGATGACATAGTGCCGTACGAAAGGCAGAAATAGTCAATAACCGGCATTCTATGCGGTGAAACGGCCAATCGAACTCAGGATAACGGAACGAGGCCCATTGTAACGGCGTTCCCTGGGATGCGCTAGCGGGCCTCAACTTCCCGGGATTACACCGGTTTTGAGGTAAGAGGAAGGACACTGCTTTTCGACAACACACTCGGCGCAGAGCGGATTCCGAGCCTTGCAGATTTTTCGGCCATGGGCGATGAGCAGGTGAGAGAAGATGACCCAATCGCTCTTAGGCACAATGTCTATCAGGTCGTTTTCGATCTTCACTGGATCCTTTTGTTGAGTCAGGCCCAGTCGTCTCGAGAGCCGAGTCACGTGAGTATCAACCACCACTCCCGAAGCCACTCCGAATGCGTTGCCCATGACGACGTTCGCTGTCTTGCGCGCTACGCCCGGCAACTCCAGCAGTTCTTCGATTGTCTCAGGGACCCGGCCGGAGTAATGCTCAGTTAGGACCTTCGCCGCACCCTGAATCGACCGGGTCTTATTGCGAAAGAAACCTGTGGTGCGGATATCGTTCTGCAACTCGCTCTCAGAGACTTTTAGATAGTCTTCCGGCTTACGGTACTTGCGAAAAAGATCCGCGGTTACGATGTTGACGCGTTCATCCGTGCACTGAGCGGAGAGAATTGTGGCAATCAGCAACTCAAATGCGTTCGAGTAGTTCAAACTGCATTTCGCATCAGGGTAAGCGCGCTTGAGCAGTTGAATGATCTTCCGTGTTCGAGTCTTCAACCCTTTGAGGTCGACCTTAGAGGGCTTCTCGCTTTTGATCTTGCTTGTGAGTTTCGTGGTCATATTAGGTTGCCCAGGCTGAAAACAACGATCCACGAAATCACACGAACTTCACGAAATAGGAAGTCTTGTTTCGTGTTGCTTCGTGTCATTTCGTGGATCGTTCTTAGATCTGATGGTCATCCGGCACATACTATAGGCGATTCTGAGGGTGCGTGACCGTCATCCGGTTCTTTTCAACTTGCCGGTCCGCTTGGCCCAGGTCTCAATCCTCCCGAAGACCCAAAGACCGAGAGGCATCAACACGGCGCCCATCAGCGCCAGGATGATGACTTCCCTCATCACTGCCGAAAGCGGCGCACCCATCAGGTTGCCGGGTACCGATCCGGGGTTGCCGATGCCCACCAGTTTACGACAGGCAGACAGAGTATATGTCGCCGGTGACACCGCAGACAGCGGCTGCAACCACCCCGGCAAGACCTCGACAGGATAATAGACTCCGGAGACCAGCAATAGTGAACCCTGGAAGATATGCGTCGCCTCGGCGCCTCGTTCCGGACTCATCACCGGCAACGCCGCCGCCATCAGGCCCAACCCCACGAAGGCCACGGTGCTCACACCCAGCACAATCAGCACTCCGGGCAGGTTTGCGCCCCGCAGGTTCAGATCAGTAAACAGCAACAAGCCAAACAGCACGATCAAAGTCTGCACGATGCTGTTAAGCAACGAAAACAAGCTAACTCCAGTGAGGTGGATCAGACGAGAAACCGGCGCCATGAAGGTGTATTCGAGAGTGCCCTCCCAGCGCTCGTAGGCAATCGACATGGCTATTTCGTTGTAGAGTGAAGACATGAAATTCCACATCAACGCTCCCACCACGAGTGTGAGCGTCAGCTGATAGTCGTGAGCCGCCACGCCGATTAGCGCGACCGTCGCAGACGTAACCAGCGCGTAGAAGTTGAACACGATGACCCAGGATATATACCGCCGGGTCAGATGATACCCGCGGAACATGAAGGCCCATGTTTGTCGAATTGTCGTATCCATTACACCCCCTCCAGGACCGCCATCTCCTTCAGCGGCTCTTCTTCTTTCGAAAGGCCTTCGCCGGTTAACTTGATGAAGGCATCATCCAGCGTCGCTGCGGCAGCCTGCTGCTTCAATGCCTCTGCCGTGCCCTCGGCCACCAACTTCCCGTGTGCCAGGAATCCGATGCGGGCACAAAGTCGCTCAGCTTCGGCCATGTCATGTGTAGTGAGCAGGATCGTCGTTCCGGAACGTTGCCGCAGCGCCTCAAGAAACGACTGCACGTCGCGACGACTCTTGGGGTCGAGCCCGGTTGTGGGCTCATCCAAAAGTAATAGCGGGGGATCTATCACCAACGCTCTGGCGATGCTGATCTTCTGCTGCATGCCGCGGCTCATCTCCTCGAGCGGTGTTGAGAACTTCGTTTTCTCCATTCCCAACTGCTCCAGGATCTCCATCGCCCGGCGCTCCGCCTCGCGCGGCTTCTGGCCATACAACAAAGCCGTGTAAAGCAAGTTCTCCCGCGCTGAGAGTTTCTTGTAGAAGGCGGCGTCGACGCTAACGCGCCCAATGACCCAACGCACAATCTCTTGCTCCTCCGGAAGTGAGTGACCCATTAGACGCACCTCTCCTCCGTCGGCCGTCAGCAGAGTCGAGAGAATTCGGATTAAGCTCGATTTGCCGGAGCCGTTAGGCCCAAGCAGCCCATAGGTCTCTCCCTGGTGGACCTCGAACGACACGTCATCCAGGGCCCAGAGCCGAGATTTTTTGAAGAAGCCCTCACGCTTGCGAAAACTTTTCCTCAGATTGCGAACCTGGATGGCTGGGAATTCCATTAGTCACCTCAAAGAAAGTGGATCGCCAAAAACGAAGCCACGGCAAAACCAAGTTGATTGGAATGGGGGAAAAAGGAGGTAGGCCTGAGTAGTGAAACAAGTCCGGTCCGCAAGGGCTGCGAACATTGACGCACCAACGCTTGTCGGTCTGACAACGACGTTGCGTGCGGGACCCTTACTCTTACTCAGTACTTAATGAATGATTCGCATGGTAATCACCTAGGCCGCCAGACTAGCGAAACCTTCTAGATTTTGCAAGACCGAGCCAGAAGCAAACATCGCCAATTCGCAGGTGAGGAAGGCGGACCCCGCTCTTCCGAGACTGTGTCAAAACTCAGATGAGAAGCCTGACGTGTGTCGTGCTAGCGTAGGCTTGGGCTTCACCCCGCGAGGGGTGCGATGTTTATAGCAACACGGGACGCCACTACCCCTGCGCTGTTCGGAGGGGCGGAATGATCCTGGGATGATACTTTTCACATTGAGTTCCGCCCCTCCGAACAGCGCTGGAAGGGATAGCGGTCTGGAGCTATAAACATCGCACCCCTCGCGGGGTGAAGCCCCAGCCTACTCTAGCACGACACACGTCAGGCTTCTCATCTGAGTTTTGACACTGTCTCGGAAGAGCGGGGACAGGGTCCGCCTTCCTCACCTGCGAATTGGCGATGTTTGCTTCTGGCTCGGTCTTGCAAAATCTAGAAGGTTTCGCTAGTCTTGCGGCCTAGGTGATTACCATGCGAATCATTCATTAAGTACTGAGTCAGGGTAAAGGTCCCACACCCGCCGTAGCGATCAGATCGACACTCGGCGGTGCGTCAATGTTCGCAGC
>JAMQPI010000652.1 GCA_023717565.1 Pyrinomonadaceae bacterium | reverse complement strand
GGTCGATCTGCGCAACACGACTGGTAGCGAACGTTGGACCCAACGCTACCGCGCTACGGTACTGACTTCATTACACTCGGTTGTCTTTTCACGCACAGTTCAATCCAAAAACGGTTGCCAGACAGCCATGATTGCGCGCAGTTCCTGTACCTCTTCGACTCGCACATCTACGAGTGGTGGCCGCACGGGACCACCGCGAAGCCCTGCCATATCCATCAGCGCTTTCATCGTTGATACTTCATATCCCTTGCGCCGGGAGCGCATCGCGTAGAGTGGGATGACACACCGGTCCATCAGCTCGTGCAGTTCATCGGCGCGATTGTTTGCCGCCAGCTCATGGAGCCTTAAAGAGAGGCGAGGGGCAACTGTGGCGATGCTCGATGTGTAGGTCCGAATGCCGGTCGCGTAGTAAGCCGGCACCATGTCATCACCCGCGCCACCGATCCAATGCAGGCGATCGCCCACTCGATTCATGATCGATTGTAAGCGGCGAATGTCGCCTTGGCCGTCCTTCCAGGCGATCAGCGAGTTGATGCTGGTGAGACGCTCAACCATCGCAGGCGTAAAGTTTGCCCAATCGCGACTGTAGATGAACAGACCAAGAGGCGTGGCCGCGCCGATGGTCGAGTAGTACTGGAACATTCCTTCGTCATCGGCCTGGGGATAGTAAGGCGGGAAGGCCAGTATTCCGTCGGCGCCCTCGGCAGCTGCCGATTGCGAGAGGCTTACCCCGAGTTGTTGGCCGAACCCAACACCGGCAATCACGGGAATTCTGCCGGCCGCCACTTCAACCGTTGTTCTGACTACCTCTCGATGTTCCTCAGGCGTTAGTGAGTAGAGTTCGCCGGTGCCTCCGGCGGCCACAATTGCACATACGGGATAGCGGACCAACTCGCTTAGATTGAGACGCAGGGCTTCGAGATCAAGCGTCAGATCTTTCTTGAAGGGAGTGATCGGAAAGGCGATGACGCCAGCCAGCCGGTTGCGTAGTTCAATGGGTTGCATCGGGTTCGTCACGACCGGGAACTACGGCCGGTTACAACTACTGAGGTTTTGTCATTCCGCTACTTACGACTGTCCGGCAACAAGCTGGGACTGATCAAACTCCATCAATTTGCGGGCGATCGGCGTTAGCTCATCAATCTGTTCTTCGGAGAGTCCAGTCAAGTAAGGCGGGACCTCGCCGAGGCTTGCGATGCCTGCCAGTTCTGTCGCCGCGTGCAGGACCCTGGCCGGTCCCCATTCGTCTCGCTTGTCTTCCAGAGGAATGAAGGTCGCCCGTAACTTCTCAGCGGTGGCAAAGTCTTCGCCTGCGCACGCGGAAAAGATCTGCTGGCTCGAGCGTGGTGCGATACAACCTGAGCCCGTTGTGAATCCGGGAAGTTTCCAATCCCTCAGGTGGATCAGCGCGGGCCGCTCACCGATTCCGCTAATCACAGAGTTGCGATCCACCCGTTCCAGCAAAGCCTGAAGATAGGAGTCCTGCCGCGGATCCGGTCGCACCACTGCGTACTTGATACCGATACAGACGCCATCGTTGATCAACCGCGCTACCATGTCGAGGCCGGCAACTTTGTCGGAGCCGAGCGTTGTTTCCTCTTTCAGATAAACGATCAGCTGCGTCTGCGCCGCGTCAGCGAACTCCCGATAGCCTCGTTCCAAACCCGAAGTGTCACGCGGATCGCCGGACGGTAACATCATCACTCCAGGGAACGAGTAGCCGCGCAGCAGGTTAGCCTGATCCATCGCCCGGCCGTAACTGGGACCAGCGCTGGGTATGACCCACGAATCACGAGCCACATCATTCAGCCAGGTCAGCAACTGTTCGTATTCCCTCAGAGTGAGGTGATAGAGAAAGGCATTGCCGCCGTATATGAGTCGCTTGATGCCGCCGTGACGGATGTGGCGCACAATCAAATCGTTCTGATCGAAGTCGAGGTTCCGTTGAGCGTCTGCCTTGCGCGCCAGGGCCGGCACTGCAAAAACACCACTCAAGTTGCCCGTTGTCTCAGTCGTCGTCATTGTCGGGTTATCTATCCTTTGCGGCGGATTGAGTAGAGTCGCTGTTCCGTCCGTATCAACAGGCGCTCGCCCACCAGTGCCGGCGATGCCTGGGCCATGTCGTCCAGTGCATTCACGTGCAATAACTGGAACTCCTCGCCTGTTCCGACCACGAACGTTTGGCCTTCCTCGCTTAGACAGAACAGCTTGCCGTTGTAGGCCCATGGCGAGGTTGTGAAAGCCGACGCTGCCGGGTCAATCCGAGTCTTGTAAGTCTGCTTTCCAGTCTTGACGTCGAAGCGACTCAGAATGCCGGTCTCGGTCAGCGTATACACAGCTCCCTGATATGCCACGGATGACGGCAGATAAGTTCCAGCCCGCGGTTGCGACCAAACAACATACGCGTTCGAGGTCTGTTCTTTTTCCAGAGAGATGTTACCGGCAGCGCCCGGGCGAATCGCGAACAACGGACGTCCTCGACCGCCATTAATATAAAGTAAGCCGTCGTATGCGAAGGGCGTCGGTATCGGGGTCGCGGCCATTCCAGACATGCGCCACAACTCTTTTCCTGCCAGGTCGTAGCTAACGACCTCTCCTGGTCCAACCGCGACGATCTCGGTGCGCAGCGCGTGCCGCCAAACAAAAGGCGTCGCCCATCCCGACCGTTGCGCTGGCTGTCCTTTGCCGCCGAGGTCTCTATCTGTGCGCCAGATCTGCTTGCCTGTGTGCTTGTCGAACGCGGCGATGAATTGCTGTTTCTCGTTATCGTTCACGATCACGAGCAGGTTGCCAGCCAGCGCTGGCGAACTTCCCGTCCCGAAGTCGAGGTAAATCGGATTCGCTTCAAGCGGCGTCGACCAGAGCTGCTTGCCGTTCAGGCTAAATCCCCATAACCCCAGATTTGCCACATACACGTAAACGAACTTCCCGTCAGTCACCGGGCTCTCTGAGACAAAGCTGTTTTTGCGGTGGCGCCCGCCCGGTGGTCGGCCCGTGTGGAATTCCTTCTGCCACTCCACCTTGCCACTTTTCAGGTTCAGGCAATAAAGGAAGTAGTGGAGGACAACCTCGTTTGGTAGCTCGATGTCTCGCTCCGTCACGCGTTTGATCACCTCTGGCATCGGGAGCCCTTGCTTTTGTAACTCCGCGACATACTCGTTGCTGTATTCTGTTCCGATCTGAGGTGGCTTCGACTTCCCATCCGTGGTTACGGTGGTGACGTACACCTTACCGCCAGTCACGATTGGTGAAGACCACCCGCGCCCCGGGATCGGCTGCGACCACTCCACGTTCTCGGTCTTCGACCAGCGTTCGGCCAGGCGCGCATGCGTTCCCACCGGATTTGATTCCGGACCGCGGAACTGTGGCCAGGCTGTCTCCTGAGCGTGAACCGCGAATGACACTAACAGCAGCGCGCACATCAAGCCGGCTCGGGCCGAAAGAATGAAGAGGTTGATGACTTTGGGGTCTTCTAGCTTAGAATTTACGGGGTTCATTTTCTTCTCGTTTGAATTGCTGGTTGAGTTTCAACTACCGGATTCTGACAAATAATCTCTTGCCACGCCACATTTTGGAGTGCGGAGGCAAGCGGAGCGCGACTCCGCTTTGGATTGGCAAGCCTTGGATCCCCAATAGAATCCAAAGCGCCGTCGCCGCTCCGCTCTGCCGGCGCACTCCACATTTCCCTGTCTTCGCACGCTGAAGGGCCTCCTAGAGACGATTATTGTCGATGGTCAAGACGATGTGTGCCCGCACTGGCCAGGCGTCTTCCGAACGGACCAGGTCGATGACGTGTGTGTAACTGGCATCTGTTTCGAGATTCTTGGGTGCGACGAAGAACGTATCCTCGTGCTGCCAGTCGTCATCTTCGTCTTCCTTAAGACGGGCGCGGCACACGAACTTGATGGACTTGTCAGGCTGGATCTCGAGGGCGCATTCAAACTGCGCCTGGCCCCAGTCGTCGACCTGCTCGGACTTTCCCACCTTGCCGCGCAGGCTCTTCTCGCGCATCTCGTTGTAGGCCGGATTGTCCGGAGGGAACATGTCGAGGCCAAGATAGACTACCTCGGGTTCGCAGTCCGGGTGGGCCCACCAGTCCTCGCCGATGGCGTAGCGGTTTACCAGATCCATATGGGCGGCGACGATGACCTCGCGGCGCGTGTCAGGCGGTTCCTCCAGTTCGAAGTCAACATAGGCGGAACCAAACAGCGGCACCTTCACGGGCCGACCCTTCGCCTTGAGGTGCAGCTTGGTCTGCGGATGGAAATAGGAGGCTTCAGCCCAGTAGAGACCTTCGGGAACATTGCCCAGACCATAGTAGCCGTCAGTCACGGACAAATACTTGCCGCAGCCGATACGAATGCGGGCGTGTGGAACGCCAAGCCCGCGAAAAGTGACACGTCCGCCCACGTCGCCACGGCCCAACGAGAGCTTCCAGACGCTCGGAGGCGGAGCATTCGTTTCCAAGCTTGGCGGCAACAGGTGGATGCGCTGGTTGTAGCCGTAGAGGCCGTGCACGATCTCCTGATCGTCGTAGGTAGGCGGCGCCCAGAAGTTAATGATGTCGTCTGGGCTCACAGTGGTGCCGGGGCCGGGATGCTCGCGCCAGTCGTCTTTGTCCTTGGCGGTCCAATGGCAGTCGTCATTGGCGAATGCGTTGCCCATCTGGTTGGCGACATCCTCGGGCATGTCCGTGAGAAAAGTCACCAGCTTCTCTACTACCCACGGCGCAACATTGAGGAAAAATGCTACCTGCGGAACAGCGAACGTCCCGAGCAGTTTTAGAATCGACCAAAGCGACCACAGCGTTCCAGACTCAGCCATGAGCGCGTCCACTTTGGCCTGCAGGTCTGCTGAGCTGGCAACTTCCTTTCTGATGTCGCTCTTGAGCCTTTCAAATAGCCACGCGGCGGCACGGCGTCTTTCTTCTTCAGTGTAGAAGTACAGACCATCCGGCGTACCGGGCGGAATCTCGTCCGTAAGGGGGTACCGGCGAAAAAAAGACTGGCAGCCGAGCAGGTTTGCCTCGGGGCGATGAATGCGACGCGGGCGGCCGTCGAGGATTATGCGCGGCAGTGGGGGATTGCTTGCGGCGCCAATCTTGTTGGCGTGCTCAGTAGCGAGCCAGATGAATGTGGAACAGACCATGCCCGCCGTCGAAAGCGTCGCTGTCTCCTTGCTCTTACCGGCGCAGAGAATTCGCTCGTCCGGCCTCATGGTCTCGAGCATCACGAATCCATCCTTCGAAGGATTCTGGCCCACTCGAGCGTCGGTGTAAGAGTAGAGGCGGTAGTGGCCGCGCAGTGTCTCGGTAGCACTGGCAATGCGGTCGAGCGCGTCACGAACAGCGTCAGTCTCCCAACGTGTGCAAGGCTTCACCACTAGAGGGAAAACTAGTTGCTTCTTCTCACTGCGGTCCACCTGTTGCACAGTCATCGTTACCGGGCCAAGCGTGACCGCATTGATCAGGTAATGCCGGTTGCTCGCCGGGTCGAACTCCGCCCAGGCGGGATCGGGAACCTTTTTCCCGTCTACCTCGATCATGGGCTTGTCATGCCAGGAGGTGTACGCCTGCTCGACGGTTTGGGTGACTGTTCCCGGCCATCCGTTTTGCAGCGCGGCCTCTTGAAAGCCGTCGGTGGGGATCTCATCAATGTCTTCGGGAATGAAGGGCAGATCGGAAAGGTGAAGGTCGATTCCTGGATCGCCTTCCTCACCATCGTGGTGCGGGAAGTGCCTCATGCGGTCTTCGCTGGTGGTCGCGTGGCGGAGTTCCACGTAGTCGCGCGTCATGATGGCCATGTGGCTGTAATACTGCTGGGGCTGAACCTGGGAAAGTAATCCGCCAATTAAGCCGGAGGGACCACCGGGAGTCATGATGAGATGTCCACGCTCGGCGTTGTCGATGTGCCAGGGGAGCACCTTCTCCACCGGCTGATCGCTTGTGAGTTGAGCGGTGACGCGCGGATCAGCGCAGCAGATGGGTTGGTCCCGAGTGCATGCTCCCTCTTCAGCGGGCGTCCCCAGGATGGCCCGCACGTCCGGCGCCAGGTCGTCCTCCACTGGAGTGGGCCCTTTTTGTTTTAATGGCGGGCATGGCATCAACAGCGAGTCATTTAGGTTCTTTGTTAATGTCATTGCACCCCTCCTTTGCTTGATGGAATAAAAAACGCATCTGCGTATCAAGGAAATCTTCCAGCTCAGAGTTCAACTGTATTCGCATAATTTAAGAGAGTCAGTTAACGCCTAAGTATGCCGCTAGCGAATTCGAAGGCGAGACGCAATCGATTGCTTAAGTCGATGCCACGATAGCCCCGTCACTATCGCGCCGTCAGCCGCAAGGGCTTGTTGGGCGGCGTGTTTTCAAAAGGCGATTTGCAAGCGGAATCCATTTCGCTTTGTGTTTGAACTAAAGTAGAAACACCGTACTTTCCGCACAAGGTGATGCTGGTCTTGTTGCGTGTGATCGTGTCAGTGCCCCAAATTTTGCGCCATTCAATCTGCCCGCCGATAAAGACACCCTCCGAAGTAATAACAGTACCCTCAGGTGCGATGCGGCATTGGAAGCTTCGACCATCGGGAAGAATCTGGATCCAAACAGATCTTTCTGGGTATTTCCATACACCCACATAAGAGCTCACGGATTCGCCAGGCGCTTCAGTTCGACACTTCGGAGTCGAACGGCAGGCAAGAAGCCCTCCGATTAATGCGACTGCAATAATCGGCGCAGATAAGTACTTCAACATCACGGATCAAGTCGGACTGATAATGCGCAAGAGAACCGGTAGGGCAGAGGCGCATTGTAACCCCCAGAGTGATTTAAGATTGTGCCCTCTTCCGCCTCTTCAAGATCATCACGATTAAGCCGACCACCGCGACGATAAATGAGAGCGACAGGAGCAGCGCCCCGGGGATAATTCCAAACATCGCCTCGTCCCAACTCGTGCGCCCGTCGGTTAAAACCGGTAGCAGGATTGACACGAGAAGAACGCCGCCACCAATCAGCATCCCGAGGACTCCCAGGATCAATACTACTAGTGCTAGTTTAGACACGTTTTAGCCTTTCGTATCGACTACAGATGGCTCAGAAGTGACGGACTGCTGCTGAGATCCACGCAGAGTCCTCCAACGCTAAAACTTGGTTACTTCATCTTCTATTTGCAGAGCTACGGCCTCAACAGGACAAACGTAGGCCGCCATCTTCAGCTGTTCGACATGACTTTCAAAGTACTCTTCAGCGCCTTCGCGGATGCGAGGAACACCATCTTGTGTATCACCATCCAGGACTTCCGGACATTCGACTACACAAGCTTGTGAGCAAGTGCAAGTATTGGGATCAATGTAGATGGACAGCACACGCGCCATGTTGGGTCCTCAGAAAGAGAAGATAGTAACCGAACTACAAGAGCGTACGACCAATTGCTGCGATTAGCCCAATCGTGATTAGTAATGCAATTACTATAGTCACTAACGATTGACTACGTTTACCAAACCAGGCCTGCCATATACCTGCCATCATAATCGACAAGCCACCTGCTAAGAGAAAACCAAAAATACCCCAAATCAATAGTTTTACTTCGATTCCGCCTAGTACCTTGGGAGCCACCAGAATTAGCAATGAGGCCCCGGCAATTGCAAGTATTCCTCCGAGAACCACGAGTGCCAATCCAAGCAGTCTGTAAGTCTGAGCAGTAAGGAGAGGTCGTCCGCATTTCGGGCAACGAGAAAGAGATTGATTGGTTTCGTAATTACACCAATAGTTATGACAAGTGCGTGTTTCACTAAGGAGAGGCTGTTCGTCAAAGTCGGTGGCGGACGAGACCTCGTGACTATTTGATTTGATTTGAGTATCCATTCACTCCTACGAAACTCTAAAGATAAGTGCCGAACGCTGGGCTTGGATCGCGCGCTCACTCAAGCTTCATTGACAGACAGCGAGCACTTTAGTCCGCATAATCCCGATCCCCGCAAATGGAAGCCACCTAACGCTGGCGTTCAACTGCGGCCACAATCAGGAGTCAACCTGGAGGAAAGGCTACTTGAGCAGTCACGCTATCGCGCCGACTGCTGCAAGGCTTTGTTTTATGAAAGGGCGTCAAGTGAAAAAAAAGTCCTACTTGCTGGCCGTCCTTTCTTTGGTCGCCAGCCCTACAACGTACCCGTAAGCCCTTCAACTCCCGCCGCCAGGGTTCTTTTCTTCCATCCTCACCTCAGCAACTCTTAAAGATTTTTCTGAGCGACCGCGGCCTGACTTCCTCCTGGGAAGTGCCGACCATTGTTTTATCTGAGACTTCGA
>JAMQPI010000649.1 GCA_023717565.1 Pyrinomonadaceae bacterium | reverse complement strand
ATGCTCAAAGAGGAAGTTGACGAGGAAGACGTTGCCGAGGTTGTGGCGAAGTGGACGGGAATACCAGTTTCGAAAATGCTCGAAGGAGAGATGCAGAAGTTGGTTACCATGGAAGATCGTCTCCGCGAGCGAGTGATCGGCCAGGACGAAGCACTGACAGCAGTCGCCAATGCAGTACGCAGGGCGCGAGCCGGGCTACAGGATCCGAATCGCCCAGTCGGCTCATTCATTTTTCTTGGCCCTACCGGAGTTGGCAAGACTGAAACCGCCCGTGCTCTGGCGGAGTTTCTCTTTGATGACGAGCGCTCCATGATTCGGCTGGACATGTCTGAATACATGGAGAAGCATGCAGTGGCCCGAATGATCGGGGCGCCGCCGGGCTACGTCGGTTACGAAGAGGGTGGGCAGCTTACCGAGGCGGTACGGCGCCGGCCTTATTCAGTTGTCTTGTTTGACGAAATCGAGAAGGCTCATCAGGATGTCTTTAATGTGCTGCTACAAATCCTCGATGATGGCCGCCTGACTGATTCCAAAGGGCGCACAGTGGATTTCAAAAACACCGTATTGATTATGACCTCGAATCTTGGGTCGCGTGAGATCCAGGCGGCCGAAGGCGACGAAAAGCAAGTGCGCGAAGCAGTTTTCGAGGAACTGAGGTCGAACTTCAAACCGGAGTTTCTAAACCGGATCGACGATATTGTGATATTCCGTCAACTTTCCCAAAAGGAAATCGCTCAGATAGTGGACGTCCAGCTCGACCGACTGCTCCAGATGCTCAAGGACAGGAACATCACAATTTCGCTTGATGAATCGGCCCGGGAACTTCTGGCGCGTGAAGGTTATGATCCGGCTTATGGGGCGCGGCCGTTGAAGCGTGCCATTCAGACTCTGATTCAGAATCCTCTGGCAGTGAAGATCCTGCGCGGTGAAATCCTCTCGGGACAGGTCGTGAAAGTGTCGGCCGACGGCGATAACATGACATTCAGTGCTGAGGCATCCAGTGCAGTAGCGTAGAGGGGGAAAAGGACGTGTCGAAGCAATGGAATCCCTTGCAGGACTTGATGCTTTTACAGGATCGGATGAACCGGCTTTTTGAAGACGTCACGGAGCGGCGCACGCGGGTTGATGCTCAGCAGGGTGACGAGATCGAAGCTGCGGAGTGGTACCCTACAGCGGACGTTTACGACAACCAGGCGGAGTACTTGATCGCGGTAGATTTACCTGGTATTGACCGTGCCGCGTTGGAGATTACGATTGACGAGAATAAATTGACCGTCAAAGGAACCCGTGCCACTGCTGAAGCCTCAGCGTCTCGAACGGAACGACATACCGGCCGCTTCCTGCGAACATTCAGCGTGCCCGGGTCAGTCGATCAGAACAACATTCACGCTACGTACAAAGATGGGGTATTGGAAGTTCGCCTTCCGAAACTTAAGGACGAAATGGCGAAGCGCATTGAGATCACGGTATCTTAACCGGGAAAGCAGACGAGCCAGGTTGAGTTTGGGGAGAGGGCAACAAAACTATGAATTTTTCTAAACCGAGGGACCGAAATTCGGAGCGCGACGAGAATGGGGAAAGCGAGCTTCGAGTAACCGATCGCCGCCGCCGCTTTCTGGAAGACGACGCGAGCTCCGAGCCCTCCGCACCTGCTGAAAGCCCAAATCTAAAACCGAGTTATGTTGCAGAGCTTGAGGCGCGGACGGAAGCCGCCGAGAAGTTTACCAAGGAAGTGCAATCGCGTTTCGAGCAGCTGCGTTCCCAACTGCAACGAGAGACGGATGAGACTCGCCAGCGCTTGAACCGCGCGGCGGATGAACGCGCCGAGCGGGGAAAGGCGGACTTCATAGCTGGTTTGCTTCCGGTACTGGATAATCTTCAACGAGCTACCGAAGCCGCAGAGTCCGGCAGCACCCGGGAGCAGATTGTGGAGGGCGTGCGCAGGACCGCAGCGAGTTTTGAAAGCGCGCTGGCCGCGGCTGGCGTCGAACCCCTCGAGTCTGTGGGGCAGGAATTCGATCCCGAGTTGCACGAAGCAGTCGAGACTGTACCAGTAGAGCCTGAGGAAGAAGGCAAAGTCGTGGTGGAATACACCCGTGGCTATCGGATTGGCGACCGCCTGCTTCGACCTGCGCGCGTTAAGGTCGGACGCAGTTCCGAAACGATGAAAACGGCCGGCGAGTGATGAATTGTCAGAACCGCGAGCGGTAGCGACCGGTTTGAACGTCCGCCCTGTTGAGACCCGGTCGCTCTGAAAAGAATGCTGACACTGAAGGAGAAAAACATTGGCTGCTAAGGAAATGAAGTTCCACGAAGATGCCCGCCATGCGATGCTCAAGGGAGTAAACACGCTGGCTAATGCGGTGCGAGTAACACTGGGGCCAAAGGGTCGTAACGTAGTGCTGGGGAAGAAATTTGGTTCACCGGTGATTACGAAGGATGGCGTTACGGTCGCTCGGGAAATAGACCTCAAAGACCGTTACGAGAACCTGGGCGCCCAGATGGTCAAGGAAGTTGCCGTGAAGACCAACGACACCGCGGGCGACGGGACTACTACGGCGACAGTACTGGCACAAGCGATTTTTCGTGAGGGCGTGAAAAACGTGACCGCTGGAGCCAACCCGATGTCTTTGCAGCGCGGCATCCTGCTGGCGACCGAAAAGGTCGTTGGGGAGCTCCAACGCATGTCGCAAAAAGTCAAAACCAAAGACGAGCTCACGAACGTAGCTACTGTATCCGCGAACAACGATCGCGAGATTGGGAAGCTCATCTCCGAGGCCATGGAGCAGGTTGGCAAGGATGGAGTCGTGACCGTGGAAGAGGCCAAGACACTGCAGACTGAACTCGACATTGTCGAAGGAATGCAGTTCGACCGTGGCTACTTGTCGCCCTACTTCGTCACCAACCAGGATCGCATGGAGGCGGTGCTCGAGGATTCTCTGATCCTGTTGCACGAAAAGAAAATCTCGGCGATGCGGGACCTGTTGCCCTTGCTTGAGCAGGCCGCGAGAACTGCTCGCCCGCTTTTGATTGTTGCTGAGGACATCGAAGGCGACGCGCTGGCAACACTCGTCATTAATAAACTGCGCGGCACAATCAAGGTCTGCGCGGTTAAAGCGCCGGCGTTCGGGGATCGGCGCAAAGCCATCCTCGAAGATCTCGCTGTGCTTACCGGCGGCCGCGTGGTGACCGAGGATCTGGGAATAAAACTGGAAAACGTCGAGGTTACCGATCTCGGTTCAGCGAAACGAGTGATCATTGACAAAGAGAACACCACGATTATTGAAGGTGCTGGAGCGCCCAAGGCTATTCAGGGTCGAGTGGCGGCGATCAGACGACAAATCGAAGACACCACGTCCGATTACGATCGAGAAAAATTGCAGGAGCGATTGGCAAAGCTCGCCGGTGGCGTGGCGGTGGTCAGAGTGGGAGCTCCCACCGAAACGGCAATGAAAGAGATCAAGATGCGGGTCGAAGACGCGTTGAACGCCACCAGGGCTGCCGCCCAGGAGGGCATCGTGGTGGGCGGCGGAGTGGCGTTGCTTCGGGCCGCCAAAGTACTCGACAAATTCACCGATGATGACGAGGATGTCCAAACCGGAGTCAGGTTGGTGAGACGTGCGCTCGAAGAACCACTGCGGCGAATTGCCGAGAACGCCGGTGTTGATGGAGCCGTGATTGTTGGGAAAGTCGAGGCCATGAAGGGCGCCCGGGGTTTTAATGCGGGGAGTGGGGAGTTTGAGGATCTGGTTGCCGCCGGAATCATTGACCCGACAAAAGTAGTGCGCACGGCCCTGCAAAACGCAGCGTCCATCGCGGGCCTACTGTTGACGACCGATGCGGCAGTTACTGATGCCCCTGAACCCAAGAAACCCGCTGCGCCGATGCAGGGTGGTGGCGAAGACTACGATTACTAACAGATATTTCCCTGATACTGGAGTCGCGGCGACCAGTTGGCAGGAGATTTGCAGGCAATTCGCCGGGGATTAATGTTGTTGCATCGAAACGCAACGGCGCATATGCTCATGACATCTAACCCGCGGCTTTAATGCGGGGTTTGAGGCCCCCAGTCAAACTTGCTGACGTGAATAACCGTACGAAGCTTTTGAGGTAGTCAGAAAAATGGCAGATTTAGGCGCATACAAAGACAAGTTTGGTGAAAGCGGCCAGCGCATACTCGAACACGCCATGAGTGAGTCGCGCCAGCGGGATCAGAACTACGTGGCGGTTGAACATATCTTGCAGGCCCTGATGCATGAAGAACCGGATATGTTCAACTCGACGATGCGGGAGTTATCTCTCGATCCGATCGTAGTCAAGATTGCCATCGACCAGCGACTGGAAACCACCCGCCAGCAACACGTCGGAAAAGGGTTTCGCATTGCTCCCGATACGACAGATTTATTCAAACGCGCGATGGAGCGAGCGCGTACCCAGGGTCGCAAGACCATCGAAGCCACAGATATCTTCGAAGCGCTAACCAACTACGACAGTCTCTTCCTGGATGTGCTCCGAAATATGGGGGCCAATACAGATGCCGTGGCGGAAAACGTTCGCGCCCAAGTGCAAAAACGGGAACAGGAAGAAGAGCAGCATCGAAAGAAGTTTGAACTCCCTCCTTATCTCAAGCACTTCGGCGTGTCCCTGAATCGGCTGGCGCGGGCGGACAAGATCCCACCTACCATCGGTCGCGAAAAAGAGATACAGCAGATAGTCGAGATCCTATGTCATCGTGAGCGGGCCAATTCCCCGATGCTCGTGGGTGAGCCCGGCGTTGGCAAGACCGCCGTGATTGAAGGTCTGGCGCGCACCATCGAATTGGAACCGGAGAAGGTACCGGCTCGCTTGCGCGGCGCGCACGTGGTGCAACTGCAGATGGGCGGCCTGGTTGCCGGGACGATGCTCCGCGGCATGTTCGAAGAGAGAATCAAGGGCATTATCGATGAGGCAAAAGAGCATTCGAATCTGATTCTTTTCATTGACGAAGCCCACACCATCATCGGGGCAGGCGCGGCACTGGGAACTTCGTCCGATGCGGCCAACATGTTTAAGTCGGCGCTCGCGCGCGGGGACATGCGCATTATCGGGGCCACCACGCTCTCAGAATACAAGGAATACATTGCCGAAGATGAGGCTCTGGCAAGGCGTTTCCGGTTGGTGAAAGTGGTAGAACCGTCGATCACCGAAACGCGTGAAATTCTCCTGGGGCTGCGCCCGCGTCTCGAGCGCAACTACTCGGTCAAGATTTCCGATGAGGCTATCAACACGGCACTGGAGATGGCGCCCAAGTATATCCGCAATCTTCATCTGCCGGACAAGGCCATCGGCTGGCTCGATACGGCTGCGGTAAAGGTGGAAATCAATGAGCCGCAGACGATGATCGTCACGCCGGAACACGTGATCGACGTAATCTCCCAGGAATCGCGGATTCCGCGCGACATGATCTTCCGCGACACCGGCGAACGATTTGCTATGACGGAAGCACTGCTCGGTAATCGTGTGATAGGCCAGTTAGCAGCAATCAAGGCTGTGGCCCAGCGCCTGAGATTGAATAAAGGGCCGCTGAAAGAATCGCACTACAAACCCGATGGCGTGCTGCTGTTCCTCGGCCCTACTGGAGTAGGCAAAACTGAGCTCGCCAAGGCGGTAGCTGAGTTCATGTTCGGCGACGAAGAGAAAATGGTCCGCATCGACATGTCTGAATACAGCGACGGTACGGTCAGCATTGAAAAGCTGATTGGCATGCCGCGCGGCATAGTCGGGTCGGAACGCGGCGGTATTCTCACTGAACAACTG
>JAMQPI010000646.1 GCA_023717565.1 Pyrinomonadaceae bacterium | reverse complement strand
TTGGGTAAGCAAGAATGCGCAGGGTACGACGATTCATCTGAATCGAGGCAGCATTGTAGTGGAAGCTGCCAAGCAACGCGGCGAGCACTTGTTCGTCGAAACCGGTGATTCGCAGGTTTCAGTTACGGGAACGATCTTCTCAGTCAACAGTGGCACCAAGGGTTCTCGCGTGTCGGTGATTGAAGGTGAAGTGCATGTGGAGCACAAGGGCAGCGAACGCGTCCTGCGCCCGGGCGAGCAGGCAACTTCAAATGCGAGCATCGAAAGCGTTCCGGTGAAGGACGAGGTGGCTTGGAGCCGCAAGGCTGCCAGCTACGCACAAGCCCTCGCCGGTCTGACCGCCCTGCGTAAAGATCTCAGCAAGGTTCAGCAGCCTGGGGTTCGTAATTCCACCCATCTGCTGGATCTGATGCCCGAGAACACGGTTGTCTACGCGGCCCTTCCGAACTTAACTTCTACGATCGAAGAGTCGCACCGTGTTATGCAGGAACGCATTAATCAGAATGCGGCGCTGCGCCAGTGGTGGGATCAGAAGCAAGCCAGTCACAAGGGGCCCGGAATGGATCAGGTGATTGGGACCATCCGAGAGTTCGGTGAGTATCTTGGCGATGAAATCGCGGTCTCAGTTTCGACTGATGAGAAAGGCGACCCGTCGTCTCCTTTGGTGCTGGCCGAGCTAAAGAATGCTGCCAACTTCCGTCAATTTCTCGAGCAGCAGATTGCCAAGTACGCAGGCAATCGCCAGGGGCGACCAACGATTATGTTTGTTGATGACCCCCTGACGGCAGTTGCTGCGACGCCTGAGGCGGGAAATAAGAAAGAGGAGCTTTACGTTTGGATTCAAGACGGTCTTTTCGCAGCCAGTCCGAAACTACAGCAGTTGCAGGATCTCGCGGCGGTAGTTCAGAAAGGTGGCCAGAGCAGCTTTACCGCGACGGCGTTCCACAGCCGCATTGCCGGCGTCTATCAGGAAGGAGCGGGTCTGGTGGTGGCGGCCAACCTCGAAAAGATCATCGAGCATGCGAAAGGAGATCTGACGAAGGGGAAGAATGCTGTCGAACATCAAGCCGCTTTGAAGCAGCTCGGAATTCTCAATCTCAAATACTTCGCCCTCGATCAGAAAGATAGCCAGGGCAGGACCCACACCCGAGCCGTGCTTTCGTTTAACGAAGCACAGCGTGGCCTCCCTTCGTGGCTGGCCGCGCCCGAACCTATGGGTTCGCTCGAGTACATTTCGCCGGATGCGAACGTGGTTGCAGGCTTCGTGGTCAAGGACCCCACCGCCCTCGTAGACGATTTGCTCGGAGTTGTGGAAACAGTTTCGCCCGACCTCCGCAAGAACCTGGACAGACTTCAGGCCGAGCGCGGGCTGGATATCCGTAAAGATATTGCCGCACCTCTCGGTGGTGAGTTCGCTTTTGCAATCGACGGGCCCATTCTTCCGACGCCCTCGTGGAAGATGGTGTTTGAAGTGAACGACCCGACGCATCTGCACCAGACCCTCGAGCGTGTCGTTGCGGAGATCAACAAGGAGGCAACAAAGTTTGGTAAGACCGGCTTGGCCTGGGACCATGCTGACATCAGCGGTCGCACTTACTACACGCTACGGTCAGCTGATTTCGGTGTGGAAGTGAACTTTACGTATGTGAACGGTTACATGATCGTAGGTCCGAGCCGGGCGCTGGTTGAGAGGTCGGTGAGGTCGCAGGAAGCCGGCTACACCATACTGCGTTCGACGCGCTTCACAGACGGTTTACCGGCCGACGGTAATGCAAACTTTTCGGCGCTCTTCTATCACAACTTGGCGCCCCTGGTGCAGCCCTTCGCGGAACGAATCGCGAATTCCGCGAACAGTTTGCCTCAGGAGCAACAGCAAGCTATCAAAGCGATGGCGGCTGACATGCCACCGACCCTGGCTTACGCATATGCACAGGGGGACAGCATTACCTTTGCTGCAAATACTGAAGGTGGCCCATTCGGGTTGAGTCCGGCGACGCTATTGGGAATGCCAAACGCGCTTGAGATTCAGCACATCCTCCAGCAAGGTATGGGCGGTAAAAAGTAGATCGGTAGTTCTGAGTTCTGAGTGCTGAGTTCCGAGTTCTGGGTTTCGAGTTGGAAACTCAAGACTCGGAACTCAAAACTCATACTCGGAACTCAGCACTCGGAACTCAGCACTCAGCACTCGGAACTCGGAACTCAGAACTCCGAAAGGAGTAAACCCTCGTGAAACTCATTTCCATCTCCCTCGGTTCGTGGCTGCTTGGCCTGTCAGCAATTCTGCTGACTTTTTATGTTATTGAGGGTGAGAACCTCGGCGCCGCAGATCTCAAGGGCGTGACCTTCACATCCCTGATCGTTGCGGCACTACTCTTTTCACTGGCCTACGCTCCTTCGTTATTCTGGCTGCGCAAACGCCTCGGTGGTTGCCGGCCAGCCGCAGTCTTTCCGCTTGCCTCCGCGCTTGTATTGAACCTTCCTGTGTTCCTGATCGGAATCCTGGCAATAGGCAGAACTTTAGCCCCCACCGAAGCGTTTGCATTTATCGGCGCATTCGTACTTATGGGCACTGCATTCGGCCTCGGTTTTGTTTGGAATTATCAGGACAGGACGATATAAGCTATAGGCATGGCAACAGCCACAAAGTTTCCAGACCCAAAGAACCTTCAGGACCCTTCGAATTTCGCTCCAGTAATTGACCTCAATGAATTAAGTGTTGAGTTCGGCGGGCGCCCAATTCTCAAAGGACTGCGCGGAGAATTACGCGGCCGGTCTATCGGACTTCTTGGTCCCAACGGCGCGGGTAAGACCACTCTGATTCACACCTTGCTGGGTTTTCATCCGCCTTCCTCAGGCACTGCGCATATTTTTGGCAAAGATATTCTTACCGACGCCAAGCAGATTCGCGCACTTGTCGGTTATATGCCTGAGCGCGATGCCTACATTGCGAAAATGAGCGCCGTGCATCTGGTGCGTTTGATGGCCGAGTTGTCAGGCTTGCCATCCGAGGCTGCGTTAGAACGGGCCCATGAAGCGCTGTTCTACGTCGGGTTGGGTGAGGCGCGCTACCGCGGCCTGGAGACCTACTCGCTGGGGATGAAACAACTGGCCAAGCTGGCTCAGGCCATTGTCCACGGCCCGAAGCTCATCTTTTTAGACGAGCCTACTAACGGTCTCGATCCGCCTGCCCGGGCCCGAATGATCAGGTTGATTCGAGAGATTCGCGACAGTGGCCAGGCCAATATTGTCTTGTCGTCGCATTTGCTTCGAGATGTTGAGGAGTGTTGTGAAGAGATCTTGATCCTCAAAGACGGACGCATCGCCGTTTACTGCAATCTGGAAGAAGAACGCAAAGCGAACCGGAAATTTCTGGTGCTGGAAACGCGTGGCGACCAAAACAAATTCGCCGATGCGGTGGCGGACCTCGGTTGTGAATACGCCCTTACCGGCGACCACCGGGTGAAAATCGTGTTGCCGGAAGGCATCGAAGTTCGCGATCTGTATCGCATTGCTGCCGATCAGCAGATGCAAATCAGACGTCTAAGCTACAAGCGCGATTCCCTCGAAGATATCTTTCTAAAAGCGATGGAGAACGGTCATGGCGGTTTTTGAACACAGCTACAGGAATTATTCCGGCCCATTGACTCCCGAGTGGAGCCGGTTCCTGATAATTCCGCGCAATGCTTTTCGCGACGTGTTTAAGTCGAAGCTCTTCACGGCTTT
>JAMQPI010000252.1 GCA_023717565.1 Pyrinomonadaceae bacterium | reverse complement strand
TCTTTTCTTCGGACTGGCGCCGGCGCTGCAGGCTTCCCGAACCGATCTGAATGAGTCGATGAAGGACGGCATGCGCGAAAGCAGTGGCGGGATCAAGCGCAACCGGACTCGCAGCGCGCTCGTAATTTCCGAGATTGCCCTGTCCTTGATCTTACTCGTGGGCGCCACGCTCCTGTTTCAGAGCTTGCGTCGAGTGCTGGCCATCTCACCCGGCTTCGAGCCGAACAAGGTCTTGACTGCCGACGTGTCTGTGAGCCCCACGAAGTATCCCGAGCCGGCACAAAGCGCGGCCTTCTATCGCGAAGCTCTGGAGCGCATCGCCACTCTTCCGGGCGTGGAGTCAGCAGGTATGGTTTACCCTTTGCCACTAGGCGGCAGTTTCGAGTCCTACAGCTTTGACATCGCCGGCCAGCCACCCTTCCCGCCCGGGCAGCAGCCTTCCGCGGATCGGCGAATCATCAGTCCTGACTACTTCCGCACAATGAGTACGCCCTTACGCAAAGGACGAGCATTTGGGATCCAGGATCAGGCAACGGCGCCGGCCGTAATGATCGTTAACGATTCTTTCGCGCGCCGTTTCTTTCCCGGCGAGGAAGTCATCGGCAAGCGCATCATTCCTGGCGAAGGAGGACAACCGGTCACGCGCGAGATAGTGGGGGTCGTCGGGGATGTACGACATGAAGGACTCGACGTCGAACCGACACCCGAATACTACATTCCTTACGAGCAGGCCTCAGTTGCTGACATGACAGTTGTTGCCAGGACGACCGGCGGGGATCCCACGAGCATTGCGACGCCGCTGCGCGACGTGATCAGGGGGATGGACAAAGAACAACCGGTTTACAACATTCGTCCGATGACTCAACTGCTCGACGAGTCGGTGGCGCAGCGCCGTTTCAACATGGTGCTGCTGGGTGGCTTTGCGTTGCTGGCCCTGGTGCTCGCCGGTATCGGGATCTATGGCGTGATGAGTTATTCGGTCGCGCAACGTACACGTGAGATCGGGGTGCGCATCGCCCTCGGCGCGCAATCTCGTGACGTGCTGAAAATGGTCTTGACCCAGGCTTTAGGTCTCACCGCCATCGGCCTGACCCTGGGTCTGATTGGGGCGTTTGCGCTAACGCGGTTTCTGGTAACGCTGCTCTTCGAGGTAAAGCCAACGGATCTAACGACGTTCGCCGGCGTCTCGATCGTGCTGGGAGCGGTGGCGATTGCCGCCTGTCTCATTCCGGCCCGTCGCGCTACAAAGGTGGATCCGCTGGTAGCGCTAAAGTACGAATGAGGAGATTTTTGATTTTTGATTGGTGATTTTTGATTTTGCGTGCCGATTGTTGAATCGTGTTCTTGAATTTGAGATTTGAGATTTGAGATCCGATTTGTGACTAGCATTCGGAGTTCGTCAATTCGGGAATCAAAAATCAAAAATCGCAAATCAAAAATCCAAAGGGGTTAGCCATGGACACTTTACTCAAGGACCTTCGCTACGGTCTCCGATCACTTTTGAAGAATAAGGCGTTTACCTGCATTGCAGTTCTGACGCTGGCTCTTGGCATTGGCGCAAACACGGCAATCTTCAGCCTCGTCAACGCAGTGTTGTTGCGAGAGCTGCCCTTTCGCGAGCCGGATCGCCTGGTGATGGTTTGGGAGGAAGCATCCTTTGCCGGGTTTCCTCGCAACACGCCGGCGCCAGCCAATTATGCCGATTGGAAAGCCCAGAATCAGGTGTTCGAAGACATGGCCACGTTCGACCAGCGCAGTTTTAACCTGACCGGCGACGGCGAGCCGCAAAAGGTTCAGGCTTACGGGGTGACAGCGAATTTCTTCGAACTACTCGGCATCAAGCCCGTGCTGGGTCGCACCATTCTGCCAGAAGAGGACAGGCCGGAAGCAAACAAGGTCGTTATGCTCAGCTACCGACTGTGGCAGGGTCGCTACGGCGGCGAACAGAGTGTTATTGGTCGAGAGTTACTGCTCAGTGGCGAGAAGTACACGGTCGTCGGTGTTATGCCTGCGGGCTTTCAATTCATGGAGAGCTACATCGGACTTTGGGTGCCCATAGCTTTCACCTCCGAGACATGGGCCCAGCGGGGTAGTCACTACCTGACTGTCTTGGCACGCATGAAGCCAGGCGTCACTCTGGCCCATGCGAACGCGGACATTCAAACCATTCAGCAACGAATTGCCCACGATTATCCAGACCAAGCCGGCCGGTTGGGCGCCCTGGTAATACCGCTGCGTGATCAATTAGCCGGCGACGTGCGCCGGCCTCTGCTCGTGTTGTTAGTCGCCGTCGGATTCGTGCTCCTGATTGCCTGCGCGAACATTGCCAACCTGTTGCTGTCACGCGCCGCTAGTCGTAGTCGAGAGATGGCGGTGCGTGCGGCGCTGGGGGCGAGTCGCGTGCGTATCGTTCGTCAGTTGCTGGTTGAAAGCCTGTTGTTGGCAACCGCTGGTGCAGTCAGCGGATTGTTGCTTGCCTCGTGGAGCTTTGCGTTCCTGCAGCGACTCATTCCTGATGGTCTGGTGCTCTCAACCCAACTCAGTCTCGATTTGCGGGTGCTCGGTTTTACCTTGCTGCTAACCTTGTTAACCGCCATGTTCTTCGGATTGGTCCCCGCATTTCAAGCGGCCAAGATTGATATCAACCTCGCTCTGAAACAAGGCGGCGGCCGCACCGCTTTAAACGCGGGAGGCAACAGATTGCGAAGCGTCATGGTGGTCACTGAAGTTGCGCTGGCGTTGGTGTTGCTGGTCGGCGCCGGACTGCTGATTCAGACTTTTCTCAAGTTACGGGATCAGTATTCCGGGTTGCAGCCGGAAAATGTTTTGACCATGCGGACAGTGCTCCCGCGCAGCAAGTATGCCGAGCAACCGCAGCGGGCAGCCTTCTACAGGCAAGTGTTGGAGCGCATAAAGTACATACCGGGAGTTGTCTCGGCCGGTTACTCGACCTCCATTCCGTTGGAATGGAAGGGCGGCACCAATGGCTTCTTTCCGGAAGGTCGCACGGTCGAACGAGCGTTGGCGGACGGCCTCTCCTATGACGCTAATCATAGACAGATCAGTGCCAACTATCTCCAGACCATGGGCATCCCGCTGCTCCGAGGTCGTCCTTTCAGCGAGAGTGATGATGAACGGGCAATGCCGGTGGCCGTTGTCAACGAAACAATGGCCCGGCAGTACTGGCCGGGCGAAGACGCCATCGGCAAACGTTTCAAGCCTGGCGACCCGGAGGAGAACATTCCGTGGAGAACGATTGTCGGAATTGCTGGTGATGTTCGGCAGATGGGAGCGGACGAGCCGGTCAAGGCGGAGATGTATTTCCCTTACGCGCAAATCCAGGGTCAACCGTGGTTTGCCCCGCGCGACCTGGTAATTCGAACAACGGTCGATCCCCTGAGCATTGTAGCCGCGGTCCGTAAGGAGATTCATCAGGTTGATCCCGCGCAGCCCATTTCAAATATTCGCACTATGGATGAAGTGCTTGGGGAAGAGACGGCCTCGCGCCGCCTGGGGATGACGTTGCTGACGATCTTCGCAGCTCTGGCGCTGCTGTTAGCGACCCTGGGGATCTACGGAATCCTGGCTTACTTCGTCGTGCAGCACACGCAGGAGATCGGTGTTCGGGTAGCTCTGGGTGCGCAACGTCGCAATATTCTCGCACTCGTCTTAAGGAAGGGAATGACTTTAACGTTGCTGGGCGTCGCGATTGGGCTGGGCGTGGCGTTCGCATTAACGCGATTGATGGCGAGCTTGCTCTACGGCGTCAGCACGACCGATCCGATGACTTACGCAACGATAGCGTTGTTGCTGACGGCGGTGGCTTTGGTCGCTTGCTACCTGCCGGCGCGCCGGGCCACCAAGGTAGATCCGCTGGTGGCGCTGACATATGAATGAAGGGATTTGTGATTTTGGATTTCTGGGGGCGAGTTCTGAGTGCTGAGTTGTGGTCCGAGTGCCGAGTTCTGGCAAACGATTCTGAAATCTGAGATCTCAAATTTCAGATCTCAAATTATCTCAAATCTCAGATCTGAGATCAGCGGTAAGAAATCAGCAGATCGGCAGATCGGCAATTGGCAATCGGCAATGTAGTAGAAGGAGTTAACCACATGCAAACCCTATGGCAGGATCTGCGCTTCGGCGCGCGAATGTTATTGAAAAATCCGATCGTGACGCTGGTCGCGATCATTGCTTTGACGCTCGGGATCGGTGCTAACAGCGCGATCTTTAGCGTCGTCAACGCGGTGTTGTTACGCTCATTGCCCTACGCCGACGGCGATAGACTGGCCATCGTGTGGGAGAGGAAGCAGGGCGGCAAGACCGATCAGAACGTAGTCAATCTGGGCAACTTCTTCGACTGGAAGGACCAGAACAACGTCTTCACCGATATGGCGACGTTCTTTGATCGCACCGTAAATCTCACGGGCGACGGCGAGCCCGAAGAAGTGCCGGGACAGATCGTCACTACAAATCTCTTTCCATTGCTGGGTGTCAATCCAATTCTCGGTCGAACATTCGCGCCGGACGAGGGCAAACCTGGACAACCGAACGTGGTCGTCATCAGCTACGGTTTGTGGCAACGCCGCTTTGGCGCAGACCCCAGCGTAATCGGCCGCCAGGTCACTCTAAACAATCGGCAGAACACAATCATTGGTGTCTTACCGCAGGACTTTAGCTGGCACGTTCCCAAGGGCTCGATGACCCGCAGGTCTGCCGAGATATGGACACCCTGGGAGGTTGCAAGTGAATTGCGTGAGCGCCACGGACGGTTTGCGTCCGCGGTCGCGAGATTGCGGCCTGGTGTTACGCACACTCAGGCACAGCAGGAACTGGATTTGATTGGCGCCAGACTCGAAAAACAATATCCCGAGTTCAATACTAAATGGGGTGTAAACGTAGTTCCGTTGCGCACGCAATTTACCGGCGACATCAGAAGACCGTTACTCGTCTTGCTTGGTGCGGTTGGATTTGTGTTGTTGATCGCGTGTGCCAACGTAGCGAATCTGCTATTGGCTCGAGCGACTGCACGAAAGAAAGAGATTGCCTTGCGAGCCGGGCTCGGCGCCAGTCGTTGGCGGATCGCGCGTCAACTACTCACCGAGAGCGTGCTGTTGTCAGCTCTGGGCGGCACCTTTGGACTGTTGTTGGCGTGGTGGGGAACGAGAGCGCTTATCGCTCTTAGTCCGCCTGAGCTTATGGATCTTCGCGACGTGCGCGTCAACCTGCCGGTGCTTGGTTTTACGTTTGGCGTGTCGCTGCTTACCGGAATCGTTTTCGGGCTGATACCAGCTCTGGAGTCTACGCGTTTTGATCTCCAGGACTCGCTCAAGGAGGGTGGCAAGAATATTGGCGGCAGCGCGCGGAGTCGTCGCTTCCGAAGTCTCTTTGTTGTCACCCAAGTGGCGTTGGCGCTGGTGCTGTTGGTTGGTGCGGGCCTGCTGGTGAAGAGCTTTAATCGATTGCAATCGGTTGATCCTGGATTCAACTCGAGGGAGTTGGTGACGATGCGCGTGAATCTGCCATCGAGAAAATACGACGCCGATGGCAAAGTCATCAATTTTTTCCAGCAAGCTGTGGAGCAGATGAAGACCCTGCCGGGAGTCGAGGGTGTGGGGGCAATCAACTCATTTCCGTTTACCGGGCTTTACCCCGGCACATCGATGGAAATTGAGGGCCGGCCAAAGGCAGCCCCGGGACAGGAATTGACTACCGGCATCTGCGTGACCGACGCCAACTATTTCCAGGTAATGCAGATCCCGCTGAAGCGGGGACGACTCTTTACCTCGCAGGAAGCTACGGAAATGCGCCACGTAGTCGTGGTTAACGAGACGTTCGCGCGGAAGCATCTGCCAGGGGAGGACCCACTCGGCAAGCGGGTCACGATCGAGATGAAAGACGAGAACGTGCCCGCGGAAATTATCGGCGTCGTAGGCGACAACAAACATCTGGGGCTGGATGTGGAGGTCGAACCGATGGCCTACTGGCCGCATCCGGAGCTTACCTATTCCTCAATGACTCTGGTGATGCGCGTGAAGGGCGATCCAACCGCCGTTGTGCCCGCCGCCCGAACCGCGATCCTCAAACTCGATCCGGATCAGCCGGTGAGCGAGGTAATCACGATGGAAGGTTTGCTCGCCAAGTCGCTGGCGCGATCACGCTTCAACACCACCCTGCTGACGATCTTTGCATTTGTCGCCCTGGTGATGGCAGCGGTGGGGATTTACGGCGTCATGTCCTATTCCGTTCTCCAACGCACTCACGAGATCGGCGTGCGTATGGCGCTCGGCGCGCAAGAGCGAGATGTACTCAAACTTGTAGTCAGGCAGGGAGTGGTTCTGGCCATGATCGGAGTGGTGTTGGGACTGGCGGCCTCGTACGCGCTGACTCGATTGATTGTCAGTCTCTTGTTCGAGACTACAGCCACAGATACCACGACGTTTGCGTTGGTAGCTATCGGCTTGTTCGTGATCACGCTTTTAGCTTCTTACGTTCCTGCGCGTCGAGCTACAAAAGTCGATCCGTTGGTTGCGCTGCGGTACGAGTGAAGAGATTTGTGATTTGCGAGTTTTGATTTTTGATTGGTGATAGCGGTTGGAGTCCGTGATCCGTGATCTGTGATTCGAGATCTGAGATCTGAGATCTGAGATCCGGCGATGGCCTGAGCAGAGTAGTTGAAAAGATTGAAGATCGGCAAATCAAAAATCAAAAATCCACAATCAAAAATCCACAGAGGTTAATCATGGAAACTCTACTCAAAGACATTCGCTACGGCGTACGTAGTCTGTTGAAGCGGCCAGGATTTACCGCGGTGGCCATTATTACGATGGCCCTGGGTATCGGCGTCAATAGCGCAATCTTCAGCGTAATCAATGCTGTCCTGCTGCGTCCTTTGCCGTATGACGAGCCGGAACGCGTGATGACGTTTCGGTCGAATCAATCGGTCCTGGATCTAGCTGATGTCGAAGCGCAGAGTCGCGCCTTCAGCAAGTTCGGTGGTCTGGTGGCCCAACCGCTCGACTACACTGCCGGCGGCGAGCCCGTGCAATTCAAAGTAGGCATGGTCACCAGCGGGTTCTTTCAAACGCTCGGAGTGCAACCGGAGCGTGGACGGTTCATCACCGCGGATGACGATAAGACAGGGGGCTCGCACGTCGTCATGATCAGCCACGAATTATGGCAACGCGAGTTTGGCGGAGACCAACAGATCATCGGCAAGACAATCCAACTCAGTGGCAATGTCTACACCATTATCGGTGTCATGCCAGCGGGCTTCGACACTCCGAGGGAACACACCGAGGCCTGGGTGCCGGTTCGTGTCGGTAATCCGGTTGCCGCTAATTTTCGGGGGGTCCATTTCCTGCGAACCTATGGCCGCCTGGCGACGGGAATGAGTCTTGAGCAGGCGCGCGCAGAGATGCAGGTTATTGACCAGAATCTAGCCACCCAGTATCCAGAGCATAACAAGAACCGGAATACAGTCCTGATTCCGTTGCACGAGAGAATCGTGGGCGAGTCTCGCACTCCGCTCTTGGTATTGTTTGCAGCGGTCAGTCTGGTGCTGCTAATCGCCTGTGCCAACTTCGCCAACCTACTCCTGGCGCGCGCTGCAGAGCGCGAGCGCGAGTTCACGATTCGTGCAGCGCTCGGCGCCGGCCGCTGGCGATTGATAAGACAGTTGTTGACGGAGAGCGTACTAATCGCGGTTGCCGGCGGGGCGGTGGCTGTCTTACTCGCGGTCTGGGGAACCAACTTGCTAATCGCGATGAAGCCGGAGAACTTACCGCGCCTGGAGGAGATCGGAGTGGATGCTCGAGTTCTGGCGTTCACGTTCGGTCTATCGCTACTGACGGGAGTTATCTTCGGTTTATTGCCGGCATGGGCTGCTTCGCGAAGCGGCGTCAATGAAGCGCTCAAGGAAGGTGGGCGCAGTGCTAGTGCCGGCGGTGCGAAACAACGGTTGCGTAGTACTTTTGTGGTCGTGGAGCTGGCCGTGGCCCTGATCCTACTTGTGGGAGCCGGCCTGTTGATAAAGACCTTTTGGCAGTTGCGCTCGATCGAGACCGGTTTCAACCCTGATCGTCTGCTGACGATGAGGGTCGACTTGCCTGAAGCGCGCTACAAGGAAATTGACAAACAGATGCAGTTTCGCACCAGGGTGTTAGAGGGACTCAATTCGTTGCCGGGTGTAAAGGCATCGATGATTAGCGAGTTGCCCTTGAGCGGGGACGCGCTTGATCACAACTTTCTGATAGACGGTCGTCCACCGATTGCGCCGGGTGATGAACCGAGTTTGGAAACGCGCAGCGTCATCGGAGACTACTTCCGTACCATGCAAATTCCGTTGCGCTCAGGACGAGACTTCGGGCCTCAGGACTCTCTAGAGGTAGAGAATGCTCCGTTGGTGGGTATCGCCAACGAGGCGCTGGTGCGGCAGTATTTTCCCGGCGAAGACCCGCTCGGTAAACGTATCCGCTGGGCGAGCGGACCGCCGACACGCTGGATGACAATTGTCGGTGTGGTGGGCGATGTCAAACACTTCGGCCTCGATCTACCGGAACAACCGGCCTTCTATACGCCGTATGCACAGGCGGCGCCGTGGAAACGTTGGATGATGGTGGTGGCCCGGACTCAGTCCGACCCTGCCGCTATGGCGAACGCGGTCAAGGATCAAATCTGGCGAGTCGATTCCCAGCTTCCGCTGACTAAGATACAAACGATGGAGGAAGTGGCAGCTGCTTCGTTTGCCGCTAGACGTTTCAATATGCTGTTGCTTGCGATATTTGCCGGGCTGGCTTTGGCGCTGGCGGCGGTGGGGATTTACGGCGTAATGTCGTATGCGGTTACCCAGAGGACGCAGGAGATTGGGATTCGCATGGCGCTGGGCGCGCAGGCGGGCGATGTTCTTAAGCTCATTGTCAGAAATGGAATGATCCTCACTTTGATCGGGACCGTGGTTGGACTGGCGGGAGCGTTCGCGCTGACGCGACTAATGGCCACAATGCTTTTTGGTGTCACTCCAACCGACGTCGGCACGTTTGCAACTGTTTCGCTGGTACTGATAGTAGTGGCGTTCCTGGCTTGCTATCTTCCAGCGCGGCGCGCTACGAAAGTTGATCCGATTATTGCGCTCAGGTACGAATGAACTTAGAGCTTTGTGCCTGGACCTTTTGAACTCAATCAAGCACGGTTTTCCTCGGAGGTTCTTTACTCCGGTAGGAGTTAGATGTTTATAGATCAGAATGCAACGAATATTCCGGCGGCGTTCGGAGGGGCGGAACGATACTGGACGAGTACCTACCAAGCTGGGTTCCGCCCCTCCGAACGCCGCGGGTTGGGGTTGGGCGTCCAGTGCTATAAACATCTCACCCCTACAGGGTGAGAGCCATAGTTTTCGAACAAAGTACCAAGTACCAAAGCACAAAGAACAACTTGCCCAAAATCCTAATCGCTGACGATCAACCCGACGTGCTGGCCGCTCTGCGCTTGCTGTTAAAGGGCGAGCGCTTCGATATTCAAACTGCCTCATCGCCCGCCGCTGTCCTCAAAGCCATAGACTCGCAGGAACTGGACGTAGTGCTGATTGATCTGAACTACGCCCGCGACACTACCTCCGGCAGCGAGGGTTTAGAGCTACTGACCAGAATTCAATCACAAGATCCGACGATCCCCATCGTAGTGATGACCGCGTGGGGGAATGTGGATCTGGCAGTTGAGGCCATGCGCCGCGGAGCGCGAGACTTCATTCAAAAGCCCTGGGACAATGCGCGATTGTTGGCGGTTCTGCGTACGCAGGTTGAACTGGCTGAAGCCCTGCGTCGTGGTCAAAAATTGGAAGCGGAGAACCTGGCCCTGCGCGACACGGCCGCCGGCACCACCACCGAGCAACCGAAAATTATTGCCGAATCTCCGGCGATGAAAGAGATACTCAAGCTGGTCGAGCGAATTGGACCGGCTGACGCCAACGTCCTGATCACCGGCGAGAACGGCACGGGAAAAGAAGTGATCGCTCGAGCGCTGCACGCGATATCTGGTCGCTCCCGGAAGCCGTTGGTTTCGCTCAATGCCGGCGCGCTCGCCGAAGGCGTTTTCGAAAGCGAGCTCTTCGGTCACGTGCGCGGCGCTTTTACTGACGCCAAGGCTGATCGCGTGGGACGGTTCGAACTGGCCGACGGCGGCACGTTGTTCCTCGACGAGATCGGTAACGTACCACTCAACTTGCAACCAAAGCTTTTGCGGGTGCTGGAAACGGGCGAGTTTGAACGGGTTGGCTCGTCGAAAACTCAAAAGGTCGATGTTCGTGTGCTCTCGGCTACGAATTCTGACCTGAACGTTGATGTCGCGCGGGGCAAGTTTCGGCAGGATCTGTTGTTTCGCTTGAACACGGTCGAAGTTCATCTGCCGCCGCTTCGTGATCGACTTGATGATATTCCGCCGCTGGCCGAACATTTCCTGCGGCAGCATCGCGAGCATTACCGGCGCCCGGTTGAGGGCTTCAGCCGAGAAGCTGTCGCAGCTTTGCGTCAGCACGCGTGGCCGGGAAATGTCCGTGAACTAGATCACGTGATTGAGCGGGCCGTGTTGATGACTCCGGGCATGACGGTTACGGCTTTTGACCTGGCCCTGCAAACTTCACGAGACGCCAGCGTCTCCGCGCGCCTGGAAGAGATGAGCCTAGAAGAAGCCGAGCGACTGCTGATTGAAAAAGCCCTGGCCCGCTTTGAAGGGAACGCCAATCGGGCTGCTGAGGCGTTGGGCTTGAGCCGTAGCGCGCTCTACCGCCGCTTGCAGAAGTATGGGTTATCATAAGGCGTGAGCCTCCATCCAGAACCACGAAAGCACACCACGACCCTCACCTCTCTTGACCCATCGCTCAAGAGCGGCGGACGCCTGAAGTTTGAAAGCCGGGTTACGATTCTGGCGATTCTGGCAGGCCTTCCCGCGGTGGCCTTGTGTGCGTTGTTGCTGTGGTTGGACGGCTACTCGGCCCGCACCCAGTGGACCATCGATCTGTTGCTCGTATTCCTGTGGTTGGGCATTGCTATCAACCTCAAGCAGCGCATCGTGCGTCCGCTGCAAACCCTTTCCAACATTCTGGCAGCGATTCGCGAAGGCGATTTTTCCATCCGCGGCCGGCGCGCGGGAAGTGGTGACGCGCTCGGCGAAGTAATGATCGAAGTGAATGAACTGGGCCAGACATTGCGCGAGCAACGACTCGGCGCGCTCGAAGCGACCGCGTTGCTGCGTACGGTGATGGCCGAGATCGACGTGGCAGTCTTCGCCTTTGATGGCGATCGTCGTCTGCGCCTGGTGAATCGGGCCGGCGAGCGGTTGCTGTCACAGCCGTCGCCGCGGTTGCTGGGACGGACCAGTAGTGAACTTGGGTTGGAGGCTTGCCTGGAGCGCGAGTTTGATGGTCCCCAGACGATGCAGATGGTTTTCCCCGGTGGTGTTGGTCGCTGGGACATTCGCCGCAGCACTTTTCGCGAGCGTGGTGTGTCGCATCAGTTGCTGGTATTGACCGACCTCAGTCAAACGCTGCGTGAGGAAGAGCGCACGGCCTGGCAGAGACTGTTGCGTGTGCTTGGCCATGAGTTGAACAATTCATTGGCGCCCATCAAGTCGGTGGCGGGTAGTCTGGCCGATCTGCTCGAACGCCAGCCTGAACCTGCTGACTATCGCGAAGACATGCAGCGCGGGTTAGACGTCATTTCATCGCGGGCTTCGTCGCTGGCGCGCTTTGTCGAGTCGTATTCAAAACTGGCACGTTTGCCGCAACCCCGGTTCGAGCCACTGAATGTGGGAGAGCTGGTGCGGCGCGTCGCCAGTCTGGAGACCAGGCTGACGGTTAGCGTGGTGCCTGGGCCGGAGGTAACGGTCCAGGGTGATAGCGCGCAGTTGGAACAGTTGCTAATCAACCTGGTGCGGAATGCTGTCGATGCGTCGCTCGAAACCGGCGGGGCGGTCAAATCCGGTTGGACTCAAAATAACGGCAAGCTTGATGTTTGGGTAACCGACGAAGGACTCGGCCTCGCCAGCACGGCGAATCTCTTTGTGCCGTTCTTTACGACGAAGATCGAAGGCTCCGGGATCGGCCTGGTCCTCTCGCGGCAAATTGCCGAGGCCCACGGCGGCACGCTGTCTCTCGAGAACCGTCAGGAATTGCGGGGCTGCGAAGCGCGGTTGAGATTGCCGCTGTGAGTGGTGTGAGAGCATTAGCCGTGCCTGTTAAAGGGCCATTCCCAAACCTGGCTCAAGCCCTGCTAGTTTCCAGATTTCCCATTCCAACCGAACAACGCTCGTTGAGGTAAGGCGATACGATTTGCGTTGGGGCGGAGCCCGGACCAGGGGCACAGCCCAATTGTTTTCTGCGACTAAACAGCAGGGCGGAGCCACAGCCTCACATCAGGCGGCAAAGCCGTGCCTAAACTTAGTCATCTTGGGAACAACGCAACTTGGGGATTACACAACCCAACAACAATCCTAACGACAAATCCGAACGACAAAGCCGAACGACAACCTTGACCAAAACATACAGTCCGCGGTATTTTGTTCGTCCACTTCGAAGAAGTAGGTAAACGGTTATGAATCGCACCACGTGTTACACCCTCTCTTAAACCTTTTGCGACCCAGGTCGGTCGCAACCTCTGAGTGTATTTAGGTTTCCTTAACTCTTTACAGACGCCGGAGTCTTGTGTGGGTTTCACGCAGGAATGGCAGAAACACGGCTTAACGGCCAACGATTTTCGCAAACATCCTTACCAAGCGAATAGTTATGGGCATAGAAAATTTCATCAGGGAAGCTCACTACAAACCGGACGACTATATGGCTTATCACGTCGGGCGGGAGTTGGCGGAGCTGCACCCCGGAAAGGCCATCATTGAAGGAAACACCGGGTACTTCGACCTGGAGGCATTCGTGCGCGCGGACAAGTGCTCGGTTATCGAGGAATCGTCGGTTTTCAATCACGTCAGGACGGATTGGGATGGGACCCGGAAAGACCTAACCCATCGAGTTGAGAACTCCTGGCTCAATGTGTTGTGGCACGGACAACTCCTGGACGTAGTGCTTATTACCTGGGCGGAGGGCCGCTACCGATCGCGTCATCAATGGATTGTTGCGGATGATAAAAAGCTGGCCGAAGCTTTTTTCTCCGAAGTGTGCCAATGGTCCTCGGAAGTCCATGGTGAGTTGCTGGTTTTCCAGGACGGCGAGTGGGAAAAGAACAAGGAACTGTATGAGGCAATCAAGACTGCAACTTTCGACAATCTGATCCTGCGAGACGCACTGAAACAGGAAATTCAGCACGACTTCGGCCAGTTCTTCCTTTCCAGAGAAGTGTACGAACGCTACCGCATTCCCTGGAAGCGAGGAGTTCTGTTCATCGGGCCGCCGGGAAATGGGAAGACCCACACCCTGAAAGCTCTGATCAATCAACTCGGGCAGCCGTGCTTGTATGTGAAGGGGTTCAAGTCGGAGTATGCCACCGAACAGGAGAACATGCGTCTGGTGTTTGAACGAGCGCGCATGACCACTCCGTGTCTGGTGGTATTCGAGGATCTCGACTCGATGATTCACGACAAGAACCGCTCATTCTTCTTAAACGAGCTGGATGGGTTTGCTACCAACACCGGGGTCGTGGTGCTGGCGACTACCAACCACCCGGACAAGCTTGATTCGGCAATCCTGGATCGGCCCAGCCGCTTTGATCGGAAGTACTACTTCAATCTGCCGGTTGAAGCAGAACGCCTGGCTTACGTGGCGGCCTGGAACAAAGAACTGCAACCGGAGCTGCGTCTGTCGGAGGGTGCGGCGAGGAAAGTGGCCCAGCAGAGCGAGGGATTCTCGTTTGCGCACTTGAAGGAACTGTTCCTTTCTTCGATGATGCAATGGATGGCCACCGGTCAAACTGTCTCCATGGATGAAATCATTCTGGGCCAGAGCGACCGACTCCGCACTCAGATAGGTGTGCAGGCAAAGGCTGCCGTCGGTAACTAGTCGGTCGGAAAATGGAGTCCTCATCGACATTGGTTTAAGCTATGTTACCGATGCCAGGAGCAGGGCGGGGCTTCACTCCGGAGGAATGAGATGTTTATAGACCTGGGGGCGCAACCAAACCCCCGGCGCCATCCGGAGGGGTGGAACTCAACTTGACGAGTACTCATCTACTAACATTCCGCCCCTCCGGACGGCGCGGTTATTCATTGGTGCGCCGGTCTATAAACATCTCACCCCTCCGGGGTTAAAACGAACTGCTATGGGCCCAGGATCAAGACTCAATTTCACCCCATCCCGGACGGAGGACAAAGCGTGATCACTGTGAAACAACTGACGATGGCGGAACTGGAAGCGGGCCTGGATGAGATCCGGCGCTCACCCAAAGATGAAGGCGTGGTCGAGCTGATAGTGCGACGGCCACAGGTCAATGAGCGCGAAGTCCTGGAGGAAGGCGAACTGAGTTTGGTGGAAGGGCTCGTGGGTGACACCTGGAAAAACCGCCGCAGTTCCAGCACGCCTGATGGCTCGCCGAATCCTGAGATGCAACTCAATGTGATGAATTCACGAGCGGTTGCTTTGGTGGCCCAGTCAAAGGATCGTTGGCCGCTGGCGGGGGATCAGATCTTCCTCGACCTGGATCTCAGCGATGCAAACTTGCCTGCTGGTACGAAGCTGGCGCTTGGCTCGGCGGTAATTGAAGTTTGCGCACCACCCCACACCGGCTGCCAGAAATTTGTCGCTCGCTTCGGTCTGGATGCGATGAAGTTTGTTAATTCACCCCTGGGAAGAGAGCTTCATCTACGCGGCATCAACGCAAAGGTCGTCCACCCCGGAGTGTTTCGAGTTGGTGACGTAGTAAGAAAAACTTAACTGCGCTTGTTAATTTCAATTCAGTAAGGCGAGCAGCTGTATGAGCACGATAGACATGGCCAGTACGATCTGGACGTTACCCGTTCCTTCAACTGCGATACTTCAGGGGGTAAAGTTTGAGCAGCTCTTAGGTCGAAATTGTGCTCTGACTTTTGACTACGAAGGCAATGATGACGAAATAGTGCATGTGCAACTGACCTTCGAGGACGTGGAAGCTTACAAGTGCACCTACCTTTACGCGTGTACAGTAGAGTTGATCGGAACGGCTTACGACAAAGTTGTCGATGTTGGTTCAAGTGAATGGCTCACTGCGATTCGTCAGCAGCTAGTGTCCTATGGGCGTGATGTACTTGTCAGCTTTGGTCACAATATAGATGGTTTGAAGCATCTGATGATCTTCTTCGACGACGGGCCATGCTATGAATTTGTCTGCCGAGCGCTACGCGTTGAGGAGACCGGAGATGATACTCGTTGATTGAGTCTTCGATAAGGTCGATTGACCTACGCGACCTTAAGGTTTTGCATTCATCCCAGATAGATGCTCCACGGATAATTTGGTGTCCGCAGTTTCCCAAGCCCTGTCAAACTCGCGTTGGACCATCATCGCGGAACTGTCTTTGCCCTGACGCTTCAGACTTTCCACCAGTCCGAATAGCGCGCG
>JAMQPI010000608.1 GCA_023717565.1 Pyrinomonadaceae bacterium | reverse complement strand
CACCTTTAGACGCCTGATCAACTAGCGGGTCTGGTAACTGTCCTCCATCTCAGGCGGCCCGGTCGCTTCTCGAGCAAGTTCGAGAATCAACCGCGCCGCCTGAGAAAGGATAAAGGGCCAGAAAACTTTCTTACCGTCCTTAACTTCCACGACAAGATTTATCCCCATGCTTACTGCTTCTTTGAGAACATTTGCCATCATTCTCCTGAGTGTCCTGGTTACGGGACAGCAGGCGGGCACGATGGCGTTTGCGTTACCCGATGCGGCGGGAACGGTTATCTCAAATCGCGCGGAAGCAACTTATCGAGACGACACCGGAACAGATTACTCAGTAGCTTCGACCACGGTCACCGTGACCATCCAAGCGGTGGCTTCCCTGTCCGTCACGCCTGATGAGACAGCGCCTTCAGCCGCCGTTGGACCTCAGGAACGCCTCGTCCGCGTCTTCCGCATTTGCAACACCGGTAATGCCGACGACACCTTCACCCTCACCAACGCTGCGGTAAACGCCCCTGCCACCCTCGTCAGTCTCTACTTCGACAATGATAATACCGGCACTGTGAGCAATGCTGACACGCTCACAACCATCAACGGATCGGCTTCCTCGTCTGTCGCGCCCGGTATCTGCCTGGGTGTGCTGGCAATCGTGGACACTAACGATTCACCCGCGAATAGCAATCTTACGATTCGTCTGACTGCACGCTCCAATGCCAATGGCGTCAATGGGAGCCCTGCCGACGACGGCACAATCATCAACGCTCTCGGCGCCGGCCCACGCTTAACCTCGCCGACGGATGGCAATCTGCCTCCGTTAAAGACGGTTGACGGTCAGGTCCAGGCTGTGGTTAGTCCTGGGAGTACCGTCACTTACTCAATAGCATTTCGCAACAGCGGCGATGTGGCCGCCCGCGCAGTCGTGGTCACGGATGACCTCCCCTCGCAAGTTGAATATGTCGCCTCATCAATGAGTTTCGAAAATCGCGCGCTTACGGATGCCGAAGATGGCGACGAGGGATCAGTACAAGGCCGACGAGTTGTGTTCCAGCTTCCGCTAGTAGCGCCAGACCAGCTGGTTGTCTTTTCTTTCAAAGCACGCTTGACCGGCCCCGTGACGGCAGGTGTCGGAGTCATCAACTTCGCGGCGATTACCGGTCAGAACATCGCGCCGACCATCAGCTCAACCGCAGTGGTGGTCATAGACCCTTTCGGCATTGTCTTCTCGGGAAGGGGCGGCAGCGCCACCCCAATTCCAGGGGCCCGCGTCGCAATTCTCCTCGACCAGGACGACAGCTCTAATCTGAGCATTCCGCCGGGGGGTGGGTTTGAGCCTAATGTCCAGAACGATAACCCTTACGCAACAGACGCCCTGGGCCGCTTTAGTTTCGTCCTCCTTCAAGCACAACTGGGAACACCAGTTTCGCCGTCTAGCTACTTCATGAAAGTAACCGCCCCGGGCTATATCACCCGCATGCTCCAGATTACGACACGCCCAACTCTGGCGGGTCTCTTCACACTCAGCGTGCATTCGCTCGACGGCCAGCCTCTGGCGCGCGCTGGAGGTTTCGATCTGGTGCGCGAGGACGTGAGCATTCTTGATCTGGCATCGATTGCGCTCAACATACCGATGTTTGAACCCCAGGGACTTGAGATTACCAAATCGGCCGACCGGGCCCGCGTTGAGATAGGCGATGCCGTTGCTTATCGCGTTGAGATCCACAACCCGACCGCATCGACGGTAACCGGCGTCGTAGTTCATGACCAACTTCCGGTTTCATTTCATTACGCCAGCGGTACCGGACGGCTCACCGTGGGCACGACAGCAGAGCAACCGATAGAGCCTGAAATTACCGGCTCCCAACTTCTGTTTCGTATCGGTGACATCACACCCGGGGGCAACGCTCGGATCCTCTACCGCGTGCGGATAGGTGTTAACGCCGGTCAAGGCGAACAGGAAAATGTTGCGGTTGCTTCCGGTGTATTTCCCAACGGTGATCGCGACCAGACCCAGCCCGCCCGAGCCATTGTCATGGTGGGTGCCGGCGCCTTCTCTACTCGCCAGATAATTGTCGGGCGGGTGTTTGTTGATAAGAACGGCAACGGCAAGTTTGACCTGGGCGATCTGCCCTTGCCCAACGTGAGACTGTTTCTCCACTCGGGTCAGTCGGTAGTCACCGACTCTCAGGGTCTTTACAATCTTCCCTCGCTGGGCGATGGCTCTCAGGTGCTGTCACTCGACCCCATCACTGTCTCCAATCGTTACCAGGTTGCAGACGGCAACACCATCTCGGACCGCAGCTGGACACGACTATTGCGGACCCCGCTTGGCGGCGGCTCACTCTTGCGTCAAAACTTCGCGCTCGTAACGCGCGAGGGTGCGACGCCGGAACCTTCGCAGGTCGTTCCCGGATCGGCGCAGGCTGCAACCAATTCATTCGGACCTTCCTCTACACCTGTAGTCGGAGCACCGCAACCCTCCGAGAGTTTGTTTCGAGTCCAGCTCGCCACCGACGCAAGTTTTGCAAACGTTCTATTTGATGAGACGGTGGCAAGCCTCTCACACTTAACCACGACCTTGCCGCCCGGTCATTACTATCGCCGTTTTGCTGACTTGAGTTCCAAGACACTCGTCTTCTCCAAACCGGAGGCATTCGAAGTTAAGACCTCGAGCACCGAATCATTCGTAACGTCGGAAACTCTGGAACCCGTCGCCCCAGGTGATGTCAAAATCCTGAGTCCTGACGATAAAGCGATTGTCATGTCGGCGGCGATGGCGATCGAAGCTCGCGTTGCGCTTGATTGGAAAGTTAAGGTTGAAGTCAACGGGAAGGCCGTTTCCGAAAAGAATATCGGCACCGTGCGGCAGGATCAGAAAAACAGCATCACGAGTTACACGTACGTCGGTCTTGACCTAAAGCCTGGTCCAAACAGCGTGCACGTGGTCGCCATCAGCCCGCAAGGCGTAGCCGGGAAGGCCCAGGATTTGATGGTACTCGGACGCGGTCCGACAAAACGGTTGCAGATCGTTCCCGAGAAACGGGAAATCCAAACCGGTGGCCGCGATTCGACCGCCCTGCGTATCCAAGCCTTCGACCAGTGGGGCAGTCCTGCGGCTGATGATCAGGTCGCCTTGGAAACCTCCGCTGGTGAGTTGTTACGCGCTGATGGCACGCCAGGAGCGGGTCGATCTTCAGCTGCTGCCGAAATGCAGTCAGAGTCCAACATCTCAGAACTCTCCTCTTCGGTTTCGGGCGAAGGGCGAAGCAAACGGGCATTGGGCCTAACCCAAATAATCGTTCCGCTAGTGAAGGGCGAGGCTATTGTTAGATTGGTCGCTTCCGGAACTCCTGGTGAAGCACGACTCCACGCGCAGATGGGTCAAACTGAAGCGGAAGCCAAAGTCCGTATCATTCCCGAATCAAGACCAACAATACTGGTGGGTCTGGCGGAAATGTCGGTAGGCCAGTCGATCCCCGAAGTTAACTTGCGCGGTGAAGAGGGTCACCTACGCAACCGGCTCAGTTTCTTCTACAGTGGACCTATCGGCAAGGGAAACCTCCTGACCCTGTCATACGACACGCAACGTCCAATCAATCGCACTGCCGGACGCGACCGGCTGTTTGAACTGGATCCGCTCGATCGCGTTTATCCACTGTTTGGCGATTCATCCACGCGCTTTGAGGCGGCCCAATCAAACTCGAAACTGTATGCACGGGTTGACCGGAACCGCTCCTATGCAATGTTTGGAGACTTCGAAGCCGACATGGAAGACCTTACGCTCGCAGGTTATGGGCGCAAACTCACCGGTGTGAAAGTCCATCTGGAAAACTCGGATGGTGATTTTGTGTCGGTCACCGGCGCCCGACCTGATACGGCGTTTGCGCGTGACGTCTTTCCGGCCGGCGGTTTGGGCCTGCTGCGTCTCTCGCATGGTGAAATTCTGCCGGGATCGGAAACAGTGGTGCTGGAGATTCGTGACCGGCGCAACCCGGAAATCATCCTGTCCCGTGAGACACTGGGCCGCTCGATTGATTACAACTTGAATTCAATCACCGGTGAGCTCTTCTTTCTACGCTACATATCTACCTTCGACTTCAATCTGAACCTTAGCCAGTTGGTAGTCACCTATGAACATCGAGCCAATTCTCTTTCCAGCGCCGTATACACCGCCCGCGCGCGCAAGACTTTCCGAGGGCTCGGACTGCAATTGGGATTTGCAGGAGTAATGCAGCGTCAGGATGAAACCGGCTCATTCATGTTGGCTGGTATCGATGGCGAAAAGAGTCTGCCAAACAAAGGAACGTTGCGTTTTGCCGTTGCTCGGAGCCAGGGCGAAATCATGGGCGCGGGAAACTTCTTCGAGACGGGTTCCAGCGAACACAATGGCAACGCTGTCGACATTCAGCTCAACCAGCCACTCCGCTTTTATCAAGGCCTGATCCGGGCTCGATACTCGGCTGCTTCGGCGGGCTTCCTGAATCCATTCGGCTCCACTGTTACCTCGGGGTCGCGACGTGCAGAGGCTTCCTTCGAATTCAAACCGCGTTCAACAACGCTCTTGCGGTTCGGTGTGATGGATGAGAGGAACCATACTTCAACGGTTGATAACAGCCGGATGACCTTCTCTGCTGGTTGGGACGAAACCATCAACGAGCGCATTCGGCTGCATTTGGGATACGACCATCGCAGTCTTGACGACTCGCTCACCGACAAAGGCACTGAATCAAACCTCATTACGGTGGGGGCAGATATTCAGGTAACCGAAAAGCTCGAAGTCTCCGTCAAACGCGAACAGAATCTGGGCGAGGCCGACCCGACCTATCCCAATCAGACCACGCTGGGCGCTACTTACAAGGTCAATCAGTGGGCCAAGCTTTTCTTCACACAGAGACTGGCTTCAGCAGCGATTTCGCCCATCGCAGATTTTTCCGGCAGCGGCGCCGGGTTTGCTTCTTCAGGCGCGCGCCGTGAAACTGCATTCGGGATCGAAACGCGCCTGGGCAAATACAGCTCGATGATTGGCCGTTATCAGCTCGAGAACGGCATTAACGGCACTGATAGTTTCGCGGTGATTGGTTTGCAGAATCGACTGCCTATTAACAAAGTGTTGTCGCTCGAGCTCGGTTTCGAACGCGGTTTTCATCTCGCCGGTAATGGAGAGAGTTTCAACAGCGTCACTGTTGGCATGGGCTGGCAACCAACCAAAGACTTCCGCTCGTCCGTTCGTTATGAGTTTCGTGATCGCGCGGGCGCCGGCCAATTGATTGCAATTGGCGCGGCCGGAAGAATCCGCGAGGGTCTGACGGCGCTTTCTCGTTTCCAGTTTTCCCGCACTGGTTTTGAAGGTCGCAGCGGTTCATCGATGGAAGGAACCGCCGCGGTTGCGTATCGACCGTTGAAATCCGATCGTGCTGGCGTCCTGTTTAGTTTCACTCATCGGTCGATGGTTCAGGCAGCCGCCAGCGGATCGTCGGTCGAAACTCGTGATCGTCTGGACTCGCTTAGCACTGACGGTTATTTTCAAGCTACCGACCGCCTTGAGCTTTACGCCCGTCTGGCCTTGCGGCTTAACGCCAATGGGCAATCAGATTTGCCTTTCGTTTCAACCTTCACCTATTTGGCGCAGGGACGCGCCCAGTATCGGATAACAAAGCGGGTCGACCTGGCCGCTGAGATGCGCAAGTTGACTCAGCCCTCGTCCGGCACCAGCCGCTCAGTTTTTGGAGGTGAAGTCGGATTCTGGGCACTGCCCGATCTGCGCTTAGGGTTGGGTTATAACTTTAGCGCGAAGCGCGAACCGGCAGGGTTTTCTCCCCTACCGTCCAAGAGCGGGTTCTATTTTACGATGACCTCAAAACTCTCTTCTCTCTTTGATCTCTTTGGGACATCGAAAGATGGACTGGTCGGCGCCGGGAAGGAAGAACAGCCAAACACTGGAGTGCCGAAGTGAGCCGCTGCGCAAACGTGACGCCTTCGACACGCGCATTTCCGATGCGGAGATTGCGAGACGTAGTAGTTGTCTTCGTGTGCCTACTGTTGTCGGCAGTTTCAGTACGGGCCCAGGTTTGCGCAAATCCAGGCAGAGATGGACCTGGCGGTACCCTAAGTGGAGTCATCAATACGTACTATCCAGGGACTGCTACCGCCAGTGCCGGCGGAACTTCAATCTCAATCGGAACTTCAACCGGGGCCTCTACACCGATTGCCACCGGCGATCTGCTTCTGGTCATTCAGATGCAGGACGCGGCAATCAACTCGACCAATACGAGTTCGTATGGTGACGGAGTCGCCGGTGCCCCCGGAAGCGGCTCGACTGCTCTTAATAACGCGGGTCGTTACGAGTACGTCGTGGCTACAGGACCAGCCGGAGGAACAGTTTCGATTAGGGGCACAGGCGCGGGTAACGGACTGCTCTACACTTACACCAACGCTGCAGCTACTGGGACGCAGGGCCAACGGCGGTTCCAAGTTGTGAGGGTGCCGCAGTATTCGAGCGCGACTCTTGGTTCCGGCCTGACCGCCGCACGGTGGGATGGCGCCACGGGTGGCATCCTGGTGTTTGATGTCGCAGGTAACCTGGCTCTCGGAGGGGCCACCGTTAACCTCAATGGGATGGGCTTTCGAGGTGGTGGGACGCGGCAACTCGCCGGCGGAGCCAGCGGCACCAATACTGATTATCTAAATCTGGCCACGAGGGCTTTTCATGGTGGAAAGGGTGAAGGTATCGCCGGCACGCCTCGCTACGTCTATGACGCCGTTTTCAACACAGTCACTGACACGGGAGTTGAAGGTTATCCCAACGGCAGCACTGCTCGCGGAGCTCCGGGCAATGCGGGTGGCGGCGGCACCGACGGCGACACGGCCGCGAATGATGAGAACTCAGGCGGCGGTGGCGGTGGCAATGGAGGCGCAGGCGGTCAGGGAGGACGCACCTGGAACTCAAATCTTGATCGAGGCGGTAATGGCGGGGCGTTATTTCCCGGCGCTGCGGACCGAATGGTGCTGGGCGGTGGCGGTGGTGGCGGCTCCCGGAATGATTCCTCAGGCACGGCTAGCAGTGGTGGCGCGGGCGGCGGCATCGCCATGATACGCGCGTCTACTATTACCGGCTCGGGTACGATTTCGGCGAATGGCTCAGACGGAAACAGCGCTCTTAACGACGGCGGTGGAGGTGGTGGCGCAGGCGGAAGCGTTTTAGTGGTTGCTAACACTGGCGGACTCGGAGCACTCGCGATCAATGCGCGTGGCGGCGACGGTGGGGACTCCTGGCCTTTGCAAGCACCCGGCGGAACTCCTGGCGAACGGCATGGTCCGGGCGGTGGCGGAGGAGGAGGTTTCATCGCCATCACATCCGGGGCCGGGACCAACGTTATCGGCGGTGACAACGGCATTACAACCACTGCCAGTGATCCTTTTGGGGCGACCGACGGCGCCACCGGTGCAGTACTCTCCATACTGCCGAGCGTGGCGTTAGGCGCTGGATCCGGTGCGCAATGCGTTCCGGTGCTAACGGTAACCAAGTCAACCAGCACGCCTTCAGTTAGCAATACTCCCACTGGAACCACCGCCACGTACGCAATTGTAGTGTCGAACGCTGCGAACAGAAGCGCCGCAGGTACCCTCACGATCTCTGACACGCTACCTGCTAATTTCACCTACAGCTCAACCACGTCGGTTACTCTTGCTGGTGGCGCAACTCGACCCTCAACTACGAATCCAACAGTTGGTGCGGCGATTCCAAGCTGGGGTGTCTTTACTATTCCCGGCGGTGGCAGCGTTACTTTGACTTTTGTTGCGCAAATAGCGTCGAGTGTCGGCGCTGGTACTTATCAAAACCCGGCAACAGCCACTTATACTGATCCCGCTCGTACCGTCGTTGGAGGCACTACCGCCTCAAGCTATAACCCTGCATCAAGTACGGCGGAGGACGTTACAGTAGCAGTACGCGATCTCACTATCACCAAGACCCACACGGGCAACTTTACACAAGGACAGGTTGGGGCCACTTACTCAATCACCGCCAGTAACGTTGGTACTGCGGCTACTACGGGAACAGTCACCGTCACCGACACGCTGCCTGCGGGACTGACAGCTACGGCCATCAGCGGAACCGGATGGGTTTGCGTCCTCGGCACCCTGACCTGTACGCGTAGTGATGCTCTTGCAGCCGGCGCCAGTTATCCAGTGATCACGCTCACGGTAACTGTCGCTAACAATGCCGCCGCCAGCGTGACAAATACTGCGAACGTTTCCGGGGGCGGGCAAACGAACACCGCAAACGATGCGGCCACTGATCCTACGACCGTCAATCAACTGGCTGACCTGACCATCGCCAAGTCGCACACCGGTAACTTTACTCAGGGACAAGTCGGCGCAACTTATTCACTCACGGTAACGAATTCCGGCTTTGCAGCTACCAGCGGCGTGGTCACGGTCACCGACACTTTACCCGCCGGTCTGACAGCTACAGCCATCAGCGGAACCGGATGGGTTTGCGTCCTCGGCACCCTGACCTGTACGCGTAGTGATGCTCTTGCAGCTGCCGCCAGTTATCCTGTAATCACTCTGACGGTAAATGTAGCTAACAATGCAGCCGCCAGCGTTACCAACACGGCCAACGTCTCCGGCGGCGGCCAGACCAACACCGCGAATGATGCGGCGACTGATCCGACAACCATAAATCAGCTGGCAGACTTAACCATCGCCAAGTCGCACACCGGCAACTTTACTCAGGGACAAGTCGGCGCAACTTATTCAGTGACCGTGACCAACTCTGGCTTTGCGGCTACGAGTGGTGTCGTTACTGTCACCGACACTCTGCCCGCAGGACTGACTGCCACGGCCATCAGCGGTACCGGTTGGAGTTGCGTGCTCGGCACTCTCACCTGTACGCGCAGTGATGCTCTCGCAGCTGGCTCCAGCTATCCCGTGATCACTATCACGGTGAATGTAGCCAACAACGCTGCCGCCAGCGTGACCAACACTGCCAATGTCTCCGGCGGCGGCCAGATCAATACCGCGAACGATGCAGCCACCGATCCGACTACAGTCGTTCAGTTATCAGATCTGACCGTAGCCAAATCTCACGTTGGAAATTTCACCCAGGGACAGGTGGGAGCAACTTATTCAGTGACAGTCACCAACTCCGGCTTCGCGGCAACCAGTGGTCTCGTTAGCGTCACCGACGTCTTGCCGGCAGGACTAACCGCTACGGCCATCAGTGGGACGGGCTGGGCCTGCGTGCTGGGAACACTGACCTGTACTCGCAGCGATGCTCTCGCAGCTGGCTCCAGCTATCCTGTCATCACTG
>JAMQPI010000578.1 GCA_023717565.1 Pyrinomonadaceae bacterium | reverse complement strand
TGCCGCAGGAGAATCATCCCCAGCTCATTTCCACCAGCCGCCACCTCACCCAGGGTTGGGTTGACCTGATTTCGCAGAAGTATCACCAGGCAACTAACTCCTATCGAGGACGGAGCAAAGTTGTTCGCGACGATCCGTACGAGTTGAGGTTTGCCTTTCCGCGCGGAACGAATCTGGTGATCAAATCTGCGGTGGCTCGCGGCGCAACCGGGACCCTGCCAGTAAAGATTTCGAACCATCAAGGATGGGCGACCGCCGAGTTCAGTTCTCCTCGGACAACCGAAGTCAGCTGGCGTATTTCCTTTGCTCTCGTTGATCTGTACCGGTTTCCAGTCAAGGAACCGCAAAACCTTTGGGCCGAGCGCGCCGGTCTCGACGGCGCCAATTTGAGATGGCATGTTCCCCACCAGCCTGCCGCTGGTTACCAGGTGACGCTGAATGGGCGTCTCCTGGGGTCGACCACCACGCAAGTGTTTGCTCTAGGTGATCTCGCCCCAGGTGTTGCTTATACCGCGGAGGTGCGCACAGCCTGGCAGGACGGAACCATCAGTGAAAAGAAAGCGGAGCTGAAATTCACTCTGAACCAATTGCTGCCGGCGGAAGTGTGGTTGTCCGAGTTGGATCCTCTACGGCTCACGCCCGGTTGGCGACAAACCGAATTCAATCGAAATTTCAACGGCGGCGGACTTTCAATTGGAGGCCGGCACTTTGAAAGAGGCATCGGCATGCCGACGAATTGCGAGATCGAATTCAAGCTCAATGGAACGTACGATAGCTTCAACGCGCGGGTGGGCATTGACGACGAACACAACAACCAGGACTCGATAGTCGAGTTTGTCGTGCTGGGCGATGGCCAGGAACTGTGGAAGAGCGGCGGATTGAAGAAAGCAGATGGCACCAAGGTGGTGAAGGTTGACGTGAAGAATGTGCGCCGGCTGATGCTGCGCGTCAGGAGAGAGGGCGAAGGTAGTCGCATCCATGCCGATTGGGTCGACGCGAAGCTGGTTAAATGACGATGGCTGTCGGAAGGCTGCTTACTGTTTTTGCCATGTTTGGCATCGCTTGTATGCCGGTTGCGGCGCAGAGCGCTTTGAATGTTGCCAGGTTTGATCGAGACCGCGTGCTAAAGGCCGCCGCCGAATACCTGAAGGAGGAGCCCATCACCATTACTGCTTCGACCTCCCCACGCAGCGCCGGGGGACTCCATGACTTCTTCTCAGAGGGTGATTACTGGTGGCCGGACCAGACTAATCCGGAGGGCCCGTACATTCAACGTGACGGAATGACTAACCCTGACAACTTTACAGATCACCGCCGATATCTCATGCGACTAAGTATCCAGGTTCCCGCATTGGTGGCCGCCTGGAAGTTGACCAATGATAAGCGCTACTCGATTCACGCGGCGAAACACCTGCGCGCCTGGTTCATCGACGAGCGCACCCGGATGACTCCAAATCTTCAGTATGCGCAGGCGATAAAAGGGCGCGTCACGGGTCGGGGGATCGGCATCATCGACACGATTCATCTGGTGGAAGTTGCGCAGGCTATCAAAGTGCTGGAGACCTCGGGTTCGTTATCAGCAAACGAACAAAAGGGCATCAAGCAATGGTTCGCTGATTATCTAGCGTGGATGACGACACACAAGCACGGAGTCGATGAACGCGAGGCGAAGAACAATCACGGCACTTGTTGGGTGATGCAGGTTGCGGCGTTTGCCGGTCTGACTGGCAATCAGGAGCTATTGACCTATTGTCGTAATCGTTTCAGGGCTGTGCTGGTGCCGAATCAGATTGCCGCAGACGGCAGTCTTCCCGAAGAACTGCGACGCACCAAGCCATACGGGTATTCGCTCTTCAACCTCGACGCCATGGCCGCCATTTGCCAGTTGCTTTCGACACCCGAAGACAATCTCTGGAAGTTTGTGACTTCAGATGGGCGTGGTGTCAGCAAAGCAATGGAGTTCATGGTCCCATACATTCGCGATAAGAAATCTTGGCCAAAGGCGAAGGACGTGATGTACGACGGAGAGTGGCCGATGCGGCAGAGTAGTCTGCTCTTCGCCGGTGTGGCGTTACATCGGCCTGAATACGTTGACTTGTGGAAGACGTTGCCGGCGGATTCGTCTGTTGAAGAAGTGGTTCGCAACTTCTTTATTCGGCAACCGGTGTTATGGGTGAATTGAAGTGTCAGAGTTTCTATCGCGAAGCGGTAAACAACGGTCCGATCATATTGGGGACGGCGGTGATATTTTTATTTGTTATTGAAATCTTTTGAACTGGAGTGAACATGAGCAACTCTTTCCGAACGTCTCTGATAGCAGCTGTGCTGGCGGCAGCCATATCGCTCGTCGCCACTTCATCGTTTTCACAACGTGTGATTAGAGTTCCCGCTGTCAATGCCGCGCTCCAGCCCGCTGAAACCACGGCTGAGCGCGATCAGAGGATGAAGTGGTGGCGCGAGGCCCGCTTCGGCATGTTCATCCATTGGGGTCTCTATGCAGTGCCCGCCGGCGAATACAAGGGACAGCGTTCGACTCGAATAGGCGAATGGATTATGGAGTGGGCCAACATCCCCAGGGCTGAATATGAGAAGTTTGCTCCAAAATTCAATCCGGTGAAGTTTAACGCTCGCGAGTGGGTGAGCATCGCGAAAAATGCCGGTATGAAGTACATCGTCATCACCTCGAAGCATCACGACGGATTCGCCATCTACAACAGCAAGGTCAGTAACTACGACATCGTCGACTTCACTCCCTACAAGAACGATCCAATCAAGGAACTGGCCGCCGAAGCCAGGCGTCAAGGTCTGGTCTTCTGTTTCTACTATTCCATTGTCGACTGGCATCACCCGTCGCAATACGTCGACGCACCAGGCAAGGACCCCACCGCCGGAAACCGAACCACCAGGATGCGACCCGACGGCAAGGAAGAGTATGTAAAATACATGAAAGCCCAGTTGCGCGAGCTTGTCGATGCTTACGATCCGGCGGTTCTCTGGTTCGACGGTGAATGGCAGGACTGGTGGACTGAAGAGGACGGACAGGATCTGTACCGCTTCGTCCGAGATCTCAAACCCAACATCATCATTAACAATCGCGTGGGCAAGGGTCGCCAGGGAATGCAGGGGATGAACAAGACTGACCGCGAATATTCAGGTGATTTCGGCACGCCTGAACAACGCATTCCTCCCAGTGGTTTGCCGGGTGTTGATTGGGAAAGCTGCATGACGATGAACACCACCTGGGGTTACAAGTTTTACGACGACGAGTGGAAGACCACCGAGACGCTTGTAAGAAATTTGATTGATGTCGCTTCAAAGGGAGGCAACTATCTGCTCAATGTTGGCCCAATGGCAGATGGATTGATTCCCCTGCCCAGCGTTGAGCGACTTGCCGGAGTGGGTAAGTGGATGAGAGTGAATGGTGAAGCTATTTACGCCACCACCGCCAGTCCGTTTCAAGCAGAGCTGCCATTTGGTCGCGCTACCAGCAAACCAGACAGGGTCTATTTGCATGTCTTCGACTGGCCCGCGGATGGAAAACTCAAAGTGCCGGCGCTGAGTAAGCCGGTAACGAAGGCGTATCTGCTGGCAAATCCAACGGACAAACTGTTAGTGACTCAGGGCAGCGAAGGTATAACCGTCACTGTGCCCGCAAGCGCATCGGATCCTATTGCCACAGTCATTGTGTTGGAGCATGGGAAATGAGAGATGGGATGGAGTCTGATCTCCGGAGTCCGAGGGAGGCATAGCCTCAGTGAAAATTGAGTAGTTCACGGAAAGGCGGAGCCTTACCGCACTGGGGGTGGCGAAGCCGAAGCAAGCCGCTTAGTGGCAAGGGTAAGCCACCCTTCCTGACCTGAATGCTAGCGGGCCTTGAGCTGCTCTTTTGGAATTGATCGATCTCTAGTGGAGGAAATGTGGGAAGGGGAATGACCAGAAGAGAAATCCTGGCGCTGGCGCTCGCGTCTCCGGTGTTGTCGGCGGTTCCGATAATTGCCGGCGGCCAGGACCGAAAGGCGAATGGTCTCACCCGGCACTCCTTTATATATGGGACCGGCGCTGTGGTGCCCGTTGGTGATCCCCGCGGCATAGAGCAAGTCCGACTTAGCCAACGTTGGAAGGGGCCAATCTGCAGCTCTCGCTTGATCAACGAAGGTGTTGCGAGCGTGCCGGTAAAAGAGGTTGTGCTTTTCGATTTGACATTGCCGTTGCCGGCCGAAACCAGGCTGTACGGCGAGGGCTTTCAGATGCTGACGCAGACTGGCGGCACATTGGGCCAGCCCACTGATCTGGGCAACTACACCGACGCTAAACACTACCGGCTGCCGGCTCCGGAAGGGGCCAAAGCGTTCTACGGTTTGTTTACCCTTTCCGAGATAACTGGAAAGAATCATCTTCTCGCATTTACCTCTTGCCGCCGTTTCAGCGGCCAGTTCTATCTGGATGGTTCACGACTGAAAGTGGTCGTTGACACGGAAGGACTCGATCTGAAACCTGGCGAGGGTTGGCAGTTGGAAGAGTTTATGTTTCAGTCGGGGCCCGACCGCGAACAGTTGTTGGCTGAGCTGGGACAACGGCTGCAGGCGAACCATCCCAGGTTGCTGTTCGCGGTTCCACCCGCGGGCTGGTGTTCCTGGTACTGTTTTGGTCCACGCGTCACCGCTCAACAAGTACTCGACAATCTCGATTTCATTGCCAGGCAATCGCCCGGACTCAAGTACATTCAGATCGATGACGGTTATCAACCGGCAATGGGTGATTGGCTGGAGACCGGAGCAGCCTTCGGGGGCAATGTGCAAGGCGTGCTGAAACAGATACGTGCCCGGGGGTTTGAGCCGGCGATCTGGGTGGCTCCGTTCATCGCGGAAGAGAAGTCGAATCTCTTCCAGCAACATCCCGGTTGGTTTGTGAAAGACGACGAAGGCAAGCCTTTGCGATCGGATAAAGTTACCTTCGGAGGTTGGCGTCGCGGGCCATGGTACGTCCTGGATGGCACGCATCCGCAGGTGCAGCAGCACTATGAGGATCTGTTCCGGACCATGCGCCGCGATTGGGGCTGTACTTATTTCAAGCTCGATGCAAACTTCTGGGGGGCGATTCATGGTGGTCGTTTTCATGACCCGCGCGCGACACGTGTTGAAGCCTATCGCCGCGGCATGCAGGCAGTTGTGCGCGGCGCCGGCGATAGTTTTATTCTCGGTTGTAATCATCCGATCTGGGCTTCACTCGGCTTGATTCATGGCTCACGCAGCTCTAATGACATCAAGCGGACCTGGGAACGTGTAGCCACGACAGCGCGCCAAAACCTGCAACGCAACTGGCAGAACGGGCGACTGTGGTGGAACGATCCCGACGCGGTTGTGCTT
>JAMQPI010000560.1 GCA_023717565.1 Pyrinomonadaceae bacterium | reverse complement strand
CCCGAGGAACGCGGCCATCCGGGACAAGCGCGGATCGCGGAACATAGGTGGTGAGGATAGCAGAGTTAGTCAAGATCGCCCGCGAACCAGTAACCGTGGGTCAGCATTGGGCCGAATGGAGGTTGTGGCTAAACGCTTATTGAATGTCACTCTCTGGCGGTGGGATCCGAATCTCCCTTTCCTCCTCAATGTGCTCGATGCCCTCGACGTTGCGAAGCGAGTCAATCTTGTCTTTCTCGATCGAACCGTTTACCACGCCGATATCCCTGTGTTTTTCGTCGACCGTCAGCCCGGCTTTCTCGACCTCCTTAACAACTTCAGAGAATTTGCTCAGATGCTGATCATCTACCGAGAGCGAGAGTTTTACTTTTGGCATGTGACGCCTCCCCAGTACGCAGAGCTTACCATTACTGCACGGCAAGAAGCCCAAACGAGCTTGCTTGCCGTGCAGCATAGATTCAGCGAATCAAGCTGACCGGCACCCTATGGTGCCTGGACGAGACCTGAACCAATATCCCGTGCAGGCAACAACAGACGCCGGGCGCTTTGAATCAAAAGACTTGCCAGTGCGCGTCCGCGGGCTCCGGGGTTCGCCTCAGCAAGTAAGGCTGCGATTCCGGCGACGTGTGGCGTGGCCATGCTTGTTCCATTAAGCGTGCGACGCAGCGTCGGTCTCGGGAAGCTGGAGATAACAGCAACTCCCGGTCCCGCAATGTCCACCTGACCGCCCGACGGATTTAGTCCGCCATTGGAAAAGAAGGCTACTCTCATTTGTTGGTCGAGCGCCCCGACTGCCATTATCGACGGGCAGTTCGCCGGATGGCTGACAGGCTTGATAAGGCCCGGTCGAGCACTATCATTACCGGCGGCGGCGATGATCAGTGTGCCCGCCGCAAGTGTTCGTCGGGCCACCTGCTCGAATATTTGCGAAAAGCCTTGTCCGGGCGAGACACCCGCGCCCAGCGACATCGAGACTACGTGACACTTGTTAGTAAGCGCCCACTGGATGCCTGCCAAAATTCCAGCATCGCCGCCGCTACCCTGGTTGCTCAACACCTTACCGGCGAAGATCTCGGAGTTGAAGGCAATACCGTAGCGCGGCAGCTGACTTGGTCGTTTTGGACCACAGGCAGTGCCAATGCAGTGGGTGCCGTGTCCATGCCCGTCTTGTACCGCCTGACCAGCAACAAAAGATCGCGAGCTAATCTGCCGACCCACGAAATCGGGATGTCCCAGATCGAGCCCCGTATCAAGGACTGCCACCTTGATGTTCTTGCCGCTGAAACGTGAAGTGGGCACCTTGGTAGCTTGCAAGCCCCAGGTCAGTTCCGCTTCGTTGAATGCGGCGATGACAGCTTCTTCGGAAATGCCCTCAGCAGCGCCACCGGCCGCGAGCAGTTTATCAACGAGATGGTTAACGGCGTCGCGGTAGCCCCGAAGAAATTCAATCGGAACACCGGCTGCAACAGTGGGAATAGGACTGATCTCGGCAGGCAAAGGCGCAGTGAAGAAGTCTCCTTCTGGTTCTTCTGTCACAATTGTGCGAGCGGGTGCCGTGGCGGCTGGCATGGCATAGACGACCCGCTCCGGCTCGATGGCCAAAATGGAATTCTCTTCTGCCGCCGCGGCGCTGAGAGCCTGAATCTGTTCGGGTGGTGTGTCGACGACAGCGACTCCCAGGTCTTCAAACAGGATTGCTTCTGCCTCCGCTAGCTGTTTGGCCTCTACGCCACCATCTGTGAAATCAGACGCGCTGGCGGCTCTCAACCCGGCCGTGTCCCAAAGGGCTTTGGCTCCAGCCTTGCCCACACCCTCACGCAATAAGACTAAGTACCGTCCCGTAGTACCGGGAAGAACTTCGTCGCCGTTCGTTCCTGTAAGGATCTCGGAACCCCCATTTCCTCTGTCCTCTTTTGTTTTTGCTTTCCTGTTCCTATTGGTAGCCATTATCTTTCTCCTTCTTAGTGGTTGACGTGAGACTAACAGGAGCGGGACTCTCGGTCGGGAGAAGGGAGTGAGGCTCCAGTTAACAACAAGTTCACAGCATCTTCAGGGACCATTAAACGTTAGTGTTTCGAGGCTGCCGTCTAGCGAGTGTACGAGGAAGCTCGGCAGAATTTCAGCCACTCAATGAGAAGGGCGAGACGTATTCCCGACGGTCGAAGATTAGTGATTTTTTCCCAAAGTGTAAAGTTTAAACCCCAGAAGGAAATGTCGACACCAAATGCGCAGAGTAGAGATAACGACTATCTGCTCAAGGATGCAATTTCCTGTGGCCTTACCCCACTTTTGGGTTCCTACGGACTGTTGACACCGCTCCACCTCATACACAAAGTGTCTCTAGTTGGAAGCGACTCGTAAACGGTTAGGATCCGGTTTCACAACCCAAGGACCCGTTCATCTATCTATCTCTGACCCCGGACGCCGTTTTCGAGGACGGCACTCTAAGCCAACGTAGAAACCGTGTCTGTGCGCTACCGCACATAGACTCGAGTTCTTTCCGTGCGCTTCAGGCCCTGGGATATGTTATGGATCCCAACAAATTCATGATGATTTCCGCGAAATTATCGTTGCGGCTTGCAATTACCCTCACGTAACTAGATCCGTGAGTTCCCTGAATGAGTTTTTATCGGGCCATAAAAACTATTGGGTTGACCCGGTCGGTGTCGCCACTGTATAAACCAACGTGATGAAGGCTACGCTTGCTAAAGAACCCGCGTCGGTATCCGCGACGATAGTTAACGCCGCCATGGCCGCTTGCTGTGTCTGTGTGTTCTGTTGTCCGTTTTTCCGCGGGCGGAGCGAGTGTATGCCATAGGAATTTCTGTACTATGATCAACACTGCAGCCGCTCAGGTCGAGCGGCTTTTTTATTTTTGCGCAAGAGGTAATTTATGAACATAAGTAAGAACAATTTCGGCGCACCTGCACCCGCGACCATATTGGCGGGCAGAGGCGTCGTTAAGGAATCGGCGCTTGACCGGTTCAGCGCCATCAACAGACTGCGTCTAGCCAATCTTCGCACCCCGATCGAACGCGCCGATCGACTCAGCCGATTGATCCCGGGAGCACCACAGCTCTACATCAAAAGGGACGACCTGACCGGATACTTCGGCGGAGGCAACAAGCTTCGCAAGCTGGAATACACCATGGCAGATGCTCAGGCCAGAGGAGCGACGACTGTGATCACCACTGGTTCGGTCACTTCTAATCTGGCGCGGACAGCTGCCCTGGTAGCCAGAAGGTTGGGGCTCAAGTGTGTGCTCGTTCTGAATGGGGGCGATCCCAAAGAAGCCCGGGCCAATGCTCGGATTGCTGAGCTTCTCGGCGTTGAAGTACATGCCGTGACGACGCGCGCCGAACGCGACCAAAAGATGGATGAACTCGCCGCGACGCTATCGAGGCGGGGAGAGCTCGTCTACAAGATTCCTCTGGGAGCTTCCAACGCGGTTGGTTCGTTCGGGATGGTGGCCGCGATGGAAGAGATTGGGTTACAGCAACTCGAACTAGCTGAACAATTCGACGCTGTCGTTTTCGCCACATCGTCCGGTGGCACTCAAGCGGGCCTGGAAGCAGGAAAGCGGCTCTTTGGTTACGACAACTTGCGGATCCTGGGGATCAGTGCTGACGACCCGGCAGACAGCATCGGCGAGAGTGTGCGCCGCGCCTTGGATCCCATGCTCGTACGGCTTGGTCTACCGAACCGTGCCGAACATGAAGAGTTGTTAATTGACGATCGCTTCGTTGGTCCTGGGTATGGAGTTGCCAGTGCGGAGTCAGCCGAAGCCAGCCGGCTGTTCGCCGAGGTCGAAGGCGTCTTGCTCGATCCCGTTTACACAAGTAAGGCTGCGGCAGGACTGATTGCTTATTGCCGCGCAGGAGTTTTCAAATCGACTGATCGGGTTCTTTTCTGGCATACCGGCGGTCTGATGACGCTTCTTTGATGAACGCCCCCTAACAGAACGGTTTTGGTCGATTACTCATTCGACTTCAGCAGTCGCAATGGACGTTTTGTGGACAGCGATGACAACCGAGAGCTTGCAACATGTCGGGGCAAGGTTCCTTTCAAGGAGAAAAAACATGAAGCCAAACACCCTTCAAGCCATGATCATTGGCAGCGTGCTGATGATTGTGATCGCGAGTTCGACAAATGCTCAAACGGCGACGGCCACGCTCAAAGGCAGTGTGATTGATAGCAACGAGAGAGTGGTGGCCGGGGCGACCGTGACCCTCATCCAAACCGCCACCGGTCTAAAGAGAACTTTCACCACTGATGAACGTGGACAATACAGTTTCACCTTGATCGAGCCTGGACTGTATGCACTCGAGATACAGGCCCGGGATTTCAAAAGTCAGCAGCAGCCAAGCATCCGACTTGAGGTGGGGCAGACAGCGGAAGTCAACGTCGAATTATCACCGGGCGATATTCGGGAAACGGTGAATATTTCGGGGTTTGACCTACCCTTGCTGAATTCGACTACCAGTTCGCTCGGAGGCGTCATCGACCGGGATCGTGTGGACGCTTTGCCATTGAATGGGCGCAGCGTGCTGCAACTGGCGCAGCTGGAACCGGGGGTCAACGTCTCTGCCAGTGCGCGCGGGGCCAATCCTGATCTAACAGCAACCGGAGAGGTCTCCATCAACGGCGGACGAACATCATTCAACGAAGTCTTGGCTGACGGCCTCACGTTGACCAACAAAGGGGACAATCGAGTGGCCCTGAAGCCCTCGGCCGACGCGGTTCAGGAATTCAGAATCTTAACCAATGCTTACGCTGCTGAGTATGGGCGCACCGGTGGCGGTGCGATCAACATCTCGACCCGATCCGGCGGTACCGAGTTTCATGGCACAGCCTGGGAGTATGTGCGCAACGACGCGTTGGACGCGCGCAGCTTTTTTGTAAATGCGAGTCCCGCCGGAGTAAAGGAAAAGCTGCGCTTCAACCAGTTCGGGGGCAACATCGGTGGCCCTGCGTATTTGCCTCGATTCGGCGAAGGCAGTCCCAGTGCCCGTAGAAGCGACAAACTGTTTTTCTTTTTCAACTTCGAGGCGCTAAAAATCTCGCAGACCCTGCAACGTCAGTCTACGGTGCCGACAGCACTGATGCGCAACGGCGATTTTTCGGCGTTGCTGGGCAGTGTGATACCCGGTGTTACAGTGCGCGATACCAACGGCAACCTGATTAGCGCGCGCATTGGGCAGATCTATGTTCCTGGCGCAGTCGTTCCGGCGAACCAGCCCGGTGCTGGTTCGCGCATCGCGTTTGCTAACAACGTCATACCGACGTCGATGATCAACCCGGTGGCGAAGGCAGCATTGTCCTACTATCCTTTGCCCAACGCATCGGGAACGAATAACTACATAGCCAACTCGATCCTGACAACTGACAATCGCCAGTACACTGGCCGCATCGATTACAACATCTCCTCGACGCGGCAATTCTTTCTGCGTTTCATCAAGGACGACAATACTTTGTTCAACTCCGGCCCTTTCCCGGGCAGCATTGCTTCACCGCAGCCAAATCCGAGTCAAACCTCCGTGCCCGGCTCAGTTGTGGTCAACTATGTCGACACGCTTTCGCCTAGATTCGTGTTACACCTTAACGCTGGCGGCACCCGCTTCAATAACGTTTCGCAGTATTTCTCGGAAGGATTTGATCCGACGTCGCTCGGCTTTCCTTCGTATCTGGCTGCGGCCTCCGGTGATACCGGCGTCTTTCCGACCTTTCAGCCGACCGGCTACACCTCGCTGGGACCACTCCGCAACTTCGGGAATTTCAAAAACAATCAGGACTCTTTCAGCTTCAATCAGGATCTGAGTTGGTTGCGAAGCAGTCACTCGCTGAAGTTCGGGGCTAACGAGCGTGTGTATCGCGCCTATAACTACCGGCCCGATGATCCAGCCGGTAACTTCACTTTCACACGCGCCTTCACGGCACGCACGCCAACGGAATCGACCCAGCAATCCGGAGACGCTATTGCCTCGTTCCTGCTCGGCAATCCGGCCTCTGGCCGGTTGGGAATCGCTCCCCAGCTGGCTATCCAAAACAAATACTACGCGTTTTATGTTCAGGACGATTGGACCGTCAGCCGTCGCCTGACGCTCAATCTCGGGTTGCGCTGGGAAGCGGATTTGCCGAATACAGAACGCTTTGACCGGCTGACAAACTTCGATCCCGCTGCTATGTTTCCAGTCAATCAGATCACCGTAAATTTCCCGGCCACTACTAATTTGGGAACCCGAACAATTCCGCTGTTTGGTGTGGTTACTGCTGCCGGCCGCGGCACAGGAACAAGTCGTGAAAACTACGATCGCGACCTCAATAACTGGAGCCCGCGCCTGGGCTTCGCATTCAAGCTAAATGAGAAGACTGTCTTGCGGGGAGGGGCTGGAGGATTCTACGCACCGCTTTCTGGCGGCGGCTTGAATGCGGTTACTTATGCATTAGCTGACCTGGCTGAGACCGGATTCATAGCGTCAATTGATGGAAACGTGACACCGACGCCGGGCACCAATCTGAGCAACCCATTTCCGCAGGGAATAGTTCAGCCAGCCGGCCGTTACCTTGGACCGTTGACGAGCTACGGCCAACTCACAACTCCGGTGCGTTTGCGCAACACCAGGCAACCACTCATCTGGCAATGGAATTTGAATGTTCAGCGAGAGTTGCCTGCGCATCTGCTGGTTGACGTGGCCTACTCGGGAAGTGCGGGTATCGGTCTGCTCAGTGGCGCGACTGACCTTAATCAACTCTCAAACGAGGCGCTGGCGATTGCCGCCACCACCGTCAACGGCCAACCCCTCGGCAACGTTTCTGTGGCAAATCCGTTTCTTACTCTGCCGGTCGATCAACGACCGCCGGCGGGTTCGATTCTGGCAAGATCGACGGTCACGGTGGCGCAGTTGTTGCGCCCTCATCCACAGTTCGGGAACATAGTCGCGTACGGTCAGAACGAAGCGCATTCTACCTACCATTCAGCGCAGATCAAGGTCTCGCGTCGGTTCAATGATGGATTGGTCTTTACCGGCGCTTACACGTTCTCAAAGCTGCTTGACGACCTGACTGGAATCTCAGTGAACGTCACCTTCCAGGCCCAGAACTATCAGAATTACTACAACCGTCGCGCCGATAAAGCGCTTTCGAATTTCGACGTCAAGCATCGCTTCGTGGGAAATCTCTCCTGGGCATTGCCTTTCGGGAGCGGCCATCGCTACGTGCGCAGTGGCCTGGCAGCGAAAGTCCTGGGCGGCTTCACATTTAACTCGATTATCCAGGCGCAAAGCGGATTTCCGCTTTCGATCAGCGCCACGAACCCGTCATTGCAAGGCTTGGGCTTTATCCACTTGCGTCCTAACCTGGTTGGCGACCCGGTACGTTCGGGAGTGAGTGAGGGAGATCTGCTCGCTCAGTACTTTAACCGTAGCGCGTTTGCGCAGCCCGCGCCATTCACACTCGGCAATGCACCACGCACGTTGTCAAACGTACGCGCCCCGGTTTACTTTGCCACCAACCTTTCGCTCGTGCGCGATTTCAAGTTCACGGAAAAAGCGCGGCTGCAACTTCGAGCCGAGGTCTTCAATGCTTTCAATCACCCGAACTTCACTAATCCGGTTACTACTCTGGGAGCGGCGAACTTCGGCGGCATAAGCGCCACAGAGGACCCCAGGCAAATCCAACTTGCCGTCCGCGTTTATTTCTAAACCTACACAAACGTGTAGTAACGTCGCCTTTTGTAGACATCCACTTCGACCCTGTCTTCTTCGTTTGGCCATCACTGCAACGATTCTTAGCCCTATAGTGAAGGAAGGTTCAGCGGCACTATGGTTGCAAGAGAGGCCTGTAGTTGACTTCCAGACGAGCAGTGACGCCCCTCATCTTGCTCAATAACTCGCCGCTCGTGGGAACGCCTCATTTGATGTTGCAGTAAGCAGGAAGAAAGCCATGCCTAAGAAGAAATCACAAATCAAAGGTCGCTTGCGAAGGGTTGTTCGAGTCCTACGAAAGAAACGCGACAGAACAGCAGCAGTGCTTTGCATTCTGTATTTGCTGAGCTTGCTCGTAGTGTTCAGCTGGCTGCTTTTTGACACCTGGATTGGTAACCATTTTCTACTGCGCCTCCTCAAGTATGATCTGGTAGCGCTCAACAAGACCAGTTTTCGCGTAGTGGCCTTTACGGTCATAGCCGGCGGGCTGGGAGGGATCATTAACGGGCTCCGCAGTACTCTCAATTATTACAATGGTTTCAACCAACGGTTTGCCTGGAAATATGTAACCGCTCCGTGGATGGGAGTAACGCTCGCGCTATTTGTCTACGCGTTGATCCGGAGCAGTATCGTGGCTTTCGGTGGGAGCGTAACAACTGCAGACATCAATACGCCCCAGATCCTGACAAACTTCGCCGCCGGTGCGCTGGCAGGTTACGGCTCTAAAGATGTCTTTGTTTGGTTGGACGCTGCCGTTCACAAGATATTTCAAGTACAGCAGAGGGTTTCTGATGTTACCGACAAATCCCAACTTGGCCCCCATCCCTCGCTTAGAGGCGGTCAAATTGGAACCAGGAGAGATTTCCAGAGTGGCCTGTAGAAACGTAAGCCAGCGGGCACCGTCGTCAGTCAATCACGACTCCGCGGGCACGAGTCGATCGTGGACAATCCGTAGATCTCTCCGTTGCCACGAGTAAGGGAGCGGCCTGAAAGCGTTAGTAGAAGGAATACTGTCAGTCTCCGATTTTGTCACCGTTGTCGAGCAACGGATTGGCTAAGGTGCGATTGACTTTTAATTAGCTCGGGAGTATCGTGCGGCCGTTTTTGGAGGGCTGGTTCTCACGAGCCTCTGCGCGATCCTTGCACTCGCCAAATCCAACCCTCGGTATCAGCGGTTTAAAGTTTTCCAAACCGGGCGCACCTTAACTGTACGGGCGACACCAACGACGTCAGCGCTACTAAGTAAAATATTATGGAAACTCTTACCCCCACAGACTTTGAAGATCTGAATCCTGCAAACAATCTGAGCCGGCGTATCTTTATCAAGGGTCTCGGCTTTGTCAGTGTGGCCCTGCTAATGGGTTCTATGGGCGGCTGCGACAAAATAGCAGAGGCCATCAGGAACCGACCGATAAGGCGCCGATTGAGAACCGGCTCGGCCGAAGTGGATGCTGACATCAACACCTATAGACAGGCTGTGACGGCAATGAAGGCCTTAGCCGCGGGTGATGGGCGAAGTTGGACTGCTCAAGCAACAATACACGGTACGAATGCCGGCTTTAACTTTTGCGAACACGGTACTGATCATTTCTTTGATTGGCACAGGGCATACTTGTTTTATTTTGAGAAGATATGTCAGAAGCTGACAGGAAACGCCAAGTTCGGTTTACCCTATTGGAATTGGAACCAAAATCCTGACCTCAATCCGGCGTTTTTGGACCCCACCAGCACCCTTTTCCTGGCTCGCAACAGGA
>JAMQPI010000544.1 GCA_023717565.1 Pyrinomonadaceae bacterium | reverse complement strand
GGATTCTGTAAAGTACTTAGGGCTCATCAACCCAAAGCGGCGTCGCGCAAAGCCTTGCCGCCGCACTCCAAATAGTCCTAAGGCAACGAAACAAGTTGCTGACTAAAGCCTTGATCACTGTGGCCCAGAGCCAGATCGAGTTCTGCTTCCACGTCACCGGTAGCCGGTTCGAGTTTCGCGAAGTCGAAAAGTTTTCGATCAAGCAGATGAGAGGGCACGGCATTGCCCAGCGCCGTCAACATCGACGCCCGAATGTTGGGCATCTCTTTTTCGAGATCGGTGATCAGACGCATGGTCCGCGCGCGCTTAAGATTTGATTGAGAGCCGCACAGATCGCAAGGGATGATTGGATACTCTCGAGACCTGGCAAATTCAATAATGTCTGACTCGTGACAATAGGCCAGCGGTCGGATAACTGTATTGCGTCCATCCTGCGAACGCAGGACCGGCGGCATGGTCTTGAGTGTGCCGCCATAGAACACGTTCAGCAGAAAGGTAGCGATGATATCGTCGGCGTGATGGCCCAGGGCGATCTTGTTGCAGCGCTCTTCGACCGCAACATTGTAGAGAATCCCGCGGCGCAAGCGCGAGCAAACCGAGCAGTAAGTCTTTCCTTCGGGCACCAGGCGTTTGACGATTGAATAAGTGTCGCTTTCCACGATGCGAAACGGGACCGCGCGACTGGTCAGGTATTCTGGCAGGACATGAGCGGGAAAGCCTGGTTGCTTCTGATCCAAATTTACCACTATTAAATCGAAGCTTACCGGAGCTCGTGGTTGCAAATCGAGCAGCAAGTCGAGCAAGGTGTAACTGTCCTTGCCGCCTGAAAGACAGACCATGATCCGGTCGCCATTCTGGATCATTCCAAAATGTTCAATCGCTTCGCCAACGCGGCGGAGCAATCTGGTTTTGGTCTTGTCTTCCGGCGGCATTCTGGTTCCGAATCTCCTCTCGATCTGATCGCCTTGAGCATGCCACGTCCGCTGGACCGTTGACAACAAGCTGCGTCCACGTCCAACCACCTAAGGGATTTCTGCCGCGGATGAACGCGGATTCAGGAGCTAGGCCACCCAACTGATTGTCGGCTTTTTCGAATCCGCGTTCATCCGCGCAAATCCGCTGCTAAGACTTCCTTTGTCCGGTGCATAAAAAGTCTTGGAGATTCAGCGGAGTTCGTGTTACCTTCCCGGCACTCCAAGGCGTTTGCGCTCTCTGCGACCCCGGTAAACGGGTCCCCAGTCAGTGCGGTTTACTTTCCCACAATCAAGATCCAACGAACTCTGTACAGCTAGACCAGTCTCATTGGAGAGTTGGCTATGTTGGAGATCAAAAGGAAACCGAACACCCCAGGCGGTCGGGCCACGTCTACGCCTGCGAGTTCTGCTTTACCCGAGGCCGCGTCGTCGGTCACCGATCATTACTCGATCGAAGAGCCGCCAATTCTGGCAGTGTCCGCTGTGCCGATCCAGTCGGTCGTCTCCGGGAAACACCCTCCGCTAATCGCGCCTCCTCGTAATGATCTGAAGGACCATCAAACAAAACTCCCGTTGATAACTGGAGAGGCCCAGTGCAAGGGATCGCTTAACCTCGATGGTATTGCCACCGGTCAGTTGGGCGGCAGTGGTGGGAGTCTGAACGTGCGGCAGAGAACGCGGTCTTTTTTCGGCGAGCCGGAGTTTTCTGGTGAAGTGAGCTTCCGAGATATGGTTCGGGTCAATGGCTACATAGCTGGAACTGTCTACTCAACCAAGGGGACGCTGATCGTTGACGTAAGCGCAAGACTAGACGCCCATGTTGATGTTGCGGTGGCCATCTTGGGTGGCACCGTTAACGGCGATATCGTGGCGCGCGAACGGGTTGAGATTGGACCCAACGCCAAGATCTACGGAAACATCTGGACCAGATCGATTGAGATCAAAAACGGGGCTATTTTTGAGGGTATCTGCACGATGATCGCTAAAGAACAAATTGCTGATTCAGCCTAATCAGCGGTCCCCGGCCCGGCGTCCTTCCTGTATTTCAATTGGATCAAGATTCCCCTCCAACGTTGTGAATGGGTTTGGTGGCGATGGAACTGAGTCAGCGCCCGCCAGGCCGATGAATAAAGACGAGTTTCGCGTTGTAACGCTCGTGGGCGTCTGATTTTGAGAAGCACTCCAGCCCGAAAATGCCGGACTGAAGCGATGTGACAAGTGGAGGATTTGCAATACATTTTCGTTACAGGGCTGGACACTGGTAGTCCAGTTTGTTTATGATGTGTGCCCGCTTCTGGGCGGTGACCATTCAGGCTAGAAAACCAAACTAGCAATCAATCCACCACTGAAAGGTATGCGCGTCGTTTTGTTGCTGCTACCGCCCCGATGACACTCGTGACTGAACTCATCGCGCCGCCAAATTTACGGAGGTTACAATGCTTAGGATAGGAAAGAACGCAAAGGATCAACAAGACGACGAACATACAAGCGATAAGCAAGACGCGTCGGCTTATAACTCTCCCCGAAATAACTACCCTTCACACCAGGGCGATGCGAAGCCTGCCGGGGAACAGATTTCGGCCAAAGCGATGACTGAGAGCGAGACTCTGGCCCGGGACATTAAAGAAGGCACGCTGAGCGGCTTTGTGGGCAACGGCACATCGGTGACCGGTGAAGCGACATTCAAAGCGATGCTCCGAGTCGACGGGCATCTTTCAGGACGGGTTAGCTCGGGTAGCGGGACCTTGATCGTAGGCGCAAATGGGAAAGTCGATGCCAATATTGAGGTAGCGGTGGCCGTTATCCACGGCACGATCAATGGGGACATCATAGCGACGCAGCGCCTGGAACTGGGCCGGGCGGCAAAGGTGAACGGCAACATTCAGACTCCTTCGCTGGTGATCGAGCAGGGCGGCATCTTTGAAGGTAGTTGCAAGATGCTCCAAATGAGCGCCGCTGCCGACAAGAACAAGAATCAACCGCTCGATGCCACCGGCATGAAGCCCATTACCGCTGATGGCGCGACGAGGCCCGCGGATCCTGGTAAGCCCGCAGACGTCGCCAAACCGTCGCAAGTTACCAATGTCTCGAACGTAGCCAACTAAGCAGTAGCCCAACTTGAGATTTCAAAGCGCCTCGCCGTAACTGGCGAGGCGCTTACATTGTAGGGGCGGCACCTGTGGCCGCCAGTCGCTTGTTATAGTCATATCTATTTCCACCACTCAGCTTTGCGAGATCTCCTCATCAACGCAACTCGGAGTGGCCAAGGGCATTCAGGTGAGCGTGGAGCGCTTGACAGAGAACCCGCGCGTCCCTGATACATAAAGAGCTACTTCCCCACAACCAGGCGCGTGCAGATGAGTCGAGCCCCATCAACAAAATCTGTTAGCCCGAAAGTTTGATCCGAATGACTCTTGCGCTAGTTCCTTTTAGGCGCGTGTTCTGCGCCGCACTCTTTGTCTTCGCGATTCTTTTTATCACCGCGGGTGAGGTTCACGCCCAAAGACGGGCAGCGGCGTTGAGATCTTCGACGCCTTCAGTCCCCCAAAACATTTTGCTGCAAATCGTGCGCGCTGAGGATGAGCGGCGCTGGGATGCAGACCTGAGCGGTTTATTGTCGGAGAAGAATGCGGCGGTGCGTGCCCGGGCGGCTTTGGCGGCAGGGCGTATCGGCGATGAACGCGCAGTTCCATCTCTGGTGGCCTTGCTACAACAAGACAAGGAAAACGCCGTCAGAGCAATGGCCGCATTTGCGTTGGGCGAAACTGAAGCGGCAAGCGCCGTTGAGGCACTAATCACCGAACTGATTCCAGCACGTCCGCCAGCGGAACTAAACGCACGAATTATGGAGGCTCTGGGAAAGATTATCGCCGCACTACCCAAGGTCGAAGGAGAGAAGGCACGTTCCGCGGGAGAGGCCATCCTGGGCATGCTCAATTTTGAGCACAAGTATAAGGTCAATCCAGATCGCCAGATAGTACTGCTTGGCTTAACAGCTGTTCTGCGAGCGCGTCCTGAAGGTGCGGGCAAAGTCCTTGCGCAATTTCTTGCCTCCTCCGATCCTCGCGTCCGAGCCGACGCGGCAAACGCGCTGGCGCGTCTGCGAGCTAAGGACGGAAACGAGCAACTGCGTAAGCTCCTAACCACTGATCCTGATCCAATCGTCCGCGCCAACGCCGCGCGCGTTCTCGGTGCAACTGAAGAGAAAGCCGCTTTCGACTCGTTGCTTGAACGGGCTCTTAGCGATGAAGATTCGCGGGTTCGGGTGAGTGCGGTTCGTTCGCTAGGTGCGCTGAAAGACGCTCGCGCCATCGAAGCGTTTGTTACGCGGGCTAAACAGATCCTGGCACCGACTGTCTCAAACGAGCTTCCAGTAAGGAAAGGCAGGCAGCGCCTGCGATCATCTCCGGGATTGGCCCGTCCCGCGGAAACTAATGAACTTTTGGAAATTGCCGCGGCGTTGGGCCGGATCGCAGAAAACACAAGATCGCGATCAGCATACGAGTTAGTGGACATGGCTCGCGCTGCCGAAGGCCAGGATGCGCCCGAGTTGGAAATCGCCAAGGCGCGTATTGCGCCCCAATTGTATTCCATTGACTTGCAAAGAACTCGGTCAGTGAACGTTAAAGCTTCTACAGACAAATGGCGAGTATTGTCAGCAATGGCACAGGGAGCTGCGGTACTGGCATCTGTAAAGACCGATAGTCCGCTCCTGGACAGCAGTATTAAGAACGAGGCCATCCGTAATCTGAGCCAGATGATCTCATGTCCCCGAAATCCCGAGCCAATCGAGGCCGCGCCGGTTCGGGTTAGAGCAGACGCTGTGCTTACGGTTCGATGCACTCCTATTTCCGTGCTGGCCCTGCCTGACTGGCTGCGTGCCTATGCCGCATTTAAGCAGTCCGGAACAGATGAAATAATGCGAAAGCACTTAACCGAAAGAGACGTTGTTGTCAGAGCAACCGCGGCCGAATTATTGGGTGAACTGCCGCCGGACGAAAGGAACACTCGGGCTTTGGCCGATGCCCTGCCGGCGGCCTTGCGCGATAAAGTCTCGAATGATGCCGCGCTCGCAATTCTGGAAGCGCTGGACAAGCAAAAGAGCACCGCCGCCAACGATGCCATTAAGCTGGCACTCGAATCTCAGGATGATCTCATTCGCCGCCGGGCAGTGGAATTATTGAAGGCGAGCGGCGCTGGTGACTTCGCCTCCCGCATCGGCACGTTGCAAACCAGAAATACTGTCGTCGACTATAAGCGGGCTATGTCGCGCATTGGTCTGAATGTGCAGGCAATAGTGTCAACTAATAAGGGCTCATTTACCATTGAACTGTTGCCGGAAGAGGCCCCGCTGAATGTCGACAACTTTGTGCAGTTGGCCAGGCGTCGCTACTTCAACGGCATCTCGTTCCACCGCGTCGTCCCCAATTTTGTAATCCAGGGCGGCGACCCTCGTGGCGACGGCAACGGCGGGCCGGGCTATCAAATTCGTTGCGAGATCAACCTGGCGCCGTTTGAACGTGGCGCGGTTGGAATGGCACTCTCAGGCAAAGATACGGGTGGCTCGCAGTGGTTTGTTACCCATTCACCTCAGCCGCACCTCGATGGTGGATACACTGTGTTTGGCAGAGTAGTTACCGGCATGGATGTGGTAGACAGAATTACTCGTTGGGACGTTATTCGGTCTGTAGTAATAACAGAGGGTCCTCGGAGCGTTTCTAAGCCGTAGACGGAAGTACATGTCTAGACGACCACAAAGCCTGCAATCAACGATCGCCTTCATGCTGCAAGGCCTCGGATCCCCGCATTCGTTGACCGGTGTTTTGATAGGTCTTTCGTTGCTTATGGGACTCGCGCACGGCCGAGCCATGGCGCAAGAAACGTCGCGAGTGTCCTCGGCGCCCGCCGTATCCAAACTCGCCGAACGATCGCGATACGACATTCGTCTGAAGCTCAATTTCGACTCCCGATCGTATTCAGGCTCAGAACGCGTGCGCTGGATCAATCGCGGGGACCGCTCGACCGCTGCTCTCTACTTTCATCTCTATTCCAACCTCCGGGTCACCCAGCCAGCACTGGTCTCGGGTTCCAACTCCGGTGATCTCGTCGTTGCTGAAGTTGATGAGCCGCGAATTGAAGTTACTGAAGTGCGCTCGGGGGCAGACAACGAACGTTTGACGTTCTCCATTGACGATCAGGGCACGACTCTGCGAATCAACTTGCGCGAAGCCGTTGCGCCCGGAGGATCAACGGAAGTCCTGGTCAGCTTTAGAGGCAGCGTGCCGGAAATCGATCCGGAGGAAACCGGCATAACGACTCACGTAATCAAACAAGTCAGCGCCGCTCTGCGCGGCGAGAAGGAAACCCGCCGGGCTCGAGACGTCAATTTTCGATGTCGCGGCCTGATGCTGCTCGGCACGTTTTATCCGGTGTTGGCGGTGCACGATAACGATGAATGGCAACGCAAGATTGAGCCAAGTGTAGGGGACATCATCTTCAACGAAGTGGCGGATTACGAAGTTAGCGTGGAGGCAGCCTCCGGCGTGATGGTGTTTACTTCGGCCACTGAGCTTGAGAAGAAGTCAGAGGCCGAAACCGTAAGGACCTATCAGGGCGCTTCTCTGCGAGATTTTGCTCTCGTCGCCGGTCGCGGGCTGCGCGTTGAAGAAGCGGTGGTAGGGAACACGACCCTGCGTTCAATTTTTCTTCCCCAGCACGAAACAGCCGGCAAACGCGTACTGACGGCTGGAACAAATGCGCTCAAAGTTTTCAGTACGCGCTTTGGGCCACCGCCCTTCAAAACGATCAATATTGCCGAAGCTCCGCTGGTGGCGGGACTTGGTAGCACGGAATTCACCGGACTCAATGTAATTGCCAGTGCTTTCTACGTTGATTTCGATTCTCCGGCGATGCGGAATCTACCCGAGATCATTCGCGAGCAACGCCCTTCCGTAGAACAGAGTCTGGAATGGACGGTTGCCCATCTGGTGGCCCATCAGTGGTGGGGAGCGGCCGTCGGAAACAACCCGGCCCGCGAACCTGTGCTGGACGAAGCGCTGGCTTGTTGGTCAGCGCTGCTCTATTACCGCGAGGTCTATGGAGACGAACGCGCTGCCACGGTCCTGGAGGACCAACTGCTGGGAGTCTACCGGGTTTATCGTACCTTCGGCGGTGAAGACATGGACGCAAACCGTTCCGCTCGCGACTATCGCAACTCATTTCAATATGCTGCGATTGTTTCGACCAAGGGCGCCATGATGTTCGTCGAACTCGAACGAATGCTGGGCGCTGAGAAGTTCTTTGCGGCCCTGCAAAGCTACTACCAGGCGAATCTTTTCGAGATTGCCGACCTGGACGACCTGCGGGTCGCATTTATTGCCGAGGCGCCAATCGAACAAAGAAGGACCGTTGCTCGTACCTTTAACCGCTGGCTGGCAAGCAAACGAGGCGATGAAGACATTGCCAAACCGGACCCGGAACTTGCTAAGTCGTTGGGTTTGCCGGCTAACGCGGGCAAGGAAAAGAGTGGAGACCGGAACGCGTTTTCCGCCTTTGCCCGGCTGGGTAAATTCTTTTGGCAACAAATGACGCGAATAAGGTGAGGTATAGACAAGGGGGAATAGCGGTCTCAGCTAGTCATTATGATGAGAGCTTATAGGGCGGAAGAGATTGAACTTGCCGGCGACAGCACCCGCCGACCGGCGCGCGCTATCGAAGTGGAGCAGAGTCTGGAGCGTCTCGGCTGGCTACTGGATGACTTCTTTCGCATTCCCGGGCTTGGCTGGCGTATTGGTCTTGATGCACTCGTGGGACTGATTCCCGGAGTCGGAGACACAGCTACCACGCTCGCCTCACTGTATGTGCTAACTTCAGCCGTCCGCTACCGCGTTCCCAAAGTTACTTTACTGCGCATGGGGCTTAATCTAGGCATCGACTACGCGGTGGGATCCTTGCCGTTGGTCGGCGACCTCTTTGATGCGTGGTGGAAATCAAATCAAAAGAACATCGAGTTGCTGCGCCAGCGCGCAACGGTTTCAGCTAACGAGGCGCGCGAGGGCAAAATCAGTGATTGGCTATTCGTCGGCTTGATAATTCTGTTGTTGGTAGGTCTGGCCGTGGGCGCGGCCCTGGTGAGTATTTTCCTGCTGATGTTGATTGCCGGACAAATTTCCAACTTGGTGGGCGCCTAGAACTGAGATCAGGACACTGCGGCCTGCTTAGTTGATTCAAGTACTCGATCAAGCGCCGCCTTCAACAAATCGACTCCGCGCTCACCCGCAGCAAAACTGCGCAGTTTCCCCGCCGCGTCAAACAGATAGTATGCCGGCACGTACCCCTGGTCGTTTTGAAAAGCTTCTCGCAACTTATGTTCATTATCGACGGCACAAGGTTCCGTTATGTTGAAGGTAGCGATCGCGTTTCGTACTGCTTCGACATCCGTGTCTGCCTCATACCGAGGCATGTGCACCGCAATTACCCGCAAGCCCTGTTCGTTTAACTCATCACGCCATGCCGCAATTCGCGGCAGGTTGTCCTTGCAGAC
>JAMQPI010000535.1 GCA_023717565.1 Pyrinomonadaceae bacterium | reverse complement strand
ACCCAGTTGGCCGGATTGCGCAACGCTTCCTGCAACCGCGGCAGCACCTCGATTGGCGCGGGTCCCGGCGGCCGCTCTCCGCTCACCAACGTCTTGTCCACCCGCACCGTCACGTCCCACCACAGGATCTCAAACGTCGCTTTCGCTTTGATGTGCAACGGCCGCGGCCCCGCCAGCGAACCTTCCACCCGCACCTTGAACAGATTCGTCGAACCTCGCTTCAACTGCAGTTGCGCGTGAAACTCCGCCACGAAGGCGAACGGGTCGAACTGGATCAGCACGTCATAGCCGATGTCCCCATGTATGCTGAACCCAGCCGCCGCCGCATACAGTTCCGCCCGCGCCCCAAACTGCACTGTGTTCGAGGTCAGCGCGAAATACGCTTCGCACCTCAAGCGCGGGTTGTCTCCCGCGCACAGATTGATCGCGATCCGTTCCAGCTTGGGAAAGTTCGCTGGCGGGTTAAACGCCGGATGCAGTCCACCCACCGCCAGTGCGAAGTTCGGCGACCCTTCCCACTTCAACCTCATCGCCATGTCCCCGGTCAGCGCGAACTTCTTCAGCAGCCGCGAATCGTACAGGCTTGCGTCCAGCGCCGCCGTCCCCTGATCGAAATCTATTACCCCCACTGCATCCAGCTGCAACCGCACCAGATCGTTCTCCCGCTTCGGCAGGATCGCCGCGATCTGCGCCAGCACCAGCAACCGCAGCCGTTTCCCAAACTCCAGCACCACCGCCAGCTCCGCTGTGATCAGCGCCGGCGTCCCCCACGAGATCTGCACCATCGGTCCAAACAGATGACTGCCTTTGGCGGCCGGAAACACCCGGCTCAGGTTACTGATGATCTGCGGCGCGTTGCGGATCGGATCTCTGGGAAACATCACGCTGTCCAGCGTGTGGTTCTTCAACCCCGCCCGCAGAGCTTCTTCGTCGAACGTCCGGTTGATCCCCAGCAACCCTCCGATCCCGGTCAGGCTAAATCCCAACCCCAGCTGGATCGGCGTGAAACCTTCCGCGAAGATAATCAGCACCAGCGAATACCCTTTGCTCCCGTCGGGCATTCGCGTGTTCAGCAAACCGATCGCCTTCACCGCAATCTTCTCCGCGATCTCCAGTTGCAGGACTCCGCTGTATTCCCCCTTCTCTGGTTCGAACTTCAGGAACCCCCCGCCCACTACCATCGGCGCGTTGATGACCAGACCTATTCCGTTCGGAGGCTTGAAACCGATGTCGAGATCGACCGGACCCAGATTGCCGGGTCGGAAACGAACCTCAGACCGCAATCCAACACTCTCCACTACCGCGGTCGCCGGCCCGAGTTTGCATCTCAGAGCAGCACTCACCTCTAAAGCCAGACGATCATTAGCTGGCGCCAGCGACAACCTCATGCCATCGATCTGGACAGGTCCTAAATTCACTTGTGCACCAAGTTGCACGGCGAGCTGGGCGCCTCCCTTGAATGTGAACCCCTTCAACAGCGTCATCCCAACCGCAAGCCCGGCCTCGGCCTGAACGTTCAAGCCCGACAAGATCTCTTGCAAAAACCCATCGCCTTCACCCGGCGCAATAACCAACCGCAACTTCTGGGCTGCAGCTTCAAAACCCAGATCCAGCTTGTCGGGAGCTCCTTCGACAAACCATTTGATTCCCAATCCCTGTATGGAAAGCCGGGTGCCGCCGCGCGAACCGATTAGAATAGTCTCTTCTGCCTGAGCGGGTTTTTCCCGAACTTGGATCGAGGCGCGAAACTCACTGGTCAAATTCAAGAGCCCCTCGGCGTTGAAAGGCGGACGAATCACTAGTCCTACGCCTCTGATATCGGCAGTGGACTCGAACACCAACTCACCGCGATCGCAGACGGCGAAGTCAAACTCTGTAGCCCCCATCAGGTAGGGCAACAGAGCGATTCCTTTCTTCTTACTTCCCTGTGCTTCGGCAGGAGAAAGAGTGATCCCAAACTGGCTGTAGGTTTCCGGCGTGAGACCTTTTTGCAAAATGGGGAGTCGCAACTCGGGTAAAGCTGCTGCAGTATTGCCCAGCGCGGACTGTGCGCTGGCCGGCTGAGGATATATGCCACCCGGCATCCCTGAGGCGCGCATCATCCTTTCCATGCGGGTGAGAAACTTGGTAACGTCGAAGTCGCTTTCCCAGCCGTAGACGTCGTTGGCTATCTGGATCGGCTCAGTCAAAATCCGTCCGAAGCGATCCCAGTTAATCAACCGAGTTGGTTGCTGCGGGAGTGGATTGGGTTCGTGTTCGATTAACCCCAGCAAGTGGAGAGTCGCATGTAGTTCAGGATTTTGACGATCAAGATACTCCAGCACCAGGAAATCGGTTAAGCGTCTTGGTAAGTCAGCGATGTTGGGAAGAGCGCCACCGACACTGGCTTGTATCTCAACGTGTAACTGGCGAATGGCGTTGGTAGTTGCAACCAGGCGTTCAAGCAGTTTGGCGACTGCGACAGCAATTCCGGCTTGGCCACTAGCTTCTGCCAATTGACGCAAAGCGTTGATGAGTTCATTTGCCTGTGTCGAAAGTGCGGATAGGGCAACACCAAATGCTCCCGGCGGGATCTCGTATCCGAGTTGACGAAACAACACCACTGCCTGCTCCGGCGTCTTGACAGCGCGAAGAGGAGCGAGCGCGAGCCCCGCCTGGATAAGCATGGATTGGAACGCGTCAGCCATATATCAAGGCAATGGAACCCGGTTGATGAAGTCTAAAACGGAGCTGTGAATAATTTTGGCGATGCCGTCATGTAATTGGCCACCCGCGCCGCTAAAGTTTTGGTAGCACACCGCAGCCTCGCCGGTTAGATTCAAATCATCAAATTTCTTTTTCAGAGTCGCATCGAAATCTGGCTTGAGGGGGTCTATCTTCTTCCATTTTATCAATAGGCCTTCGGACCTCACTTCAAAGGTCCGAGCAGGATCTGGCTTAAGCGGACCCTGGCCGATCTTTACGCCATCGACGTCAAAAAGAAGATCAATCGTAATATCGTCGAGGTTCCTTGTAAGAAATGAAGGGTCCGGTGAAGCTCCACCTCCGCGCATTGGTGGAACACGCGGAGGGAAAACAGGAGGCGCTGTTCCCGGCGGCGAGCCAAATTGTCCCTCATGTAACAGGGCGCGAATTTCGCGACTGCTGTCAGGATCGACCAGCTGTTCCGTCAAAATATTCAAGAAAAGCCTGGCCATCTCCTTTGAGGTAGTGTTTTGCGCCGAGCCACAGCCCAAAGTACCGACTTGATCGCAGTCGTTTACGGTCTCGATTCTGATAAAAGGTTGAATCTTGGACACATTAGGACATTTGGGCAGGATGAAGTCGCCGCACAGCCAGATACCCTTCATCGTGGCTTCATTAAAGAACCCATCCTGCATCAGAGCGACATTGATGTAGGGATAACTGAGCCTGGATATGCATTCGCCCGCGCTGCAGTTGTCGCTCGGAATAATCATTTTCCGCATGTGCGAACGAAAATCGGCAGTGAAGTTAACGTCCAGTGTTGCCGGAGCGCCGAAACTTCCAGTCACCGCGAGTATTTCAGCGAACGAGGGCTCCTTTCTTACCTTCCCCTGTATAAAGGCCGGCTCAGTCTTGATCCGCTTTGCCATCTTATCAAGGTGAAGTCGGGGGTTAAGTTTGGTGAAAAAATTGGCGGGGGTGGTGGCCGTCTCCTTATGATCCTGTATGTCCTTGATCAGCAATTGTGCTTCCTTGCGAAGTTTGTAAGCGGCAAACATCGCTGCGACTTTCATTAAACTGGCTGAAAAATGCTCCTCAAGATCCAGGTGGTGTCCCACGCCGGCGATCTCATCGAGCACACCCGCATATTCATGATCAGGCCCTTTGCTCCGAAGGAATATGGAAATGGGGATCGAGGCTCTCAAACCCAAATCCGTGGGGCCTAGTTCATGCGCGTCCTTTGCTAGCTTGTAGGCCCGGTTCAAATACCGTTGGAAAGGGATCACCGGCCCTGGTGTCGGTGGCGGTGACGGTGTCGGCGAAGGTGTCGGCGTCGTCGCCTTCTTACCAGAGCCGCAAATCAGAGCAGCTAGTTTGCCGGTTGTATATCTAAAGGACCCCATAGTGATTCTTGAAATTCTTGTTGATCGGTCTAAGCCCTCAACAACGGGCCAGTGCGGTAGTGCTGAAAGATCCGTTCCGCTCGTGTTCCATCCAGACCGTTAAGCACATCATCAAATTTTGTACCGGCAAAGTATCGGTCGCGCAGCGTCTCGAGAATTTTTGCGCAACGACTGATGTTGCTTTTCGGAAACCGCCCGAGGTTGAACAGATCAATACGTGCCTCTTCACTCAAGGCGTCCAACTTTTGTCGCAGCTGCTCGTCGGCAAAACTTCGTTTCGATGAGAGTTCAGGCAATTCGGTCCACTCAAGCAGCGGCGCAGTACCGTCTGGCCCTTGCGGAAAAACCATTGCCAGAAGCGACAATCTGATCGCGGATACGCCGACCCCCTGAGCAACCAAAGTGGAGAAATCGCCAACCTGGTTATTCAGCGACTCAGCCATCGTTTGTATGTGCTGTTGGCGTTGCGAAGCTGTGCGTTCCAAAGCCCCGTAGTACACGATGCTCGTAACGAAGCGCTTGAAGCCATCACTGGCTTCGGGCGTCTGCAACGAGACGGCGTCATAGTAGACAACGTGATCATTGACGAGTTCGCGAATGACGTCAGAATTGCCAACCCCAGGTCCCGGTTCGTCGTTCGATGTCGAGATAATCGACTCGAGTAGAGGATTGCGGTTGACCACCTCTTGCTTGAGCTTCAGGCTTGCCTGTTCGGAATTAGCTGCGTCGAGGATTTGCAATGTGACCTCGAGGTAACCGGTAGATTGCGGGACGTACGAGGCTTCCCCGAATGAGGTAGTTTTGGTGCGGGGCGTAGCGCCGAGCTCAGTAAACGTCCATTGAAATGATTGTGCGGCGCCAGCCAACGCAGCATCGGTCACAAAGACAACGTAAATGTTTTCTCGCCTCACCACGATGGGATCGGTTACAAACGAAACTAAACAACAGCGACCGTCTTCAGCAATCACTGCTTGCCCAAGATCAGCAGGTTGGAAATTAGCCGGGATTCGATTTTCTGTTTTACGGACCGGCATGTTGTGATTCCTCATTCATCAAGTAGTTGTCAGTTGACCGTGGTCAGTTGTCAGTTGGGTCTTTGGTCTTTGGTCTTTGGTCTTTGGTCTTTGGCCTTTGGCCTTGGGTCTTCGGCTTTTTGTTCTTCGGCCTTAGGTCTTTGGTTTTTTAGATCTGAGATCTCAAATTTCAGATCTGAGATCTCAGATCTAAAAACCCAAACACCCA
>JAMQPI010000514.1 GCA_023717565.1 Pyrinomonadaceae bacterium | reverse complement strand
CTGCGGCAACGGGGGCAGCTACGAGTCGGCAAACCTGTGCTTTCTCGTTTCGCGGCTGCTGCTCCACAGCGCTGGCAATGCTTGCTTCCCAGGAACATCATTCCAAAGCAGGAGGCGCAGGCGATGGTGGCCAGTCGGGCGCCACAATATTTACAGAGCGGCTCATCAGTTGAGGTGGCAGCGCCGCACATCGGGCAGTTGAGTGTTTCCGCATTCATAAAGTGCATTCTAGCAGTTGAGGTCAAGCTGGACTATGAGACTCCGCCTGTGCGATTCTTTCGGCGAACTTCAATCGCGATTCCGACAATCTTTAATCAAACAAATAGATGAGCAGTGCTCTGGATGAGGTCCTTGAGGGGTTTGAGCCATCGCCGGAACTTGTCTCCGTGATGGCCGGATCCAAGACAGCAGCGGTCCTGGCATTAGATATTGGTACATCCGGAGTGCGCGCCTCGCTGTTTGACGAAAGGGGCCGTGAGATCAATGGAGCCACCGTACGCATTCAGCAAAACCTTTCCGAAATTGGTGAGCTCGCCGTAACGGACGCTGAAGCGAACTTTGAATTGGTTACGCAAACGATCGACGCGCTACTGGATCAGCCTTATCAAATTGGCGCTCGGATTCAGTTGATCGCCATCTCCTGTTTCTGGCACAGCCTGATGGGGGTGGATGCACAAGGTTCAGCCACGACGCCCGTTTTCGGTTGGGCTGATACGCGGGCCGCCGCCGCGGTAAATGAGTTGCGAAACCGTTTCGATGAAACGACCGTCCATGCACGCACCGGTTGCCGCTTTCACCCCAGCTATTGGCCCGCGAAGCTGCTCTGGTTGAGAAGCGCAGAGCCTCAAACATTCGCAGCTACTAATCACTGGCTATCGTTTGGAGAGTATGTTGTCCTGCGTTTAGCAGGCGAAACTGCGGTCAGTGTCTCGATGGCTTCGGGAACGGGTTTATTCAATCAGCGACTGCTTGATTGGGACAGGGAGATCATCGAGGCGCTTGGGATACCGGTCGAGACTCTTCCGGAAATCTCCAGCATGGGCCAGGCAACTGGCCGGCTGGGAGCCGAGTATGCGGGGCGCTGGCCCATATTGAGTGAGGCCCGGATTTGTCCTCCGATCGGTGATGGTGCTGCTAATACCATTGGCAGCGGCTGTACCACGCGCGAGCAAGCAGCGCTGATGATTGGTACGTCAGGCGCGATGCGCGTACTCTACGAAGGTGAGCCACCGGATGAACTGCCTGCGGGGCTTTGGTGTTATCGCGCCGATCGTAACAGAGTAATAGTTGGCGGCGCTTTGTCTGATGGTGGTGGTCTTTATCGTTGGGTCAAAGAATTGCTCTTGCCTAATGATGATTCGGAGTCAATCGAGGCCGCCCTCGAAATCCTCGAACCGGATGCCCATGGCTTAACTGTGTTGCCTTTCTGGGCAGGTGAACGCAGCACAGGATGGTCAGCCGAAGCTCGCGGTGCGATCCTGGGACTCACCATGCGTACGCAGCCAATAGAAATTCTACGAGCCGCTATGGAAGCAATCGCGTATCGGTTCGCCTTAATCGACAAGGCCCTTGAGGACGTCGCTCCGGCTGCGAGCGTCATTGCGTCAGGCACCGCGCTACGCTCGTCTCCAATGTGGACGCAGATGATTGCAGACGTGTTGGGGCGTTCGCTGACGCTTTCTGAACCGCGCGAAGCATCTGTTCGGGGAGCCGCCTTGCTTGCGCTAGAGGGCGCGGGCAAAATACGAAGTATTGCAGGATTGCCAGTGCATGCCGAAAAGACGTTCGAGCCAAACATGTCACGTCATGCTTGTTACCAGGAAGGACTCCAGCGGCAACAACGTATTTACGAGAGTGTGATCCGATCACACTAAACAGATAAGGAAACCGATTAATGAGCGCGCCCACGCAAAAGCAGACAGACAACACACCCGAGCTTGATCAACTTTGCATAAATACGATTCGCACTCTCTCGCTTGACGCCGTGCAGAAAGCCGAGTCAGGCCATCCGGGGCTTCCTCTGGGTGCTGCCCCGATGGCCTACGTTCTCTGGACGCGCTTTCTTCGTCACAATCCTAAAGATCCCAAATGGGAGAACCGCGATCGCTTTCTGCTTTCAGCCGGACACGGCTCGATGCTGCTCTACTCGTTGCTCTACCTCACCGGCTACGATCTTCCACTCGATCAACTAAAGAACTTTCGTCAGTGGGGGTCAAAAACGCCCGGACATCCGGAGAACGTTTTGACGCCAGGGGTCGAAATCACTACCGGACCCCTGGGCCAGGGTTTTGCGAACGGCGTCGGCATGGCCATGGCTGGAGTTCACCTGGCTGCCAAATTCAACAAAGAGGAATTTCCCCTCATCGATCATCACATCTACGCCATCGTGTCCGACGGCGATCTCATGGAAGGAGTTGCTTCCGAGGCGGCATCTCTGGCCGGCCATCTCAAGCTGGGAAAACTGATCTACCTCTATGACGACAACAAGGTCACGATTGAGGGTTTCACCGATCTGGCATTCAGCGAAGACGTCCCCAGGAGATTTGAATCTTATGGGTGGCACACAGTCACAGTTGCAGATGGCAATGATCTCGGGGCCATTGAAGCGGCCATTCGCGAAGCGCAATCTGTAGGCACCAAACCATCGTTGATTTCCGTCAAGACGACGATTGGCTATGGCATGCCCACGGCCGGCACGCGCAAGGCCCACAGCGACGCACCTGGCGAGGATGCGGTGCGAGAAACAAAAAGGCATCTGGGGTGGCCTGAAGACAAACAGTTCTATGTTCCGGATGAGGCGCTGGCCCATTTCCGTGAGGCCATCGAACGCGGCGCCCGACAGGAACAGGAATGGAAGGCCCTGGTCGAGAAGTATCTGGCGACGTTTAGCGATCTCGGTAAGACGTGGCAGGAAACCATGAGCGGCAAATTGCCCGAAGGTTGGGAGAAGCATCTGCCGGATTTCAAAGATGCGAAGCCGATGGCCACGCGCGCCGCCAGCGGCGAAGTGATCAACGCGCTGGCGCCGCACATGCCGATGCTAATTGGTGGCTCGGCCGATCTCGGCGTTTCGAATAACACGGATATCAAAGGTGGCGGTGATTTTGAAGCCGGGGCTTATGGGGGACGGATCATTCACTTCGGTATCCGCGAGCATGCGATGGGCTCGACGCTGACCGGCATGTCTCTCAGTGGCGGCCTGATTCCATACGGTGGGACCTTTATGACGTTCTCAGACTACATGCGACCCGCCATTCGACTCGCCGCGCTGTCTGAGGTCCAGGTGATTTACGTTTTTACTCACGACTCGGTAGGTCTGGGAGAAGATGGACCAACCCACCAACCGGTGGAACACCTGGCTGCCCTGCGGGCGATACCGCATCTGGCGGTGATTCGTCCGGCGGACAATCATGAGGTGCGAGAGGCCTGGCGGATGGCCATCCTTCGTCGCCATGCGCCGACAGTTCTAGCTCTGACCCGCCAAAAGGTACCGTTGATCGATCGCAACCGCTACGCTCCTGCCGAAGGGTTGCGCCGGGGAGCATACATTCTGGCGGAGGCTGAGGCTGTAGCCCGACGGTTAGGAAGAGTTCAAGGTGACGTGACGCCACAGCTCATTCTGATCGCCACCGGCTCTGAGGTCTCCCTCGCGCTGGAAGCGCGGGAGAAATTGCAAGAGGAAGGAATTGCTACGCGAGTCGTCTCAATGCCGTGTTGGGAACTCTTCGAAGACCAGCCCCAGGCCTACCGGGACGAAGTTATTCCACCTTCGATTCCTGCGCGGCTGGCAATAGAGGCGGGCGTGAGACAGGGTTGGGACCGTTATGTGGGGGCGAAAGGCGATGCCATATGTCTCGATCGCTTCGGTGCTTCTGCACCCGGTGACGTCGCGCTCCGAGAGCTGGGATTCAATGTCGACAACATCCGGAAGCATGCGAAATCACTCTTACGTGCAAAGGACCGTACTGTCGAAGAATAGTGTCAGATTTGGGAAAGGAAATGGCAACAGAACTAGAAAAACTAAGAGACGATCTATTAGCCCTTCCTGTCGAGTCGCGAGCATCTTTAGCTCAAGCGTTGATTGAGAGCTTGCTTGAAGGAGCCGACGAAGACGCCGAAACATTGTGGCGCGAGGAGATCCGTCGAAGGGACGCTGATATTAGAAGTGGCCGAGCGGTACTGAAGCCCGCTGGTCAAGTTCTGCGGGAAGCACGTGAGCGACTCAGATGTATGAAATCGTAGTTCACGAAGATGCAGACTCCGATATCAACAACGCTGCGGCATTTTTCCAGTCACGTCAGGAGGGCCTTGGTGACCAGTTCTTGGGGGAACTTGCTGCAACGTTCAGAAGGATTCAGTCCCATCCGTTCTCCGGCAGCGTTATTGTTGATGAATTCCATCGGCGCTTAATGCGTCGCTTTCCTTACTCGATCGTTTATCGGGTGGAACCGAAAAGGTGTTTGTCCTGGCTGTGGCCCACTTGCGGCGAAGGCCAATGTATTGGCGGGATCGAACTTGATCATCGTCGGAATGTCTGGGAGTCTACGTCGAAGGTTCTCATGCGAATTGCAGTCGGCGCTGATCATGCAGGCTACCCGCTCAATGAGCGCGTGATTGAGGAATTACGCACTGCCGGACATGAAATTACTGACTTCGGCACCCACGACGGCTCCCAACCCGACGACTATCCTGATTACGTGCTTAAGGTCGGACAAGCTGTTCAAAGTGGCGCAGCGGATATAGGAATTCTCATTTGTGGCAGCGGCGTAGGAGCGGCAGTCGCTGCCAATAAACTCAAAGGTGTCCGGGCTGCACTCTGTGGCGACACCTACTCGGGACATCAATCACGCGAACATGATGACTGCAACGTACTTTGCCTGGGTGCTCGGGTTACGGGTGTAGAACTGGCAATGGAGATTATGCGCGCTTTCGTCGCCGCAAGGTTCACCGGCGAAGAGCGTCATCTCAGGCGCTTGAAGAAAGTCGCCGAGATAGAAGAGCTCAACTGAGTGTCATGAAGTCAGTACCGTAGCGCGGTAGCGTCGGGTCGATCTTTCGCTACGAGTCGTGTTGCAGAGACCGACCCGACGCTACCGCGCTACGGTACTGACTTCATGACTTCGCTTGCCACAATCCTCAAGGCACTCGGCATGATGCGAAACTCAACAGGTGTCTTCCCACGGACATTTCCGTCTGCCTCAATCAACATCCCGTCCTCAGCAGAGAATGTTTCTATACGGACTCTCTGACCCTGAATGATTCTTACCTTCGGGTTTTTCACGTGGCCTCCGCTGTGAATGCGCGGCAACTCGCGAATGACTGCCGGGCGGCTAAAGCCCGAGGCCGTCACCACGTCGAGTCGTCCGTCGTCAACCTGCGCTGTCGGCGACAGCATCATTCCCCCGCCGGCATAGAGCCCATTCGCAACGGCAACCAGGTTCATCTCACCTTCTATGATCACGCTCTCGTCTATTGATACACGCACCGGCCGTTCGCGCCAGGCGCCCAACGCGCAGACTGCCGCCGCCGCAAACCGTGCCTCTCCCGAAAACCTCCTCATGAATCCGCCATGCGCCGCGACGCGCGCAGCGGTTTCCCCGCCAATTCCCATCGTCGACGCGTTAAGGCAGATAAACCGGTTGATGTTACCCTCGCATGCGCCATGAATGAGATCGACCAGCCGTGTGCTCTGCTCGGGCTCCTCCCTACAACGTGAGATTAGTAACTCGGCCCACTGGCGAAGCGGCGCGCGGCGTCCCATCAGGCCACGAGCAAAATCGTCCCCGGTGCCAGCGGGAAGAATCGCCAACGCCGCCCGAGTGTTGATCGCAGAGAGCAGTGTTTCGGGTTGGTTGCCAAATTCGAAAAAGCCTTCCGCGGCTTCACTGAGTGTTCCGTCACCGCCAACTATGGCGATAGTGGTAATGCCTGCTTTAAGGGCAGCACGGGTGCGTAAGGTCGCATCGCCGGGCAGAGTTGTCTCGCAGGAGTCAAAGTCGATGCCGGCGGCATGGAGCTGCTGGCGGACAATGGGCCAGGAATGTCGAGCTTTGGCCGCAACTTTATTGATAATGATAAGTAGCCGAGGTTGGTTGACCACGCGGCGATGGTAGATGGTAAATCGCGAATGGTAAATGTCGGACAATTAGTCGCGAGCATTTTGGAGCCAAGTATGATTGTCCTATTTACGATTGCTCATTGAGGCTTTACCATTCAGGTCATGAAAGCCGCAACTATTGTCAGCCACGGTGGTGTTGAAGGCCTCGAAGTTCGCGAAGTCGAGGCTCCCGGAATCCCTACAGCGGATCGTGTACGCGTACAAATACGCGCCGCCGCTTTGAACCGCGCAGACATCCTCCAGCGCCTGGGTCACTATCCGGCGCCACCGGGGTTCCTGCCAGACATACCGGGTATAGAGTTTGCCGGCGAGGTTGAATCAGTCGGTGAGAGAGTTAGCTTATGGC
>JAMQPI010000447.1 GCA_023717565.1 Pyrinomonadaceae bacterium | reverse complement strand
TGACGGTGTTGAGAACAAGCTCTGGACTTGATGGCGGTTCGTAAGGGTCGTCAATACCTGTCACGTGCTTGATCTCCCCCGCCCGCGCTCTTTGGTAGATGCCTTTTGCGTCCCGCGCCTCGCACACCTCCAGCGGCGTATCAACGAAGATTTCGATGAACCGATCTTCATCGATCATTGATCGGCACTGGTTGCGTGTATGGCGGTAAGGGCTGACTGCCGCGCAGACCGCTACGCCGCCGTGGCGCACAATCTCCGAGGCGACATAACCTATCCGGCGGATATTTATGTCGCGGTCTTCTTTGCTGAAGCCCAGTCCCCGTGAAAGATGAGTGCGCACTACATCGCCGTCCAGCAGGGTTACCTGGCGACCGTTCTCCAGCAGCCTGATCGTGAGAATGTTGGCGGTCGTCGATTTTCCCGCGCCGCTTAATCCTGTGAACCATAGACAGAAGCCTTGCCGATGACGCGGCCCGTAAGCCTGTTCAAGGATCGTAGCCACTTCCGGCCTGATGAACCAGGGCGGTAGCGGTTTGCCCTTTTGCAGGTACTCCTCCTTGATCTCGGTTCCCGAAATGGTAACCGCTGACGCGTTGGTGGGAATCTGCGAAATCTCTTCGTAGCGCTCCTCTTCCGGGAGGTAGAGAAACTCTGAAAAGAACAGCGGCTCAACTCCAATCTCCTGAGAGTGCTCTGCCACCAGTTCCTGGGCAGCGTAGGGAGCATAGAAGGGTTGTCCGGCGGAGTTCTTTCCGGGGCTCGCATGGTCTCTGCCGACGATGAAAAAATTTGCCCCGTAGTTTCGCCGGATGATGGCATGCCAAAGCGCTTCACGTGGCCCGGCCATGCGCATAGCCAGCGGCAAGAGCGCGAGCACAGTGCGGTCCTGGTCGTAGTACCTCTCCGTTAAGGCCTTGTAGGAACGGACGCGGGTGTAGTGTTCTATATCGCCCGGCTTCGTCAACCCGATCGCCGGATGCAGCAGGAGCGTGCCATCAACAGCTCTGGCAGCTCTCTTGGTCATCTCTTCGTGGGCCCGGTGAAGCGGGTTGCGCGTTTGAAAGGCTACGACGTTTCTTTGCCCTATTCGCTCAAGTTCATTTCGCACTTGCACCGGAGTCATTCGCAGTTTCCTGAAGTCGTAGCGGGCCGGCAGATCAAGCACTTGCAATGTGCCCGTGATACACAGGTCACCCCATGAGTTCATCTCCGCCACAAGCGGATGGCGCGGGTCGGTTGTACCGCAGACAGCGCGAGCCTCTCGGTCGCGATCCCAAACGAATATTTCAGTTACCTGCAGGAGGGCGAGTGAGTTGTTGTAAGAGTCTCGCAGCGCAATTTCCTGATCGAGTTTGATGGATGACTCTTTGCTGATCGTAAGCGTCAATGGAATCGGGAAAAGAGTCCCATCGGCCAAACGCATTTCGGCAAGCACGCATTCGTAGTCCTCGCGCCCCAAAAAGGTCTCAAGCGGTGAGAAGCCGCCCGTGGCCAGCAACTCCAAATCACAGAGTGCCCTTTCGGAGAGCTGGGTGTATGGCAGAGAGGCAGCATAGTGCCTCAGCTCGCCTCCTATTTCAGCTGGCAGCCTTAGATCAACCAGTCGGTCACCGTAGGGCGCGATCAGTTCTTGTTTGATTTGGTTCATAGTCATCGCGGAACTTGTGGGCGAGAAATACCGCGCCGCGTGCGCCCATAATAATAATCAGCATCCAGAAGACATAACGTAGGCGGAAGAGCGTGCCGATATTTGTAACGACCAGTCCGAGCGCAATCATGTTTATAAGCGCGACTAGAAGCAAGAACCACGAAGCGAAGTTGCGTCGCTCTACATAAGCACAGATACCTGCCGCCAACGCCACCAGGTAGAAAAGGAGGGTCTCAGCTCCGCTGAGGATACGTGCAGCGCGACCCGTGGTAGACGCGGGCGCCAGCCACATCCGCGGGAACGGGGAAAAAGCTCCAATTAGCATCGCGCGCGGTAAGTAGCGCACGATATCGCCTGTATTGTCGAAAAACATCGCTGTATCAATCGCAGATCCCTGGGGACCACCGGACCTGCTGAATACTCTCCGACGCTCGGCGATACGCGCTCCGAGAGATCTCCATACAAACGAGGTCTGCCCATCGTGTTCAGTGGTCTCGATTGCAGTTTGATCTCGCCTATGTACTTCTGTTGATTTCACCGGCATGACCAGGGTAAACGCAATGATCAGGGCGGCGCTCAATATGTTTTGGACAAAGACTCGCCGCGCCAACGCTTGCCGAGCGAGTAACAGCATCAGGCCAACCAGGACGAGCACGACGACGGATCCCCACATGTTGCTTTTCATCCGCGCAAGTACTGCGATAGACGCCGCGCCGACCGGTACTGTCCAAAACGCGCTCTTCCACGAACCAATCCTCGTTAACCAGGTGATGCAAACGAACACCAAGGCCAGCATACAAACAATAAACAGCGGGTCTTTGAGCACCTGGGTTGTATGCAATAGAAACGAGGGCCAGAGTCCGATGACGATCGCAGCTGTCAGTCCGGTCGCTTTCCCAAAAGCTTCCTTCCCGATTTCGTAGACGAGGGTCATAGTCGCGAGATAGTAAAGAAGATTGAGTGGTTCCACGGCGAGGATCGAATAGCCAAATAGCGGCGCGAAAATAGCGAAGAAGAGCGAGTAGAGATAAACATGCGACTGAACCGGGACGTTAAGCCAGGCGGCAACGCCGTCGTTACTCAGAACCCCAACCAATCCCTTCGCCTCCTGTTGATACCTGAAACTGTCGAAGGCGATGTGCCCTCCGCTGTCAGGGATGAACGGCTTCGGCAGGATCGAGAGACGCCCTGCGCCAAGAATTACCAGGGTCGTCAAGACGTGCAGACCCGCGGCGGCAAGCAATAGATCTCGCGGTCTGACGCGCGCAGCGCGTTCACGAGCGAACGCAAACAACTCAGATGTCATGCGATTCAACGACTGCATCAAGCGAGTGTGAATGTAAGAATTCAGATATTCTACTAGCGCCTTTACATGTTTGACTAGAACTCATCTCATTGCAACTAACGGCACAACTGACGGAACGTGTGTGATAGAATCCGACCTTCGCTCCCGTCTGATTTCATGTCCTGTTCCCTTCACGACTGTTGGTAAGTACTTTTAGCCATCTTCCCCTTGCTCCTCTCGGGGCCGGCGATCTCATCGATCGAGCGGTTAGGCTCTATCGCCGCCATCTGTTCACGTTGATACGCATCGCTACGCCACCGGTCGTCGTTTCTGCCATCGGATCGGTCCTGGTTGGCGTTGCCTGGCGCTCGCTCGACACACCCAGCGGATTAATGCTGCTCTTCTATATCTTCCTGTTGATTCTCGGCGGGTTGGTGTTTGTGGCTGGTTACATTTTTAGCCTGATTGTTATGGGCGGCGCGACCCGCAACCTTGTGACACATCTCTTATGGGACCAGCCGGTATCCATGCGCGCGACTTACGATGCCGTTCGTTCACGTTTCTGGGGACTTCTAGTGGCGACCTTGATAATGGTGGCCTGGGTTTGGATCTCAGTCATGGTTGCGGGTTTCAGCTTCTATCTGGTGATGACAATCGTAGGCGTGAGCATCTTACTATTTGCTCAGATAGGTCCGGCCTGGGTGACGGTGATGGTCTTGATAGTAGGCTCAGTCATGGGAACAGCCGTCGCCGTTTGGGTGTTCTTCTTTTTCGTAGGGCGGGTTGCTTATGTCCCTCAGGTCATGCTCGTGGAGGGGAAAGGTATTTTCGCCTCGGTTAGTCGCAGCTTTTCGCTGGCCCGCGGAAACGTGCGCCGGCTGATGGCCATGACCCTGTTCGTCTCTTTTGCATTCTACTCAGCATTAATGGTCCTGGTGGCGCCGCTGGCGTGGTATGGGTGGCTGAATGGAGTTGATGTGCTTCCCTGGAACGCAGCGGAGTGGCCGGCGTGGTACGCGATTGGGAATGGTGTGCTGGAGCCGCTTAGTAGAATTCTGCTGGCGCCCATATGGATGCTGGGACTCTCGCTCCTGTATGTCGACGAGCGGGTGCGTCACGAGGGTTACGACATTGAACTCATGGCTTCCCGGCAGTTGGGACCTATGCCGGAGTTGAATGTGGTTTCGCCCTACGCGCCGGCTATCTCTGTCGATCGGCGAACGCTGCCGCCGCCGCCGCTGAGTTCATCAGGCAAAGTTCTGGGGCTCGGCTAGGAGTACGTCTGCTAACTCGATGTTTATAGACTGCCATCCACTGTTGACTTGCAACTCGTCAGTGCGAATACGCTGCGTTTTCTCAATCCTCGTGGTCCTGCTCTGCGCAGTTATCAGCTCGGCGACGCCGCTAACGGAATACCAACTGCACGTGAAGCAGGCCGTCAGTGCCCTCGATACCCTAAATCAATCCGATGAAGGTGAAACCGACGAAGCCCGCCGGACGCGAATCACAGAAACACTGACGGCGGTTCGCAACGTCTTACCCGTCACCGAAACCGTGGAGTGGGGGCAGACTACGTTCAAGGTGGACAATACATGGCTACATCGGGAACTCGAGAGGTTTGAGAGAGCCCCGGTAGCGGAGCGTGAGATGTTGCTGACGTCAGTCACCGAACGCCTTCAGGCACTAGCGCATCGTCTCGAAGAAATAGAAAAAGCCACAGCTACGACTTCTTCAAAAGCTGACGCCACTAAGAGACTCGGCGAGATTCTCCAGCGCGAGGAATACAAACGCGGCCAGAAAGAGGGGAGCGCTTTTAACCGACTGGTTCGCGATCTGTGGAAATGGATCGAAAGCTGGTTCCCCAAACCACAGATGAGTCCCGGCAGAGCTAGTATAGTTACCAACATCGCGCAGATCTTTGTGGTAGTACTGGCCCTGGCTGTCATCGCGTATGCCGTCAAGCTCTTCATGCCGCGGGTGTTTAAGAAGCGCGGCACAAGAAAGAAGAGCAAACGCCGTCCGATGATCGTCATGGGTGAGAAACTCGAGCCCGACCAGTCGTCGGTAGATCTGCTGGCAGACGCCGAGTCCCTGGCCCGCCGCGGTGAACTTCGCGCGGCGATTCGCAAAGCGTATGTCGCACTACTGGTCGAGTTGGGTGACCGCAAAGTAATTAGTCTGGCGCAGCACAAGACTAATCGCGACTACCTGGGAGCGATGCGAGACATGGAACCGCTCTACGGTAATGTGAAACAACTGACTGACAGCTTCGAACGACATTGGTATGGCTTTGCGAGTGCGACCGAAGCCGACTGGCTGGCGTTTCGCAGCGGATACAAGCAGGCGCTATCGAGGTGATCCAGAGTCATGCGGCAGAGAATCGTCATCATCGTAATGATCGTGCTCGTGCTGGGCGTATTAATCGCCATCAATGCCGCCAGTTACCAAAGCGCAGAAGAGCGACAGGATAGTGAACTAGTGCCGAACCGATCCACGTATCACTCCGGGGCCACAGGCACTCGGGCCCTGTATGACTTTCTGAGTGAATCGGGCTACCCGGTAATGCGATGGCGTGAGGTTCCCGCCCAGTTGTTAGCAGGCACCAGGCAGAGTGTGGCAACGTTTGTGATCGTCGGTGACACGTCGCGATCCATTGACGAAGAAGAAGCCAGCAGTCTTCTCTTGTGGGTAGCGCGTGGTGGGACGCTGGTGCTTGTCGACCGCGTACTGGAGACCCAGATCTTGCCGGCATCCGGAGGCTGGGGGATGGCGACCCATTTTGGGGAGTTTCCCTCATTCAACGTCAATCCCGGCGACGTCAGCGAAATGACTGAGAACGTAAAGCCGGTGCAGCCGGCGCAGCCGACCTTGCTTACGCAGAATGTCGAGTCCGTGATGCCTTCGCGGTTCGCAGCCAGCATTAGCTTCACCAGGACCCACGTCGAAACGAAAAGCGTCCCCGAGCCGGT
>JAMQPI010000424.1 GCA_023717565.1 Pyrinomonadaceae bacterium | reverse complement strand
GTAGCCGAACTCGTAAGGCTGCTGGACGACGGTCGCGAAAATTTCTCCCTTTTTCACGCCCGCAAGTGTCTCGTCTTCTTCGTCAAAGGCGATGATCTTCACCTGACCAAGTTTGTTTGACTCCTTAACTGCGTTGAGGATGGCCGGGCCGTTATAACTCCAAAGGCCTACGAGTCCCACGACCTCCGGATAGCGCACGAGCGTGTCCGATACGTTCGACTTGGCCCGCACGCGGTCGGCGTCGTCGGTTCTCACATCGACGATGCTGATGTTTGATCCCTCCAACGTTTCCTTGATCCCCTGCAGCCGTTCCTGCGCGTTACGCGCATCGAGCTTGCCGACAAAGACCATGATCTTGCCACCCTGCGGCAGCGCTTCCTTAATCAAACCTCCCGCCTGGCGACCCGCGGCCACGTTGTCGGTGCCCACGTAAAAGGCGCGGTCGCTTTTGGGAGCATCCGAATCCTGCGTGACGACCAGCGCGCGTTTCGCAGTGTCATTGATTAACTGCGTCTGATTGTCGGGATCGACCGGGCTGACCGCGATGCCTTCGATTCCCTTCGCCAGCAAATCGTCAATCAGCCTTTTCTGCTCAGCTGCTGTCCCGTCCGGGGGAATCCTAAACTCCACGGTTACGTCGTTCAGTTCGGTGTCGGCCTTCTCCGTACCTTTGCGCGCGATGGTCCAAAAATCGGACGCGTTGTTCGTAACGAACGCCAGACGCAAGTTCTTTGACTCGCCTCCGCTACTGACGGTAGAACCCCCGCCGCCACCGCCATTACACGACGCGATTAACACCAAACACGCGCCAATGAGCGCGCTACGAAATATTGTTTTCATGCTCTCCTCCGATCAGATTTTGAACCCTCCGCGTAGCCTTGCGGGTATTTCGAGTGCCACTCCCACGCCGAACCAATAATCGCAGCGAGGTCTGATTGCTGCGGCTGCCAACCAAGCACGCTGCGAGCCCGACTGGCATCGGCAACCAGATGAGACGGATCGCCGGGGCGTCTCCCCTGCATCTCAACCGCGATCTCTCTCCCGGTAATTTGCCGCGCTGCCTCTACGACTTCCAGCACCGAATAGCCTTGCCCGTTGCCGAGGTTAATGGCGGTTGACGCATTGCCCGACCGCAAGTATTCGAGCGAAAGCGCGTGGGCCGCAGCCAGATCGGCAACGTGTATGTAGTCACGCACGCAGGTCCCATCAGTGGTCGGGTAGTCACTGCCGAAAACAGTGACCTGCTCGATTTCTCCCTGCGCTGTTTTCAGCACCAGCGGGATCAAGTGCGTTTCTGGTTCGTGATGTTCGCCCCGCTCCGGGGTCGCGCCTGATGCGTTGAAGTAGCGCAAGGCAACGAACTTTAGATTATGAGCGCGGTCGTAGTCCACCATGATGCGCTCGACGAAGAGTTTTGACCAGCCATAAGGATTCGTCGGGAGCTGCGGGTGCCCTTCGTCGATGGGGATGCGTTGCGGTTCGCCGTAGGTGGCGCACGTCGAAGAGAACACCACCCGCTGAATTCCGGCCGCGAGCAGTGCGCCGAGCAGCCGGATACCTTGCTCCAGATTATTCTCGTAATAGAGCTCGGGCTGGCTAACTGACTCTCCCACGTAAGCCAGGGCCGCAAAGTGGATGCAGGCATCGATGTCGTGTTCTTGTGCAATACGTTTCACCAGCTCGCGGTTGCCGATGTCGCCCTGGTAAAACGGCACCTCGGCGGCGACTGCCGCACGATGACCGCGGAACAGGTTGTCGAGCACGACGACCTGTTCGCCCCGAGCGCGAAGTAACTCGGTGGTGACACTGCCGATGTAGCCGGCGCCGCCAGTAACCAGAATTGCCATTAGTTCTCCCAACCTTGAAGGAACAGCATGTTTAGAAGTTCACGCAAAGACGCAAAGGTGGCAAAGACGCAAAGAAGACCCAAAATAGTTTACGGCACTCACCTCTGCTATCTACCACCTTCTTCCTTGCGTCTTTGCCACCTTTGCGTCTTTGCGTGAACCCGAATTTTTTGAAGCTCTATGTCCGCCGTACTACTAAGTGCCCGAACGCCGCGCTCCCCGGCGACGAGCCGCTGAAGATGTAAGGTTGGTGTCCTGTTTTCTCCGCAAACCTGCGCGCCACTTCCGCAACTGCCGCCGCTGCGTCGCGTCTTCCCAGCACGGCAACTGTGCCGCCGCTGCCGCCGCCAGTAATCTTTGCACCGTAAAGTCCGCGGCCAACTCCTGCTGCCCTAACCAGTTCGACGAGCATATCGGTGCCCGGCGAACCCAGACCGCATGCCGAATAGCTGGCGTGCGACTGGTACATCAACTCACCTAAGGCTTCTGGTTTGTCCGACCTCTCCGAGTGAGAGCGCAATAGCTCGGCAAACTTCTGTACTCGAGCACTCTCGTTGACCGCATGGGCCGTTGGGGCCCGCACCGCGTAGTTCCGTCCGGGCTCGATGCTTGTCACGGTGTCCGTTGTTCCTCCGTAGTGCGAAATGAATTCCTCTCCGAGTACACTCTCAGGCAAACTGTTTGCGAACCGCTGTTCAAACTCCGCCGGGGCGAGGTTAGCCAGGTAGCCACCCCAGCGCTGGTCATTAATAAGGACCGAGTCGCCGGACTGCTCGGCCCGTAGCCCAGAAAGTTCGGCAATGATTCGGTAGCCCATGAATGCGCCGACACGCACTGAGCCGTAGTCGCCGCCTCCCACAGAATGTCGCACGCCTGAATCAAGCCCCCACACGGCCAGATCTGCGGGCAACAAGATCGTCCCCAGCAGTTCAGCCGGTTGACACAGGAGGGCGAGTAGCTGGTTCTCCTCACCGCAGGCGGAGGTCATCTGATCCATCACCCCGCACGGCGCTCCGACAACCAGGTTCTCCGCCCGCTGGCACAACAACGCTAACTCGCGCGGTGCAATTTCAAGATTAAAAGCCGCCGTGGCTGCGCTCATCGTGCCAACTTCGAGCGCGGCGGACGAACTCACACCTTTGCCCTCAGGCACACGTGACCAGATGAGCAAGCGAACTCCATCATTGAAGCGCGCTCCGAGCTCACGCGTTAGGACGAGGAAAACACCCGCAACATAAGCAGCCCACTGCGGCGTGGACCCTCGCTTGAAATACTTCCGAGCTTCATCGTACTCAATTGGTTCACCGTCACGCTCAAGGTCAGCGAGGGGCATCTCGAAACTCAAGTCAGCAGTCTCGCCTTCGGTCAAGCTCACAACGCGTAATCGCCGCGTGTCGTCCCTTTGCAATGCCACGAAGGTCGCTTCGGCAATCGGCAATTCCAGCACGAGTGAGCCGGAGTAGTCGGCGATCCCACCCATCACGTCGAGCCTGCCGGGGGCGCGCGAAACCGTGAGTTCCAACTTTGGGTCAAAGAGCGTCCGCGTCGCCGGCGCAGGATCGACTCCGAGCCGGCTCAGTGTCTCGATAAATGCCGACACGTCCGAGAGGTGATGGGGGTCACCGCGAATGATCTCGTAGGCTGTCTCCGGCCCTTCTTTCTGCATGCGCGTATTTTTTCGTGTTGATTCGTGTGATTTCGTGGATCGTTCTTATTCCCTAACCAACAAGCGATCCACGAAGTCACACGAAACGACACGAAATGAGATTCAAAAACAGACCAATGAAAAATATCAAACGACAGCCAGACCGCGCCGTTTCAATGCATCGCGCAGCAACGGTTCGATCTCGCGGCGAATCGCCTCGTTAGCGTATCCGGCCCAGGCGATGTCAGGTTCAACCGCCAGGGGAGCCCGCAGCGGTCCACCTCGTTCATCGGTTACGATCACACCTGCTTCGCGCGCAATCAATTCCGTGCACATATCGTAGGGATGACAACAGATACCAAGAGCGAGCCCCCGGCGGTTTAGCACGGTTTCAATCAACGGGCGCAAGTCCGCTACGAAGCGGTCGTGTCCCATCATCAACTCGTAAAGCTGACCGCCCGAGGAGAGGTACTGATCTTCAAAGCAATGCGCCTTTCCTGGTTCAACGGGTCCGAGCGCGCCTTGCACGATCTCTTCGTCAATGGCGGCCAATTCATCGCGTGCGCCGGGAAAGAAGCGGGCGATCATGGCAAAGCCGTGCCGGATAGTCGTGGCGCGTGATGGCCGCAACGGTAGAGCCTGGCGTTCGTTCGAAAGTCGGTTGAATCGTTCCGCGTGCGCACCGTCACCGCGCACGGCCCATAGCGTATCGCAAAGATGTTGCTTGACCAGTGGGATCTCTGTCTGGACCGCGAGTTCTATCTCTTGCAGGTTCGTCTGGGCCCCACGATTTTCGGCCACTCCGGTTAAGACCCAGGCACTTCTTTTCTGATACATCAGACCGCGGGTTCCGTCAATCGGATCAACGACCACGCGCCAAACGGCATCTCGCTCGGCCGTCCCCCTGGGTAGCACCAACTCGCCACCTTCGATCCCTTCGGCAACCAGCACCAGCGGCGCGAGGCTCGCTACTTCGTGCTCAAACAACTCGACGAGCAGCTCTTCACTGACGCGGTCGACCGCGTAAATGGTATCGCCCTCCGATTCATCGTCTGAGACTTCGGCGAGTTGCTCTACCGCCGCCTTCTCACACTCTGCCACGACCGCATCGCGCACCCGCTCGTGAATTCTTCGAATCGGATCCAGTAGTTCCCTCGTGTCGAGCGCGGAGCTGATCATGATTGTTCCTGCAGGACGTGTTTGTAGTGTACATCCGGCTGCAATCGTAGCTCTGCCGCCTTTTCTTCGGGAGCAGTGTCGGAGAGGAAGTTGCCGCCGCCAATTTCCGGACCCGCCAGGTACTTAAGAAGATTCGGACGGCGCAGCGGAGGATGAATCTCGATGTGGAAGTGGAAGCTGGAGTAGTCGCCGCCGTCGGTTGGGGCCTGGTGCAACGGCATCACGTAGGGGAAAGGCATCCGCCACAGGTTGTCGAACCTGACCAGAACTTGCTTGAGCAAATCTGCAAAGTCCCGAAGTTCATTAGGCGCTAGCGTGGCGACACTGGGGTGCGTCGCCTTGGGGGCCACGAAGACCTCGTAGGCGTAGCGGGCAAAGTACGGGATGAAAGCAATGGCTGAATCATTCTCACAGATGATGCGCCGGCCGTCTTCGATCTCGGCTTTGATCACGTCCTGGAAAAGAACGCGTCCGGTTTCTGCCAGGTGGCGTTGGCTGGCGCGCGCTTCGGTCTCGATGGTCTTGAAAACAAAGTTGGTCGCGTAGATCTGGCAGTGAGGATGCGGATTTGAGACGCCCACCGCTTCGCCCTTGTTTTCAAAGATCAGCACGTGCTTGATCTCTTTGCCGGCGCCCAGTTCGCGATATTGTTCCTGCCAAACGCCGAGCAGATTCGTGATTTCGCACGGATCTAGCTCGGCGAGGGCCAGACTGTGGTTTGGGCTGTAACAGACGACGCGGGCGATGCCCCGCGCGGGTTGATTGCGGTAAATGCCCGGCGGATGCTGGAGAGTCTGCGGAGCATCGAAGCCAACGCTGGGATGATCGTTGTCAAAAACGAAGGTGCCACTGTAGTCGTCATTGCGCATGCCGCTAACGCGCAGGTTGCCGGGACATAAATAACAATCCGGAAGGTATTTCGGCAAAGGCTCGCCATTGTGCGCGATCGTCTCGCCGCTCCACGGGCGGTTCTGCCTGTGGGCCGCGATAATTACCCACTCCTCGCGCAACGGATGCCAACGTTCTTCCCAGTACATACTTTGTTAGACCAACGCTATCTGCAACCTACTCACTGACGCGGGCGGAAAGCGAAAGGAAAGGGCGCCAGGGTTAACTGCGACCTGCTCGCTGCGCGGTTCCACACCCCGCGGATTCTCAAACGTGTTGTGCGCATGAACGTCGGCCGCAGTCAGCACCTGCGCCTGCGCGGAGCCGGCGCGCGCGCCTCGTATTGCTATCTCCGCCTCGCGCGGCTCACTCAGATGCGGGTTCGTTACAGTCAGCGTCAGCTGTTTGCCGCTTACTGATGCCGACCCCGCCAGTCCCCAGAATTCGGCTGGCTTGTCAGCACGAGTGTATTGAACTTCCGGCGCGCTGAAAACGGCTCGGACGGCCGTCCCGCCCATGTGCGGCATAAACATCTCGAAGACGTGAAAGGTCGGCGTCATCACAAACTTGTCCTCGTGGGCGAGGAAAAGCGAATGCAGGCAGTTGATGAGCTGGGCGCAGTTTGCCATCGCGACCTTGTCGGCGTGACGGTTGAAAGTGTCTAGCGTAAGGCCGGCGAGCACGGCGTCGCGCATCGTCGACTGTTGACCGAGCAGATGCGACGGATGCACCTCCGACCCCGGCTTGTACCACGCGCCCCACTCGTCCACCACCAACCTGACGCGACGTTGTCTGTCGTACTCGCCCATGATCGTCCAGTGCTGGTTGATGAGCGACTCCATGCGGTCGGCCTCACGGAGCAGTTCGTAATATTGAGCGGCGTCGAAAGTGAGCGCGTCTCCTTTGCCGGCGAACCAGTCGTTCGTCTTGCCCAGACTAACATTCCAGGCGTAATGATGCAGGCCCCAGCCGTAGATGCCGTTGAACAGGCCCCTGTTTTTCTCAACCGTCTTCGAGAAGAAACCGCGCGTCCAATTGGTGTCGTCAACGTTCGCGCCCGACGCGATAAACTTGAGGTCGACGCCATATCGTGGAACGGCAGCTGTAAAACGCCGGTACTCCGCAGCGTATTCTTCGGGAGTGAAATTCCCTCCACAGCCCCACGACTCGTTACCCACTCCCCAGAACCGGACGCGGAAGGGATCGCGGCTGGGCGTCTCGCCGCTACCACGTCGCTCAGCGCCAGACGTCGAACCAGCGGGCGAGTTGCAGTATTCGATCCACTCGTAGAACTGCTGCGCGCCGAGACCGCGGACGTTGGCTGCCAGGTAGCCTTCCGACCCCGACAACTGGCAGAAGCGCAGAAACTCATTCGTTCCGAAGTGGTTTGTTTCAAACTTCCACGGTCCATCAGGAGCATTCTTCGGCCATTCAGGCGCGTCGGCCCAGAAGTTTGTGCGGCGCGGTCGGCGGTCACGCGGCCCCGTGCCGTCGCGCCAGTCATAACTGTCGGCGAAGCAGCCGCCGGGCCAACGTATGACCGGGGCTTTGATGCGCTTCATGGCATCAACGAGGGCGGTGCGGATGCCGCCCGTGTTGGGTACCTTCGAATTCTCGCCGACCCAGATGCCATCATAGACGACGCCGCCCAGGTGTTCGGCGAAATGTCCGTAGATGTCGCGGTTGATGGTGCCAATCTCTTCGCCGATCAAAATCTCTACGCGTGAATCCGCCGCCTTTGACGATTGCGCCAGGCTGCCAGCGCGGCCAGCGACCAGCCCTGCGCTCACAGCCACTGCACCGCGTAAGAAGTCACGTCGTTTGACTTTGATCATATGACTCATCTCGGTAAGGCAGTTTCACGCAAAGACGCAAAGGGGGCAAAGACGCAAAGAAGACCGGAAATGAAATTACGGGCCCTCAACTTTGCCATCTGCGGATTTCTTCTTTGCGTCTTTGCCCCCTTTGCGTCTTTGCGTGAAACTGCCTTTCGGATTTGCTCTCTTCACTGTTTCAACGTCTGCACCGCGATGGAGTCCCAGTTGTTCTCGGACGAACCGAAGCCGTAAAGCATGACCTTGAAGTTCGAAGACACACCGCGGATCGTGGTTTCGAGTCCCACTTCGCGGTTGAGCATGAAGTAAACCTTATCTCCGCGCCGAGCGATACCCAGCTTCGGGGTTTTTTCTTTCGTCGCGAGCTTACCGTTGTCGACGCGGATCATCCGACCATCTACGCACTGCCACGCCTCGAAGATTCCATCACTCCTTAAGAGCCATTCAATGCGGTTAATCGTGTTGCCGTCAAACAGCACGCTGACGATCGCGAATCCTGGCGGAAAGGCCTCCTCTCCGGGCTGTGGAGTACGTATTCCTACTTTTCCGAGCGCGGCCTCCACATAGAATCGTTCGCCATGAAACTCCCGCTTGCTTCGCACTCCGGAACGCGAACCTCCGGCCCCACGCATCTTAAGTTGTTTGTCCTTGACCTCGACCTTGCCGCCACCTCCGCCCTCGAAGGTGTAAGGTTCCCACTTCGCTTCATCAAGCTTGTCGCTGTCGAAATCATCGCCCCACTCCTCGATTGCCGACTGGGTCGCCGGTGTCTGCGAGGGTGATGGCCCCTGGTCTTGCCGGGGCGTTGTTTGTTGCGCCGACGCGGTCGTAATGAGCGCGATGTATAGGCCAAATAGGGGAGCGAGTTGGAGTAAAGCGTTCATGATTGTCCCTGCTGCTACATTCCCTCGGACTCAGAAGAGCACCGTAGCTAGCTTTCGCACGATCTCGCGCCTATTGTTCATTTCCTGTTCTTTCTGCTTTTCGCTCAATCGCTTAAAAGTTGCCATGGTCGTCTGCGCCTCAGAAGTACGTTTCTGGCGCGAGTAGACGCGCCCGAGTTGGTAGTAGGCTTCTGCAAGATTTGGGTCAAGCTGGATGACATGTTCAAGCTCGCTGGATGCTTCATTCAGACGATTGGTGCGGGCGTACACCTTTCCTAGCGCCAGACGCGCAGGGGCGAAAGATGGTTCCAACTTTACCGCGCGAGCAAGATGGGCTTCGATGCGAGGGTGGTCAGGAGAGGCTTCCTTGAGGAGCACCTCGGCGATGAGGTAGTCAACGACACCAAGCTTGTCGTTGACCGCTAGCGCGTGCTCGTAAGATCTGATGGCCTCCTCGTACTGCCCCACCTCCACATAAGTCATTCCGAGATAAGCAAATGGCGGGGCGAATTGGGGATCAATCTCGATCGAGCGCGCGAACGCCTTTGCCGCCTCATCGTTCCTGTTGTCCTTGAAGTGGGCGATCCCGAGCGCGAACCACAATCGGGCCGAACGCGGAAATAGATCAAGCGCCTCTTTCAGCCGGATCACAGCGGCCTTGGGCGCCAGAAGATTTGTCAACAACATGCCGTAGGCAAAGCGGTAAGTCTCTGACTGCGGGTCGCGTTGGATGGCTAGCCGCATGGCTGGGATGGCGTTCTCGATGTGTCCGCTCTGCTCGTAGACCGAGGCCAACAGGGCGTAGATCGGCGCGGCGTCGAGGCCACGCGCCACTGCTGCTTCCAGTGTCTTCCCAGCGGCCGGCAGATTTTTGCCTGCGAGAAAAACGCGCGCGAGCCGCAACACCGATGCCTGATCCGACGGCTCGAGCATTATGGCAGCGGTCAACTCGGCCTCTGCCTCTTTCAACAGTCCGGCTTCGAGCAGCGCGGCGCCCAGATCGGCGCGAGCCACAGCGCCGGTCGTCACGGCGCCAGTTCCCGTGAGGAATCGCTGCGTGTATTCCCCGTAGTATTTGGCCGCCGCCTCGCGCTCGCCGAGGCGCAAAGAGACGACCACGAGTGCCCGCCCGCCCTCGGCATCCGGCGTCAGAGAGTAAGCCCGCGCGAACAGCTCGCGCGCCGCACGCAAGTCGTTTGGCGTGCCTCCGGAAAAGCGAATCTGCGCCAGGTTAAAGAGGGCGTTCGGCTGATTCTTGTCCAGGCGTATTGAGGCTTCAAACTGTTCTGCGGCTTGCTTTGGAAACCCGCGTTTAAGCAAGACTGCGCCCAGATTGTTGCGAGCTGACGGAGAAGACGGCTCAGCAGCGGCGGCGGCAGCGAAGTGACTTTCGGCCGCAGCCAAGTCTCCCGCGCCGTCGGCCAGCACACCGAGGTATGTGTGCGCCGCGGCGTCATTCGGTTTCAATGAAAGTGCTCGTTGGAAAAGACTCGCGGCAGCTGCGCGGTCGCTACGTTCGAGCGCAGCGACGCCCTCAGCAACCAGGCGGGCCGCTTGATCCGCTCGAGAGTTTGGGGTGGAAGTCTGCGCTGCAGAAAGCGAACCGCTAACACCCGCTTCCACCGCGGCAAGGAAAAAGACCGCCAGAACGAGGTGGTAACTCACACGTTTTGACTTCGTGACGGTCATGCTTGATGTCGGGCCGTGGAAATTCCTACGCCGGGAGTCTAACTAAGACGCGCGGCGCGGGGAAGGAGTGGCCACAACATTCCCCGCGCCGCACGCTGATCGAGCCGTCCGTCTTAGAAGATGAACCGGGCACCGAGTTGGATCCGACGCGGCTGCTCGGGGTCGTTGGATCGGCTTGAGACGCCAAAGATACCTATATTGTTGAAGTCAACATTCGGCAAAAGGAACCGCCCCCGGTTGAACGCGTTGAAGAAATCAATCCGCAACTCCAGCGTAGTCGTCTCTGTGATACGCGTCTTCTTCAGGATGTTGAAGTCTTCCCCGAAAAAGTTTTGCGCACGAAGGCTGCTGTACGTCGGCGCCGCGTTGCCAAAGAAACGAGACGGGTTTGCATAGTAGCTGGCATACGCCGGGTTCACTGCTCCACTGCCCAGCAGGAAAGCTGGCGCCGCATTGTACTCGGGTGGCCGCGAGAAGGCCGCCTGATTAATGTAGTCGTAGCTCACACTGTTTACCGGGACGTCGGTGTAAAAGGGCTGTCCGGTAACGTTAGGCCGCAGGTTACCGGTAAAGCCCACGAGATCGAGAAAGTCCCTGGCGTTCCCGGCGATAAAAGGAACCAGGAGTGGACCGTTGCGGTACCGCTGAACGCCTGAGAATTGCCAGCCCCCGACCACCTTATCCACGAAGCCGCCGCGATTTACGTAGCGCTTGCCCTTACCAAACGGCAGCTCGACCAGGTAATTGAGCACGAACGAATGCGGTACGATGTTCGAGGATGGAGTGCGCAACGCTCGACGATCATACGGGTTCTGGATCACTCCACCGATGGGCGTCTCTCCGAACAGGTCTTCGGCCGCGTCTGTTAACAGCTTCGCGAAGGTGTATGAGACGCCAACCTGCAGACCCTGGGAAAACCGGCGCTGGAGGTTGACCTTCAGGGCGTTATAGTAGCTCTGCCCCTGGCTCTCCATGTGCTCAGTGATGCGTCCGTACTGGGGGAAGGGCCTGAGCGACTGCGCGACCGATCCGTTAAACCCGGGGAACACAGCAGCGTTCGTCGGCAGCGTAATTCCAACGCTCTGGGCGAACGAGACCATGTTTGGGTTGGCCAGCGCAGCGGTGAGCGAGGTGTTAAGAAACTGTTGACCAAGCTTGAGAGCATCGAACGGCAGAGCGTTCGGCGGGCTGAAATTTGATCGCAGACGGGTTCCCTTACTCCCAACGAATGCGATCGAGGCCGCGATGTTCCCCGGTAGTTCACGCTGGAGGTCGAGGCTGTACTGGGCGGTGCGACCGATCTTGAAATTCCTGTCGAAGCCCTCCACGTCCGCCCCGATGAACTGACTGTTGGGGTCCGGCGAGGGCAGAGGCGGGTAAGTATTCAACCTCAGGAACGCGTCGAAGCCGAAATTGATGTTGGCGCCGCCCTGGACGGAAAAACCTGCCTGCCCGCCGCGACCGAACTCGTTATAGAGTATCGGTGCATAGTAAAGCCCGTAGCCACCGCGCACCACCGTCTTATTATTTAAGCTGTATGCAAATCCGAACCGCGGCGCGAAGTTGGAATAGTCAGGCTTTATGAGCCCGCGGTATGGCGACGTGGGCCCGTAGGTCGTCCCAGGAGGGCCGGTGAGCGCGCCGAGCCGGCCGCCAACTGCCGGGTTAGGCACAAGCCTGTCGAAGCCGCGGTACTTATCGAGGTGCTCGACACGCGGGTAAGGAATGTCATAACGAATGCCAACATTGAGCGTCAGGCGCTGGGTGACCTTGATGTCATCCTGGGCGAAGACGGTTGGTTCGAAGAAGCGGAAACCGGGATCAATCGACTGAACGGTGGCAAACGAGAACTCTGGGGCGCCGGTAATGAGACTGGCGATGGGCCAACCCTGATTGAAACCGTTTCCGTTGGAGGTCTGATTGCTGATGAAGTTGAAATTGCCGCCCAGGTCAAAGTGGTTCGAGTCGTTCAGCTGCTGCCAGCGCGTCTCGGCGCCAAACTTAAGAGTATGGCGACCACGAATCCATGTCACGCTGTCGCTGAGTTGCACGGCGTTGTCGCCGTCCTGATTGTCAAAGAAGGTGGACCCACCCGGCTGATACGCCCGCGGGTCGGGCGACGTAACGGGATCGCCAACTAGCGGGAACCCGATGAGCGGAAGGGCCAGGTTCTGCGTGGCATTCACCGGCAAACCGACTGTCGTCGGGCTGATTCCGCGTGTAAAGTTCCGGTTCTGGACGAATGATCGTGTGAAGCCCGCGTTGAAGTGGTTAAGCAGCGACGGGCCAATGGTGTAATCGTGCTGTAGGCGATAGTACTGCGTGTGGAAGACCTGCCGGAAAGAACCCTGGTTGACCCACGGCTCTGGGAAGCGTGGAAATTGACCCTGGATCTTAGTCTGGCTGCGGTAGGTGGAACTAAAGCTCAGCTGTTGCTTTTGCGAAAGGTTGAAGCTGACCTTCTGCACGTAGTAGTCGGTCGTAGTCGGCCTTCCGCTGGTGGCGCTGTAATTGTGGAAGACGCCAGGCCCAGTCGGCTGCGGGAAGAGTTGGTTGATGATATTGAATCCAACCGGGTCGATGATCGACTGTCCAGCGGCGTTCCGGTAGAGGTCCAATCGATTGCCGGGAATGACGGGTCGGTCGCAGACTACACCGTTCCCAACTGGCCTGTAACTACACGGCACCGTGTTGTCGAAGATTTGCACCGGCCCGCCAAAGAAGCCGAGCACCGCCGGGTCTGTAAGCAACTCGGAGAAATCGCCCGAGCGCATCCTCAGACTCGGGACGCTGACGTTCACCGACTCGGTCTGGTCGAGCTGATAATGCCCGTAATTGAAAAAGAAGAAGCCGCGGTTCTTTAGACTCTTGACCATCGGACCACCCTCGCCGAACCTCGGGAGGTAGATGGGGCCACCGATGGAGAAACCATAATCGTGCTGCCGGTCAAGCGGACGCTGGATCTCACATCCCGGGTTGTTGGCGGGGCAAGGCGCTCCGCCGTTCAGCCGGTTGAAATCAATGTTGGCGTTTAAGGACTCGTTCCGCATGAACTCGTAAGCCTCGCCGTGGAAGTCGTTGCCGCCGGTCTTGATTGTGAAGTTGACGACGCCACCCGAAGAGTTGCCGAACTCCGCTGAGAACTGCGCCGTAGTGACAGTGAACTCTTGGAAGGCGTTCGGCCCTGGCGCGACTTCTGTGAAGAAGGTGCCGTTCTCAGCGCGCCGTGTTCCCGCGCCGTCGATCAATATCTCGGTGCCCAAACCCTGTCCGCCGTTTACTCTGAAATTGTTCCCTAACGTGCCACTCGCGCGCGCCGCTGCATTTTGATCGCCGGTGCCGCCACCAGTTGCAACGCTGCTGTCGAGGAAGATGAATGCCAGCGGCGAACGCCCGGCGGTCTCGCCCCCGATTTGGAGCGGTAGCTCTCTCATCTGTTTCTCGGTGACGTTCAGTTGCTGCACCGGCGTCTCGGTCTGCAGTATGGGAACGTTCTCAGCCGAAACCATCACGGTGTCGCCAATCTGCCCGACTTCCAGTCTGACATCTACCGTTCGGATGATCTGCACCGCGACTTTAATACCCTCGACCGACGCGGTTTTGAAACCAGGGGCCTCAACCTTCAGCGTGTAGATCGCTGCCTGTAACTGCGGGATGGTGAAGTTCCCTTCGCCATTTGTGATGGCGGTACGAGCCTCGTTCGTCTCAACGTTCAAAGCTGTCACCTTCGCATCCGGCACCACTGCGCCGTTCTGGTCCGTCACGCTGCCAGTTATGGAGCCGCGATCGCTTTGCGCAAAGCCTGGCGAAACACACGCGAGCACGAGTGCTAGCAGGCCAACCATGGTTAGATTACGGGCTTTCATTGCTACCTCCCAGAAATTAGAACCACAAGCAAGAATTTGATTGAACGACAAAGACGTTGACCATCGTCAACGCCGGGAACGCTCTTCAGTCGACGAAATCCGCTACCAAACGACTCGAGCTAATCCTCTTACAACTCCTGCCGGCGCTGACCGCTGAAGGCTTTCGAAAAGTTAAGCTGACTAACAAAGAGTCGAAAGATCGAAACTAAAGCGCCAATCTGGAAGCCGTATTTGACGCCCGGCCAATTGGGGAGTAAATAATGGCTGTCAGGCGTAAAGCATTCCGAATCAGCAGAAGTAATGTTCGTTTACACCACAAATGAGCATCAAGTCAAGAACAATCTCAATCAAAAGGTTGAGAGCGGAAGCCAACCTAAAGCTGAACCGTCATGACTTGGAGGTGAAACAAATCAATTTGGTCGGACCTCAATCCGTAGGGATCCAATGTTTATAGAACGTCGGCCGAAGATATGGCTCTCAGTTCCAGCTAAGCAAAATGTTCTTGCGGGGTGCGTGAAGTCCTGGAAGACATTTGCGCTCCGCTGAAGCGCCAAAAAGATCCTTTGGTGCTGCTGTCTATAAACATTCGATCCCTACGGGATTGGGGTGGAGTATCAAATTAATTTGAGGAGTTTCGTCATTCCTCCTCGAGCAATTTGTCAGGCACAAGTTAGAAACTAAGACGACACCCAGTATCTGCAGACTCTTATAAACTCTTATGTGCTCTCCTAATGGTCTTTCCCTCAAGTTCCTCCTGGCCTTCTGGATTCTTCTCGTCTTCCCTACAGTCGTTTGGGAACAACAGCCGCAGCCTCCAGATCTCCAGGGGGACATCCGTCAGGTCCATGATCCAACCGTCATCAAGGAGGGTGACACCTATTATCTTTTTTCAACCCGGGCGGGTATTGCGGTCCGCTGCTCGAAAGACCTGATCAGCTGGCGGTTGTGCGGAGATGTCTTTGCTCATCTGCCCGGGTGGGCCGTGAAAGATGTTCAAGGGGTCCGAGGCCTTTGGGCGCCAGACGTGTCTTACTTTAACGGTAAGTACCACGTTTATTATTCTGCCTCCACCTTCGGAAGCAATCGTTCCAGTATCGGCCTCGTGACAAACCAAACGCTCGACCCAACCAGCGACAAATACAGGTGGCAGGACCAGGGAAAGATCATCAGCTCCAACCCGCCGGACGATTGGAACGCGATCGATCCCAATCTCGTCATCGACGAAGAGGGTCAACCATGGCTGACCTTCGGAAGTTTCTGGGGTGGCATCAAGATGAGGAAGATCGATCCGGTGTCGGGAAAACTTTTAACCACGGACGCTACGTTGTATTCGCTTGCCAGTCGTCCTCGTGCCCCGGAGTCGCCCGGAGCAATAGAGGCTCCCGCCATCATCAGGAAGAACGGGTACTACTACCTGTTTGTCTCTTTCGATTTCTGCTGCCGCGGACCAAACAGCACCTATAACGTTCGCGTCGGTCGTTCGCGGCGCGTAACCGGACCATACGTAGATCAAAGCGGCAAACCGATGATGGAAGGTGGGGGAACGATCGTGGTCACTGGAGGAAGTCGTTGGCGGGGTCCGGGACACTGCGCGATCCTGCAGGAGAAAGATGGCGACAAGCTCGTCTACCATGCCTACGACGCAAATTGGCGTGGCGCGCCGACGCTTCGGATTGCCGCTCTAATTTGGGATGCCTCGGGCTGGCCGACAATCCCACCTCTGAATTGAATGCCGTCTGAGTAGAAGTGAACTCACTCAACCCGCGTGTCATGAGGTCAGGACCACAATGCGGTAGCGGTGGGTCATGAGTTGCGATTCCACTCGGCGTAAGTGATCGGGAGCGCATGCCCCACCGCTACCGCATTGTGGTACTGACCTCATAACAGGCGGGTTGAGTGGGTGGCTATTCAGAAAAATGGAAAATGACGGCGAGTTGTTCAGGCCGGCACTATTCAAGAACCTCTTACGCGCGGCGCACATCAATCCCCTTCGCAACAAAAGGGGCGATCTCCTCGTCAGTGGCTCCTTTGTCGGTTATGAGGATGTCGATCTCTTGCGTGGGCCAGATCAGGGCCGTGCCGATCTCACCAATCTTCCGATTATCCGCAACCACGATTCGCTGGCGCGCCTGCCGCATCATCGCCCGGTGGATCATTGCCTGCTCCGGGTAGTTCGTGGTCAAGCCGTGCTCGATGTCGATTCCGTCCACGCCGATAAAAACCTTATCGACGAACATTTCGCCCGCGTTCTGAATTGCCGCAGCTCCCACCAGCGCGAACCAGTCACCACTTAGAAAGCCCCCTGTGACAAAGACCTTCAAGTCGTCGCGGTTGCTGAGCTCCATCGCCACATTCACGGCATTTGTCAGGATGGTAATGCCTTTATGAAGGCAGATGCTGCGGGCCACCTGGGTCGCTGTCGTCCCGGCGCCAATGGCCAGGATATCGCCATCACTTACGAGTTCAGCTGCTACGAGACCAATGCGACGCTTCTCGGCGCCGTTTTGACGCTCCTGCTCATGAAAATAAGAGATGTGGCGAAACGGCTCGTACAGCAGCCGCTGAATAGGTACGGCGCCGCCGTGACTGCGACGCAATAACCCACGCTGTTCGAGTTCGGCGAGGTCGCGACGGATTGTCGTAGGTGAGACCTTCAGACGTTTGGCCAGACTTGCTACAGAGATTTTTTCGGCGCGCAGGAGTTGTTGCAAAATAAGTTGAGCGCGCCGCTCAGTTGCAGATAGATCGTCGGAAGTACGAGTTTTGGGGGCGAGTTCAATACTCAAATGATTATCTTAGCAACAATAGGGCGATCACGATTCGAGCGTGATAAAGCAATGGTCAGAAACCAAAACAGATGAAGAGGCTCGCATCGCGCAGTTCTCGTCCAAACAATTGTTTGGACGAATCGATGGGCCGGCATGGAATAATACGTCAAGAAGGAACATTGCGCGAGGATTATAGATATAACTGTTCATTTTGCAGGGCTGTATCGCACATTTGAGATTACCACCTGGGCAACTGGATAGGGCCACATCTCAAAACTCTTCAGATTTCCGCGCACCGGAATGACACTCGTTTTTTGGAGTCGTTGCTCTTTGTAATGCTGAATCAGACAGTCATACACAATGTCCTTAGCAAACGGATTGTTCACAGTCAGAATCGTCCCCTCAGCAGTTTGCTCAAGTCGCAGCAAAATAGTGCGTTCCGGTTTGACCACCGTCTTCACATATCGAGGATTGGAGAGTTTTCCGTCACTGTCATCAAACTCCACATTTAACTCTTCACTCGCAAGAACATTGATAAACCCGTCCGCGACATAAGGGCTTACAGGAAACTCCATCTCAAATTGTTCTTCGCGATTGAGCCGCAACCGGACGATCGTTGAGGGTCGGCACGGCAGTCGCTTACACAACTCGGCGCGGGCTTGCTCAGCGGCATCTTGAGCCTGTTGCGCCAATGCCAGCGGGAAGACAGTCAGCACGACTAAGAGAACCATAAATGTTCGAGTGAGCAAATACCTCATTTTCGTCTCCTGACATAAGTCTAACGCCGGAACTAAGCGGCGCTTTTTCGCCAGCCGCATTAACCGCAAGGCCCGAGTTCTCCACCGGCGTGCGAATCGAATCCATGCTTCAAGAACAGGAACGCACCACTGTTCGGAGCCTTGCGCTCGCGGGAGCACATTTCTACGCATTGTGCGTGTTTGCCAGGATACGGCTACAACCGAACAACACCGCATAAGAGTGGCTGTCTTGGACTAGTCTTGAGGCGGCTCGATCAATTTCAGGATTACGCTTTCCTGATTCCGCTGGCGGCTCCGCAAGTCGTCGGCCCGGGCAAACATTTTCTTGGCCGCCTCCTGCTCGCCTAACTTCGCGTAGACCAAGCCAAGCTGATAATTCGCGCGCAGGTCGTTGGGATCAAGTTCGATGGCGCGTTCGAGTTCAGCTCGCGCTTCCGCGTAATTCCCTGCTTCGCGATAGAGCGCTCCGAGCGCTGCGTGCGCTGCCGCATGGCCCGAGCGCGCGGCAAGAACGCGCCGATAAGTCTCGATAGCTGCGGAGCGGTCCCCACCTTTCTCAAGACTCACGCCCAGCAGATATTCAGTGTCGGCATCCGCTTTGAGACTGAGACTGTTTTGCAGCGCCGCCTGAGCTTCCTTAAATAGATCCTGGCGGAGCAACGCCGCACCGAGCAGATAGAGGCCGGCCGCGTCCCGCGGTTGCATGTCTACGTAGATCTTCATCAGGCGAGCCGTCTCAACAGTCTCGCCCTTCCGCCAACGCACCGCCGCCAACGCATATAGATAAGCTGGTTGACGAGGGGAGGCTTGGTGCAACTTCTCGAAGACTGGTAACGCATCGAGAAGCAGATCCATCTGCAGGGCCGTAACACCAAAGTCATAGAGCACCCCGGGATCATCAGGAGAGATGCGGCGCGCTTGTACCAGATGGGCGAGTGATTTTTCGAGATTGCCGGAGGCCCGTGCGACGTTTGCCAGCGCCCGCAGGGTTGTCATATCGCCAGGGTTAGCTTTCAATGCTCCCGACAAATACTCCTCGGCCTTCTCATATTTCTTCTGCGCGGCATTGATTATGCCTGACGCATACAGCACCGGAAACGATGCTGGCGTCTGCCGTCGAGCGATCTCCAACAGCTCCAACGCTTCTTCACTCAAGCCGCCCTTTGCCAGCAGCATCGCGACGTCTGCCTGGGCCTCCGGATTAGCGACGCCTAATTCTCTATACTCGCGAGCGACCCGTCGCGCTTCCTCGGGACGTTTAAGTCCGAGCAGCGATCTAAGCAGTACGGCGAAGTAGTCGTCGCCGGCGGCAGAGCGCGGCACAAGTTGCAGATACTCGAGCGCCTGCTGGTAATCACCAGTGTTCGCAGACAACTTGGCTAGGTTCACGTTGATCTCCGCACGCTCGGGCGCAAGTTGGTGTGCGGCCCGCAATATCGGCCAAGCCTCTGACGTTCGATTCAATGTCAGGAGCAGTTCACCAAGATTGACATGCGCCCCGACATGCGCAGGTGAAGCTGCGAGGGCAAGTCTGAATAACCGTTCAGCCTCAGCTGTTTTCTGTTCTTTTGCGCGTACGACGCCCAGAAGATTGAGGGCGTCGGCGTCCTTGGGCGACGTGGCGAGCACCGACTTGAGGAGACTCTCCGCCTTTGGTAACTGGCCCAGACCAATTGCCTTAGCTGCTTCCGTTAGACGGTTGAGATTGACGTCGCTTGTCTTCGCGGTCTGAGCTTGCCCTGATTGAGCGGCAACGAGCAGGATGAGGAGCAGTATGGCATTTGCAAGTCTCGGCGCTCTGTCCGGCG
>JAMQPI010000364.1 GCA_023717565.1 Pyrinomonadaceae bacterium | reverse complement strand
CAGCGCATCCGACTCCATCCTGCTCATCACGAGCGCCGCCAGCCGATCGTTGTCGCCGAAGACCCGCTCCTGGCCCGAGGCATACTCGAGTTCCGCGGTTGAGACGGTATCGTTCTCGTTGATGATGGGGAGTACGTTCAGTTTGAGCAGTTTCTCCATTGTGCTGCGCAGGTTCGTATATCGCTTCCATTCCATAAAATCGTCTTCGGTCAACAACACCTGCGCAATCTTCACGTCATGAAGGCGAAACAGCTGTTCGTAAGCGTGCATCAAGAGGCTTTGACCCACGGCCGCGCAAGCCTGCCGCACCACAACGTCATGGAGCCGGGAAGGATGGAGGCCCAATCGGTCAGCGCCTAACCCGACCGCTCCCGAGGACACCAGCACAACCTGACGGCCCTCGCGTTTCAGATCGGCAATCGACCGCACCAGCGGTTCAATGCGCTCAGCACATACCCCGCCTTCCGCACGGCTAATGATGCTGGTACCTACCTTGATCACCACCCGCTGCGCCGTGCCTAATCGTCGTTGTCTCTCTACTTCGGAGTTCTCCTCGATCATTAGCCTGCTCATGTGCTCCTGCCTAGCCAACTTTCTGAAGCAGTTCCGCCTCGGTTTCGGCCGGCTTCGAGTCAATTGGATGCAGCCAATTCTTGTAGCGCTCGTCACGCCCAGCCGTGGCGGCGAAGAAGACGCTCTGGATCTCTTCCGTCACCGGTCCGCGCGCGCCCTGCCCTATCACGGTGCCATCGACTTCACGAATAGGCGTCACTTCAGCCGCAGTTCCGGTGAAGAACGCTTCGCTGGCGGAAAGTAGATCAGCCAATTGCAGGGCCCGGATTTCCACGTGATAGCCCAGGTCTCGCGCCAGCTGCAATACCGAGTCGCGCGTGATGCCGAGCAGGATCGAGTGTCGTTCGTCGTTCGTGACTAGTTGTCCGTCGCGCACTATGAAAAGATTTTCTCCGGATCCCTCAGCCAGATTGTCGTCTGCATCCAGCAGCAGCGCTTCGGCGAAGCCACGACTAACGGCATCACGCACCGCCAGCATCGAGTTCAGATACTGCCCACACGCTTTGGCGGTTGTCGGCATCATCCGCGACTGAAATTTGCGCCAGGGAGAAACCGTTACACGTACACCCTGCTCCAGTCCTTCGGCCCCCAGGTAAGGCGCCCAGGGCCAGGCCAGAATAGCAACGTCGACCGGATTGTTGCCTGGGTGCACACCCAGACTGCCGCTGCCAAGGTAACAGATGGGCCGCACGTAGCAACTGCGAAAGCCGTTCCGGGCCACAATCTCACAGACAGCGGCTACCATTTCATGGCGCGAGTAAGGAATTTCAAGGCCATGGACTTCGGCAGAGGCATAAAGTCGATCCAGATGGGCTTCGAGGCGAAACACAGCTGGGCCGTCCGTTGTTTCATAGCAACGCATCCCTTCAAAGACACCGCTCCCGTAGTGTAAAGCGTGCGTCGAGACGTGTGTCGTCGCGTTGGCCCAGGGAATAACCTCGCCATTCTTCCAGACCCATTTGCTGTCATCAAAAGTCACTGATTTACTCCTTTGCAATTTTACAGAACGGAGCGATAGCGACCGCACTCAACTAACCAAAACCTAACGCGCAAGCTATGTATACGTGTCGCAGAACAACTCTCAGCGGGCCCGACCCCGCCTTTAACACACTTGTTCTTGCTGAAGGTTGAGTGCGGTCGCTACCGGTCCAGGTTCTGTATTAAACGGCCCAGAGCGACTGATCCGGATCAGTGTGCAGCGACTGGTCAGCGCCGCTGGCCCAATCAGCACGCGGAGCAGCACAGATGTCGATGGCTATCGTATCTTCGAGTGCCTGGGAGGAATGTTCGACGCCTCGCGGAATGCAAAGCATCTGGTTCGCATTCACCGTCACTTCTCCGCTCGGCAATTGGAAGCGCCAACTGCCTTTCAGTACCAGAATCATCTCTTCATTTTCGTGACTGTGAGGGTGAGTAATCGCGCCCTCCTTGACCTCGATGCGGGCCACGGTCAGGCGTTCACACCTGGCAACTTTTCTGGTGTAGAGTTCGGTAATCTCTTCCGCTTTCATTTGATCCCAATCGCATAACATACTTCACCTTCCTAGTTCTTTCCTTTTTTGTCTTCGTTCTTTCCTGCCCTAGTTCTTTCCTTTATCAACCAGTCGTCCCGCCGCGAGCCAGGGCATCATGGCGCGGAGCTTGGCGCCCACCTTCTCTATCTGATGGTCCCGTGTCTTGGCCTCCAACTCGCCAAAACGCTTGCGACCGTTTTGACTCTCTTTCATCCACTCGCGGGCGAAGGCGCCCGACTGCACTTCCGCCAGCAGATCTTTCATGCGTCGCTTTGTTTCGTCGTTGACCACGCTCGGGCCACGGGTCATGTCGCCATACTGAGCGGTGTTGGAGATCGAGTATCGCATCTCTGAAATACCGCCTTCGTAAATCAGATCCACGATCAACTTCATTTCATGCAGGCACTCGAAGTAAGCCATCTCTGGAGCGTAGCCAGCTTCAACCAGCGTCTCGAAACCGGCCTTAATGAGTGACGTTAGCCCACCGCATAAAACGGCCTGCTCACCGAACAAATCAGTTTCCGTTTCCTCGCGAAAATTGGTCTCGATAATTCCGGCCCGCCCGCCACCGATAGCCGAGGCATAAGCCAGCCCTACATTCTTGGCGTTACCTCCTGGATCTTGATGGACCGCGAGCAGGCAAGGGACACCGGCGCCGCGGCTGTACTCGTGGCGCACCAGATGTCCGGGACCTTTAGGCGCCACCATGAAAACGTTGACGTCGGCGGGCGGTTTGATAAACCCGTAATGGATCGAAAAGCCATGAGAGAACGCCAGAAACTTGCCCGGCGTCATGGATTCGGCAATCTCTCGAGCGTACACGTCCGGGGCAAGTTCATCGGGCACGAGCATCATTACGATGTCGGCTTCGGCAGCGGCCTGAGCGACGGGTCGCACTTGCAGACCCTGCTGCTCGGCTTTTGCTTTTGAAGGGCTGTCAGCTCTCAGTCCCACGGTGACGTTACAACCTGATTCGCGCAGGTTGTTGGACTGTGCGAAACCCTGACTGCCATATCCGATCACGGCGATCTGCTTTTCGCGTAAGGCGTTGAGATCGGCGTCTTTGTCGTAATAGATTTGCATCGTTGATCCTCTCAAGGGCGTTTCTGAGTTTCGAGTTTGGAGTTTCGAGTTACGCTTTGAGTTCTGGTTTCTGAGCTCCAGAGTCGAAACCCGGAACTCGAAACTCGAAACTGTCTCCTTCCGGCGGCGGTCCAACCTCGATATTGGACAGCCGGCCAATAGCTATGCAGCCAGTGCGGATAATGTCGCGAATGCCCATAGGCCGCAGCAGTTCGATGAGGGCTTCCACTTTTTCCTTATTACCAGAGGCCTCTACGATCATTCCTGTCTGGGAGATGTCCACAACTTTCGCGCGAAACACCCCAACCAGACTCAGGACTTCCTGGCGCGTCGCACCCGGGGTAGCAGCCACATCGATCAGGGCCATCTCGCGTTCGATATGCGGTTGCATCGTGACATCCTCGACTTCACGCACTCGCGCCAACCGCGAACACTGTTTGACGATCTGCTCGATGGTCCGATCGTCGCCGCGGGTAACAATCGTGACCCGCGACCATTGCGGGTCGAGTGTTTGCCCAACCGAAATGGTTTCAATGTTGAAACCGCGCGCGCTAAAAAGACCGACGATGCGTGAAAGCTCGCCCGCCTGATCAGCAACAACAATGGAAAGTGTGTGACGCATGTTCTCAAGGATGAAGGCGGAAGGATGAAGGATGAAAGCGAGTTCGCTTCCAAGCATCAACCCTCAGTCTCAGTCATTCTTTCATTCATCCTTCCTCCTTCATCCCTCATCCTTTCTTCAAACGCCTTCACTGTGAACGATCATGTCGCGCGAATTTCCGCCTGCCGGCACAATCGGAAAGACGTTCTCTTCCTTAGAAACCACAATATCCATCACCGCCACTCCTTTATGTGACAAACCGGCCGCCAGCACATCCGATAATTCGTCCGGTCGCGTGGCCCGCACTCCAAACGCTCCGTAAGCCTCGGCGAGTTTGACGAAATCAGGCGACACTGCCAAGTCGACCTCTGAATAGGCGCGGTCGTAAAACATCTCTTGCCACTGTCGCACCATACCCAGGTAGCCGTTGTTCATAATCAGCACTTTGATTGGCAGGTGGTACTGCATGGCGACCGCCAACTCCTGATTCGTCATTTGGAACCCACCATCACCCACCAC
>JAMQPI010000625.1 GCA_023717565.1 Pyrinomonadaceae bacterium | reverse complement strand
GGTTGAGCTTTGGCAACCCTCGGGGAAACGCGTCCCCTTAACGGAAAGACGCAACCCTGAAAGGGTTGCGCCGCCGCTCGCCGTCACAAACCTGTCCCTTCGATCCCCAGTGTTTCAAAGCCAACCCTGGGCTGCAATTCGCGAACACCTTCGGTGTTGCAGACTCTCCGTTTCGGCGAATGCTCAATTCCACAGTATCGTCGCGGAAACAATCACGACCAGCAGCAGCGCGAAGGCGCCAGCGAGCGCTCGTCCCCAATGTCGCGAGCGCTGGTCTTCGTCCTTCTCATGGTCTAACCCGGCTGGCTCGTTAAGCCACACCATATGAGTGTAGGCCTGCATCTCGTCAAGTCGTGAATGTACTGGAACCTGGAATCGATTGTAAAAGGGATTGTGATAAGGGTCGTGGATGGGTCGTGTCGGCTTCATGGTCTGCTACTCCTCGCTTGGGAGCACTGAAGGACTCAGCGCTGTTGTACGCGCAAGGAGCAACGAGCGTGCCGGATCGTGATCTAATAGAATTTTCCTGAGGTTTTAGGGCTCTGAGCCGTGAATGGAAGAGAAGCGAAGTGCCCATTTACGGAGACAAGTACACCAACTCGGGCAGCCGGACGAGGTCTATGCGGAAAACGTTGGCTAATTCCGAGTCCGGGCAGAGATGAGAAGACGTTTTTTGAGACGGCGCGCCCGACATCACTTTGAAGCGGTTCATCAGGCCGGAGGAGGTAGCAACCCTGGTCGCCTACGTATGCAGACCTCTGGCATCGTCTTCGCAGTTACACAAGTATGAACGGCGAGACTGGTATAACTTATGGGCTGGTCTTGAAGACAAATCCGAACCCCTGTTGTTGGTTAGTGGTGGACGAAAGGAGTTTGGCGATCTTCGCGGCGAAGACAGGATCCAAAGCTTCAAGAGTTGCCTGCTGTTTCTCAGCCGATCTTCGATTTCCGCTGGCAAGATAAGACAAGGCAAGTCCGTAGTGGGCTTGGGCTCGCTTCGGATTCTGCGCGATGACCTGTTTCAATTCTTCAATCGCCTCACTGTAACGCCGCAGGTTGAAATAGGCGAGTCCGGTGGAGTAGTGCAGGTCTTCCAATGACAGAGACCTAAGGGGGTTCGCAACCTCAGAATTAGCTAGCTCCGCTCGTCGAACGTATGTCGCTTGCTTGATGGCCTCGAGCGCGTTAGAAAACTTCTCCAGTGCTGTGTAGGCATTGCTCAACTCAAAATACGCTTCCGCATCAACGATCTCTGGTTTGATCTTAATCGCCATCTTCAACACAACGACCGCTTCCTGGTACTGCTTTAACGCTGCGTAAGCTATGCCGAGCTTTGCATAAGCAGCCCCGTCATTGGGATCACGTTCGGTTGCTTTTTTTAGGGCCTCTGCTGCCTCTGAATTGCGTCCCGATGCCAGTAGCTCCAAGCCTTTGTCGTACAAGGAAGGTGCGGGTGCAGGAGAGGCAGTTGCAGGCTTCGCGTTGGCCTCCAGATCTCCCGGATGGAGTATCTTTATGTCGGATATTCCTTGATTCAATTGGCTCGTCTGGAGTTCGCTTGACGTGCCTTTTGTTGCAGGTGATGCGGCCGACTGATGAGGTTGCGGCAAGTCGAGGGCAGCCTTCCTGGGTACTTCTTCTGACACTCGCATAACCGGCACCTTGGACGCATCGTTTTTGGGTGCCGGCGTCTCGATCGATGGTTCACTCTTCTCAGGCTTTACTATTGCAGCCTCGGCAACGCTGCTGGCTTTTTTCACCTCGACTGGGGTTAGTCCCGTCCCCGCAGCGCGTATGGACGCGTCGATCGGAGGTCTAGTGACTTGGGAGGGAGCATGGGCAGTCTCCGTTGTACTCGTGTTTGAAATGGGCATGGCAGTTGGAGCAGTAATTACCCTGGGCGCTGGCTGGCCATAGTAGTAACCAATAGTTCGGTACGTGATTTCAAATGGCTCGTAATCGACTTTTCCATTTTCATAGACAGCAATGGAAGCAGTCATCTGTTTCCAGTTCCCAAATTCATCAAACTGATAGTCATACCTCTCTTTGTTTATGATAGAACCGTCGTCTCCCCGTAAGAGCATTTCAACAATGTAGCCCTTAGCGTCGCGCACATACTGCTTATTGCCAACCAACCTGCGGTCCTCCGCGGGGTAGGTGATGGAGTCAATCTTCTGTCCCTTTAGATCATAGGTAGTTATCTCTCTGACCACCCGCGGTCCTTCTACCGTAATGCCTTTTTTTACTAGCAGGCTAACGGTCTCCACTCGAACCCTGCGGACCAAGCCATTTAGTCTATCCGGTTGCGTCGCTCCGCCACCGTCCGTGGTAGAGGCAGAAGAGTTCGCGGTTTGAACCTGGGCCCGCGTGGTCTGAGCAAGCCCCAAACCAAGAAGACCGAAGCACAGGCTAAATATGATGACTTTCATGATTGACTTCACCTCACCTTACTTACCTGACAGGGGTTTCTAGTTCAGGACTTCTACGCGGTCGCCGGGCTGAAGTTTTGGGTCGTGAATCTTCCCAGACTTGATTTCTTTAAGGTTGAACTTGGTAGTGGCCAGGTTCCCGCCCGCACTTTCGCGAGAGAGTTCGACCACATTGTTATGAGTTGAACCGCCGGCGGCGAGGATCGCCTGCACCAAAGTGATTCCTGGTTGAAAACTCTTTTGCCCGGGATTGGTGATACGGCCACCGATATAGTAGAAGTCCTGAGGACGGGCAGTCAGGTTTATGGTATCGCCGGGCCGGATATTGAAGCCAAGAGCGGCGGAGTCACCCAGATCCACAACTTGCGTGACTGCGCCGGCACGCATAATGGTCGCGCGGGCGGCGTCCAGCCGCGGTTGAACTTCCGCCAGCAGTACATAGAGCGGAACTGCTTCGCGCCTTAAGATCTTTGTACCAGGACTACCGACGAGCCCGGTAATGATCACGGTGTGACTGGCGTATTGTCTCACCGCCACCGCAACCTGCGTTCCCTCTTCAACCACCAGGCGTTTCAGTTCAGTGGTAAGGCGAGCCTGAACGGCTTTTGCTGTCAGTCCTGCCACTGGTATCGGTCCACCGACAATCGGAAAGTCGATCAAGCCGCCTTCGATTACGCTGTAGAGAGTAGACCGATTGGTGTCGGAGTTAAGCAGTCGTATATCAAGCACGTCTCCTACACCTATCTTGTATATATCTGTCAGCGGTGCTTCCTCAGCAACAGCCTCATTGCCAGATGGGGGCTCGCCATTCGCGGTTCGTCTTACTGAGGTTGTCGCTGTCGCAGGTGCGGGGACTGGGGAGGCAGCGCCTGTTGGCGCCTTATTCGATTCAATAACGGGAGCACTCGGCCTCCCGTTTGGCGTTGCAACTTTGGGGGTCGTCTTGTCAGGGGACGCCGCAGTTTTTGAGGAGCTCTTCGATTCGCTGGCTGTAGCTCGTGGCTTTTCGTTAAGCGGAGCACTGGCAGCAGGGGCTGAGACTGGAACTAGCTCAACCTGCTTCGTGGTTGAGGCAGGGGTCTTAGCGTTGGGGCTCTCGACACTTCTGGTCGGATTAGGGTCACCGCTTATTCGGGACAGCTTGTCGGCTAACGGTGAGTTGAGTTCCTGGAGTTTCTTGTATGCTTCGTTTACCTGGGTCTTTCGTCCGAGCACATAATATGTCAGACCCAATCTGAAATACGCTTCCGCCCAATCGGGCTTAAGCTTGACTGCAAGTTTAAAGAAGTCTACGGAGTCGTTGAAGGATTTAGCCTTCCAATACACCATCCCAAGCATGTATTGAGTTTGTGGATCATTTGGCTTGAGTCTGTTCGCCTCCTTGAAGGCAGTAATCGCTTCACCAAGTTTGCCTGAGTCGTGAAGAGTGACGCCGGTGTTGTAGAACCTCTGTGCCTCCGATGCAGATTTGGGGAATACATTCGAAAACCCTTCGGTTGATTCTACCAACGTTGGCGTCGTCTGATTCTTGGCACTTGCATTCCCGACGGCTGCTTCCGAGTCTGGGTCTTGAGCCTTTCGTCCAGCAATCGTGTTGCCGACGCCTGCGGAAGACTTTTCAACTGCTTTGACTGCCGGACTGCCGCTGCCAGCCTGTGCCTGAGCGCAGCGCAATGGAGCGATCGCCAGCAATGAAAAGATGCCAATCAATAATGCTTTCTTCATAGCGAATTACCAAGTTGCTTTGATTGTTCCTCACGCCAGGCGTGCGTGTTTTGGGAGCGGAACCGACAGGCTACTCTATAGGCGCGGGAGCATACACCATGTTTCAGAAAAAGGTAAAGTGGATTTGACGTTATGGGACATTTTGTCCCAATCGCAACCAGGTCTCAGCAAGGCAGACGCCGCCTTATGAAAAACTGATGCTTCAGTCATCTCCTCCTCGGCTTGGAAGAAGAAACCGGTAGCCAATTACTTTAGACGGTTCCGAACCCTGGCCACGCCCAGGTTCAGCGGCGAGCCCGCGAAGTCGGATCGTCCGCTCAGCTACGATTGTGAACTGGATAGTGCCTGAACAAATTCCTCGGGCCGCTCTGGCGAAATGAGCCAAGGGCGCCCAGCCGTGAGATCGATCCAAACGAGACCATTGATCCGAGAGATGTACATTTGAACAATTCCTCGCCTTTGGGTCCAGAGCCAGCCAAACCCGCCCCAAAGCCCGCCGGCGCCGACTCGCACGGCCCAGCCTGCTTGTGGTTTTAGATCTCGACCATTGACGATGCGTACGACTGAGATACTGTCACGTGAAATCCGCCGCCGCTTAAGTGGCCAAATTACTTCAAGCACATCCTGATGCACCACAAACTGAGTTGGACGGAAGCGAAGCCAAACCCAGGAGTAGAGCGCCACCAACAAGATGGCGGGTGCAATCAAGAGAGCCCTACCGAATACTGCGCTGAGCGCAAATAGGACCGGCAGCGCCAAGACCACCAGCGTAATGGTTCGAATCATCATGCACATTGGTGCAATCCGGAAAGCTTTCATCGAAGACGCCCTTTCGTTTACGCCCAACGCGTTGGTCGGCGTAGCTGTAATGTCCGACATGCTTCAGCTTGTCGTTGAGATTGGCAAGGCTCAATGTGCGACGTTACCGTTCTATCATCTGAGTGTCCATAATCTTACGACTTGAGTGTCCATGATCTTTACGACAAGCTGAAGCATGTCGGACATCCCAATTACAACTTTCCTTTAGAATGATGTCCGCATCGACATGAAAAACCTGTCAGCATTATTTAGCAACTTTGACTCAGGCGCTTCAACATTGCTAAAGTCCAAACGCGTGATGGACGCATCCGGTCCGCGGAGAGGGTAGAAGCCCACCTGGCGGTTAGCAGAATTCGCGAAACTTCTTTCAGCCCGAAATTGCGGACGACGGGCACTTCATGAAAGGAGTTCGCCATGTCGAACCACACTTCCCACGCCACTCGCCCCCTGCCAGATCGTCCCAGCCTTCGTCATCTAAAGGATCAAGCCAAGGACCTGTTGAAATCGGGAGGCGCGGTCACGCTTGCCGACGCCCAGTTTCAGGTCGCCCGTTCGTACGGGTTCGCGAGTTGGCCCAAGCTCAAGGCCCATATCGACTCCCTGGCGGAGTCTGGAAAGCTCAAAGACGCTATCAACCGGAATGATCTGCCATTGGTGCAGTCAATGATGACGCGGAATCCGGCCCTTCATCAGGCACCACTAGGGTACGGCAACGATGGGCCACTCACCTGGGTTGCCGAATGCAGAGTGCCGTTCGTTGCGCCAAATCAAACCCGGCTGGCCATGGCGAAGTGGATGATCGAAAACGGATCAGACATCCATCGGGGCGGCGACGCACCGCTCATGCGCGCCGCGCTTAACTCCCAGAGAATTCCGATGATGGAACTGCTGGTGTCGCTGGGAGCCGACGTAAACGCCGCCTGGCACGGTCACTATCCGATTATCTTCGCAACCTGCGAGGCACTCAACCCGCGCTCCCTGGAATGGTTGCTGAATCATGGCGCGGATCCCAACTGTGGTGGTCCAGCCGCGTGGCGGGAGCGAGGAGTTCCCTACCCCGGCACAGCTCTCGACTATATGCTCGGCACCTACGCGAGAGATCCCGAAAAACTTTCCGCCGGCATCGACATCCTGCTGGCCGCCGGCGCTAAATCCAGGTATGAGAGCCCGGCCGTGTTTGCCTTGCTCCGCGGACACGTGGATGAGTTGAGCGAGTTGTTGGACGCCGATCCCACGCTTATTCACCAACGCTTTTGGAAACTCGACTTCGGCACCACCGCAGCGCGTGGCCTCACCTTGCGGGGCGGCACGCTGCTCCACGTCGCCGCCGAATTCCAAAGGCTCGATGCCGCCACAGTCTTGCTGGAACGCGGCGCCGACGCCAACGCGAAGGCGACGTTGGATGAAGCCGGAGTGGGAGGCCAGACGCCCATCTTCCATGCAGCGACCCAGTATGACGATGCTGGTCTTCCTCTGGTGCGATTGCTTGTCGAGCGCGGCGCGGATCTGACAATTCGGGCAAAGCTCCCTGGCTCCTATGAAGAGCCCGGCTCAACCGTCGAATGTACTCCGCTGGGTTACGCGCTATTGTTTCCCGGCGACCAAGGTCCAACTTCGGCGTACCTGCGTGAACGCGGAGGAGTGGAATGACAAGAAGGACCATCCATCATATGCGCCTTGAGTCGACCGACCGACCTGCTCATACATCATCGATCCAGTTGAAGTAGGCATTGGCCGGCGCAACCAGGCGGTTCAGCTCCAAGGCGTTAGGCGCGCTCATGACGGACGACATTGAACTTCTCATCCTCTGATGGAGGCTGAAAATACGCAGTGACGGCATCGAACTCCGCATCCGAGGTCCAGGGAGTGCCTGCAGGCAGATCCTTACTTCGCTCCTTAAGCTGACTCTTGCACAAAGCATCTGAAGCATTCACAAAGTGCAATTCGTGCTCAGCATTGGCGCGCTCGAAAAGCTCTCGGAACCAAGCACGCTGCGCTTTTGTATTAGCAGGAAAGTCGAGTACGACGGAGATGCCCTTCGACAAGAGAGCACAAACGTGTGGCCGGAGTGCATTCTTCAATCGGGAGGAGTAGTTGACGTATCCCGGTACATCAGAGATCTCGCCGGGAAATAGGCGATCCAGGAACTCGTCCTCAACAAGGAGAACGGCATTTTCTAGCTGGGCCAAATCTCTCGCTAGCGTGGACTTTCCTGACGCCATTTTGCCGCACAAGAAAATTAACTTCGCTGAGTTGCTCATGCTTTAAACCAGCGTAGAAGAGTAACCCAAACTTAGTCTACTGTTCGAGGTCTGTAAGAGATGGAGTCAAATTAGTACGATCCACGAATTCACACGAACCACCACGAATAGTTTAGTGATATTTCGCGTGGTTCTATGGGTCGTTTTTGTTTTTTCGCCTCGACACGAGCAGCTTGTTCATAGAAGATCTTAAAGCGTGACAAAGCGACAGTGGTCGAAGAGCGGATTATGGAACATTTCGACGTCATGATCGTGGGCGCTGGTCTCTCCGGGGTTGGCGCAGCCTGCCACCTGCGGCAGCGGCACGCGCGCAAGAGTTTCACCATCCTTGAGGGACGAAACGCAATGGGCGGAACATGGGACTTGTTCCGCTACCCCGGCGTCCGTTCAGACTCTGACATGTACACGCTCGGCTATCGCTTCCGCCCCTGGCGCGACGCGAAGGCCATCGCCGACGCGCCGGCGATCCTTAACTACATCCGCGAGACGGCAGCCGAGTTCGGCGTAGACAAAGAAATTCGCTATGGCCACCGGGTGAAGCACGCTTCCTGGTCCACCGCAGATGCGCTCTGGACCGTGGAAGTTGAAACCGAGAAATCGCCCGAGAAAACAGCGGCCCAGTTCACCTGCCGTTTCCTCTACCTCTGCACCGGCTACTACGACTACGAGGCTGGGTACACTCCGGAGTGGCCCGGTATCGAGCGCTTCGGCGGGCAGATTGTGCATCCGCAGAAGTGGCCGGAAGCTCTCGACTACGAAGGCAAGCGCGTGGTCGTCATTGGCAGCGGCGCCACCGCAGTCACTCTTGTTCCGGCGATGGCCGAAAGAGCGGCGCATGTCACCATGCTCCAGCGCTCCCCCACCTACGTTGTCTCGCGGCCCGCCGAGGACAAGGTGGCGAACTCGCTGCGTCGACTACTGCCCGCCCGCGCGGCCTATGTGATCATTCGTTGGAAGAACGTGTTGCTGCAGCAGTTCTTCTACAACCTGGCCCGGACGCGGCCCGATCTCTTTAAGTGGATGCTTGCAAGAGGAGTGAGGAACCAGCTCGGCGAGCAATACGACCTCAAGCACTTCACGCCAAAATATAACCCCTGGGATCAGCGTCTGTGCCTGGTCCCTGACTCGGACCTCTTCGACGCGATACGCGACGGGCGGGCAACCGTGGTCACCGACGAGATTGACAACTTCACCGAGACGGGCCTACAGCTCAAGTCCGGCGAGCACCTCGACGCTGACATTATCGTGACAGCCACGGGGCTGGTGCTAAAGCTCATGAGCGGGCTGCAGCTCACGGTTGACGGTGCGCCCGTGGACCTGTCGAAGACGATGGCCTACAAGGGAATGATGTATAGCGACGTCCCGAACCTTGCCTCCGCCTTCGGCTACACCAACGCGTCCTGGACGTTGAAGTGCGACCTCACAGCCGAGTACGTCTGCCGGCTGCTGAAGCACATGGACCAGCACGGTTACGCGCAGTGCACTCCGCGCGTAAACGACCCCGGGCTGACGGTGGAACCCGCAATCGACTTCACTTCCGGCTACGTGCTGAGGGCGCTCGACACCCTGCCGCGACAGGGCTCAAAAACGCCGTGGCGCTTACACCAAAACTACGTGAAGGACCTCTCAATGCTTCGGTTCGGGCGCCTTGACGACGGCACGATGGAGTTCAAGGCTCCTCTCATTCTCCCCAACCTTTAGGTTGGGGTTAAGGTTGAGCTGCGGGATGGCAGAACCATTTTAATGGTTTCCTCTGACCGCCATTCCAAGCCTGATCCTATCAACCTCTCATTCTCCCCAACCTTTAGGTTGGGGTTAAGGTCGAGCTATACTCCCGGGAACCATTTTAATGGTTTTCAATCTTGAACCTCACACAAGGAGATCCTCACATGTCTACTCATTCCTACTCGCGGCTGTGGACTCACCTAATTTGGGAAACACTCGATCGTGAACCAATGTTAGATAAGAGAGCTGCTGCCAAAACGTCATCGTTTCTCACCGAGTATTCGCTCGAAAAAGGGATCTACATGAAGATCAATTACTTCAATGCCGATCATACGCATGCATTGATTGATCTTCCGACGCGTTATTCGATTGAAGACGTAATTAAGCTTTTCAAGGGGCGTACATCGCACTGGATTAACCACAACCGACTCATTAAGGGTCGATTTGCCTGGGGTGGTGGCTACGGAGCCTTTTCCGTTTCACACTCCGATGTTGGACGTGTCGCGCGGTACATCGCCAATCAAGAGGAGCATCATCGCAAGCGGACGTATTCGGAAGAGTACGAGTTGTTTGTTAAGCGGTATGGCTTGGAGTGGCGGTCAGAGGAAAACCATTAAAATGGTTCCGGGGAGTATAGCGCGCCCTTAACCCCAACCTAAAGGTTGGGGAGAATAAAAGGTTGAGTGTTGTGATTGATGACGCCGCGTCAATCTCTCATTCTCCCCAACCTTTAGGTTGGGGGTTAAGGTTGTGCTGCGGATGGCAGAACCATTTTAATGGTTTCCTCTGATGGAGGGCCTCAGTCCAACGGTTCAGCGCTATCCTGTCTTTGCAATATCAAGAAGTTCCTCACGCTATAGAATCCCTCCGGGTAGCTGAAGCCAGATAGCGCGCGGGCGCAGTACAGCATCTGCAAAGCAAATGTTCAGATTGCGGATACATTTAACAAAGAGAAAGTTGCCCTGGACCAAGAATCCTCAAGTTAAGGAAGCTCGATCCAAAACTGACGAGTTGGAACTGGATAGAGAGACCTACAAAGGAGCAATCATTGCGTCGCCTGTAAAGACTGACCAGTGAGTTCCCTTCACCAGATATCAATGAGAGACGCTTCAGTCCAAGATTCCCTACCCAAATTTTGAGTAGATCTACTCATCTAGATCGTGAGGGTTCCTCTATTCACGCCATCTGCATCCAGCGCGATACTCCACACGCTTTTTGTCTTAACTTGAAACTTTGAAGCATGGGCGATTACAGGACGCCCTAGAAGGAGGAGCTATGAATACGTGGAAACGCTGCTGGCTACATATTACTTTCAGTCTGGTAGTACTAATCTTGTCGATCAGTTTTACTGAAGGGCAAACCGTTGACAAGGACATCATCCGCGACAAGACCACGATCCATTCTTGTTATGAGAAATATAGCGGCCAACTGCGCAGGGTTGACTCGCCCAAGGAATGCCGGCACTTCGAAATTGCGCTCAGTTGGAACGCTGTTGGTCCGCAAGGGCCAAAAGGCGACCAGGGTGATCCGGGACAATCTGTCGCTGTAACAGCTATTCCGCCCGGAGCGAACTGCGCTGCAGGAGGAATAATGGTGACCGGGGCCAATGGTAATCAATTCGTTTGTGATGGCCCGAAAGGTGAGAAGGGTGACAGGGGAGACACTGGTCCACCGGGATCATCCGGAAGTTTTAGCGGCTTAGCCGAATTCACATCAAGCTCAACGTTCACAGTCCCTGAGAATGTCACCCATCTCCAGGTGGAATTGTGGGGAGCTGGAGGCGGCGGAGGCGGAGGCGACTCGGACGGGGGGATTATTCACATGAGCCCTGGAGGGGCCGGTGGGGGAAGCGGAGGGTATTCACGCAGTGTCATCGCTGTGACGCCCGGCGAAGTACTCGATGTGGTCATTGGAAGAGGGGGCTTGGGCGGCCCAATCGATAATCGTGGACAGGCTGGGGGTAGTAGTGAACTGAAGCGCTCGGGAAACACGCTGCTTAACGCGGGTGGGGGCGGAGGCGGCGCCCCGGAGAGGCCCGGAGGTACTGGTGGGTCTGGCGATCCGAACGCGCCAATCAAGCGTAAAGGCCACGTGGGTATTTTAAGCGGTGATGGGGATCCGGGTGGTGCAGGTGGAGACCCCGTCCACGGATCAATTGTTCCAATCGGGACCATCGGGGGCACTGGAGGTAGAGGGCTACCCTTAACCCTGACTCCTGGCTCTGCAGGCTCCACAGGCTACGCCGTGATTAGCTGGTAACAATCGCCATCAGCTTCGGACATCCGAAAATGAAAACCGTTGATTGAGTTGTAGGGGCGTCCCTTCGTGGGCGCCCCATCGCTTTGGAAGGCGGCCTGCCCCGCGACGATGGGGCCCACGGAGGAACGCCCCTACAATCTACACAGCCGGCGCTATCTGTTTCGATCACCACGTTTGGTCGAAATCTGCGCAGGTCAACATCTCGGCCTGATTTGCGCTCGACCGAGTGCACTGTGCCGAGGCTGATTACCGAAATACTGGCTTCGTCGAAGATGCCACGCGTGAGATTCACCAGTTCGACCTCACTGCCATACCGACTCGAAATTTCCTCCCGTAGTTCGTCGCTTCGGAGGTCGTACTCTTCTCGTCGGCGTACCAACGTGCATGGGGAGTAGCTCGACAGGAATCGCGCTATCGTCCAACGTCTTGTCTTTGCAATATCAAGAAGTTCCGCACGCTATAGAATCCCTCCAGGCGCGGCCAGTCGAGGTCCGCAAGCTTCTCCTGTGCCTCTTCCCAAATTTCATTGTCCAACAAAACCTCGCACGTGA
>JAMQPI010000622.1 GCA_023717565.1 Pyrinomonadaceae bacterium | reverse complement strand
GACTTGCCCCTTCAACATACCCCATTCCCTCAGCACTCCTCTCTTCAATGCTGACTCTTTATATCACTGTCTTCCATCTTGCTTGCTTTCTTTTTCATTCGCACTCTGCTACTAACCATTCCGCTTTTTGACACAGTCTCTACGGCAAATGGTTCTGAGGTTGAGTGGTGCTGGAGCTGGTTGAACTTAGGATCCATTGGCTACCGCAAACGGTTCTGTGGTTGAGCGGTCTTCTTAACCGGCAACTTACGACGGGCTCTTCGTGTTAGTACGCTGCTCGTGTAGCATGTGCTTACCCAGGTAATCCAAATTCAACAATAGCGAAGGTTTCTGGTAGAGAAACACTATGTGCACTGATAGAAGAGACTTCCTGCGTTTATCGGCTGGCTTTGCTGGCGCTACCCTTCTCGGCGGAACAATCGCCGGCGGCGAAACGCTCGAGCCGGAGACCTCGCAGCAACGCGAGATACCAGAGTCGATACGCAAGCTGCGCCGGATGACGGATGGTATTGCGCCAATTACCCTCGCAGAGCGCAAGGGGCGCATTGAAAGAGCCCGCCGGCTGATGAAAGACAACCGAATGGCGGCCATCTATCTCGAATCGGGCTCGAGCATGTTCTACTTCACCGGCATGCGCTGGGGTTTGAGCGAGAGGATGTTTGGGCTGGTGATCCCTGCCCGCGGTGAGATCGCCTGGGTTTGCCCGAAGTTTGAAGAAGAGCGCGCTCGCGAGTTGATCGCAATCGGTGACGACATTCGCACCTGGGAAGAGGATGAGAGTCCCTACCGGAGAGTTGCCGAAATCTTCCGTGACCGCGGTTTGCGGACCGGTCGTATTGGAATGGAAGAGCGGGTCCGTTTCTTTCTCTTCGACGGGATTCGTAAGGTGGCGCCAGCATTCCAGTATGTGAGTGCCGATCCAATTACCGCGGGCTGCCGCATGTTCAAGTCCCCGGCGGAACTCGCTCTGATGCAGCGAGCGAACGACATCACCATCGAAGCTTACAAGGCCACCCACAACAACATGCGCGAAGGTATGACGCAGGACGAGTTCTCCGGCAATTGCAGTGCGGCATTCAGAGCTTTGGGGGTCAGCGGCGGCGTCTTTTGCAGTTTTGGAAAGTACACGGCCTTTCCGCACGGCAGCAGTACGCCGCAGAAGTTGAAAGAAGGCGATGTCGTGCTGATGGACGGTGGCTGCAGCGTAGATGGTTACCAGTCTGACATCACCCGGACGTTCGTGTTCGGCAAGCCGACTGAGAGGCAGCGCGAGATCTGGAATCTGGAGCGGCGATCTCAGGATGCCGGTTTTGCGGCGGCGAGAGTCGGCGCGCCCTGTGAAGCCGTTGATGCTGCGGCGCGCAAAGTAATCACCGATGCCGGCTTTGGCCCGGACTACAAAGTACCCGGACTGCCTCACCGCACCGGGCACGGCATTGGTCTCGACGGTCATGAATGGACCAACTTTGTGCGCGGTAACAAGACTCCGTTACAACCGGGTATGTGTTTCAGCGACGAACCAACCGTGGTTATCTACGGCGAGTTTGGGATTCGCCTGGAGGACTGTCTTTACATCACCGAGAGTGGCCCAAAATTCTTCACTCGGCAGAGCCCGGCGATTGAAGAGCCGTTCGGCTGAGGACGGGAATCCGCAGAATAGACATCTTTTGAATCGGCATGCTTTGCGATATAGTGCCGCCGCTCTAAAGACTCAATCCGTCTCTGCGGAGTGGCACTGACATGGCGCACCCGAAACCCTCCAAGGTTCCTCCGGTGACGGCTGGAAACCAATCAGCGGTGGATTCTTCCGGCCCCGACGTTATTCTGGACTTCATATTCGATAAGGGCTTGTTGTTCATCTCCATAAACAACATCGGTGACAAACCCGCCTACAAAGTCTCGGTAAAGTTTGACGCCAAGATCTATGGACTGAGTGGCACCAAAGAAATATCGGCCCTGCCTCTCTTTCGAAATATCGAGTTTCTAGCTCCGCGCAAACAGATAGTCACTTTCCTGGATCACAGCAACACCTATTTTGGCGGGAAAGGTCCGACAAAGATTTCCGCCCGAATTTCCTTTCTCGACTCTGCGGAACATAAACATGTCGTCACCATCAATCACGACCTGGAAATCTACCGCGAGATTGGTTTCATCAGCAGAGATGAGCTTGTTGAGCCGTTATGTGACCTGCCGTAGCCGAAGGAGAATGAGAATTATGCCGCGAGTGGACCCCCATAGGAACTTCCAATTCCTGGTGCAGATCGATGGTTTTTCACAGGCAAGCTTTTCCGAGTGTAGCGGGTTGGCCTCCGAGATCGCCGTAATCGAGTACCGCGAGGGCGGAGAAGCTACCTCTGTAAGAAAGCTTCCGGGCCGCGTTAGTTTTCACGACCTTACGTTGAAACGAGGAGTTACCAACTCCCGAGAACTATATGACTGGCACCTCGCTGGTCTGCAAGGACAAGTGGACCGCCGCAATGTTGCGATCATACTTTTGGACGAGGCGAGCAACGAAGTGGCGCGCTGGCGGGTCTTCAATGCCTGGCCTCACAAATGGGAAGGGCCCAATCTCAGCGCCACGGCAAATGAGGTTGCGATGGAAACTTTGACGCTTACCTGCGAAGGCATTCAGCGCGATTGACGGAACAATTGAGGCGTTCGCATCATTGTAGCGGCGGCACTCCGTGGCCGCCCCTGTCTCGCGCACCTTCACATCCTACGAGTCACGTTTGTCTCCGCAATTGAGGCGCACGGATTAACGGCTCGCCACCGCGCAGATTAGCCAGCCCAGGAGAAAGGCTAGCCAGGCTGCAACAGTTGCCAGGATGTAGGCGAGTGAAGTTTCGAGAAACTCCGGAAGTTTCTTAGGTTCTGTCATGGGGAGCACCTGTTGAACCTCGTTATCTGATCATTTGAACAAGATTTAAGGTTCGTTGCCTCGTTTTGCCGCTTGGACTACAATGAGTCTCCACTTCGTATTTGTAGAAGCAAATGTTCGCGAACTTTCTGGATGTAGGCATTCAGCTTAGCCAGGAAGGATTGGGAAAGTCCTCAGGAAGCACTCAAGGATTCCTCAAAGATTTTTCTCAGAGCCGCTTATGGCCCAGCAAAAGAGTCACTTCTATGAGTTTGGCCGCTTCCGCCTCGATGCGGGTGAGCGTGTGCTGCTGCGCGATCGAGATCTCGTACCGTTAACCCCTAAAGTTTTCGAGATACTACTCGCGCTGGTTGAGCAGAGTGGTCACGTCGTTGAAAAAGACGATCTGATGAAGCGGGTATGGCCGGACACCTTCGTCGAGGAAGGCAATCTGACCCAAAATGTTTCCCTGCTAAGAAAGGCGCTGGGTGATACGTCAGGCGGAGTTCAATTCATAGAGACAATTTCCCGCAGGGGCTATCGATTTGTGGCAACAGTCAAGGAGGCCACCGAGAACGGAACCAGTAATGAGGTGACCTCTGATGTTCTAAACCCGGACGCTGGTAGGGACGTGGGAGCGGTAGGGTCATCAGCGGAAGTGCCGGGGTCAGTCAGGGTCAGATCGGAGTCCGCAAGCGGGCAGCTCGTTTGGAGCGGCGATTCTCGTCAGGAGGTAGCCCGGGAGGCTAACGCTACAGTTATTTCGCGGCGACCCTTCTTAGCCACCCGTTTTGGCAAACAGGGTAACGCCTTTGCGCTGGGTATCGTTCTAATCGCGCTAATCAGCGTGGTTTACTTCACCGGCCGTGGCAAGGCTGGCGACGCCAGCACCGCTCCAATCGATTCGATAGCCGTCTTACCGTTTCTCGATGAGGCATCGGGCGCTGAGACAGATTACTTGAACGACAAGATCGCCGAGAGCCTAATCAACAGTCTTTCCAAACTTCCGAAACTCCGAGTAGTCCCGCGCAGTATGGTCACCCAATACCGGGGGCAAAACATCGACCCGCGCACAGTCGGTCGCGAGTTGAACGTTCGGGCCGTCGTCACTGGTCGAGTGCGCCGCCACGGTGAGACCGTTAGCATTCAAGCAGATTTGATTGACCTGGAAAACGTCGCGCAGATCTGGGGCCAGATCTATGACCGCAAACTGGCCGACATCCTGATCGTGCAGGACGACATCGCGCGCAACATATTCGAAAACCTGCGCCTGAGATTGAATGTCGAAGAGAAGAAACAGTTAGAGGCTTACCGGTTCTATTTGAAAGGACGGAATTCCTGGAACAAGCGCACCGTCAGCGAGTTGGAGCAAGGGATCCAGTATTTCCAGCAGGCGATCGATACGGATCCGAATTACGCCCCGGCTTATGCCGGACTGGCGGATTGCTACAACATGTTGGTGGTTTACGGAGCAAGTCAGCCGAAGGAGGGTTTCCCCAAAGCCAAAGAGGCGGCTATCAAGGCCCTGGAAATCGATGAGAGCCTGGCGGAGGCCCACTCCTCACTGGCGTTCATCAAGTTTCGCTGGGATCGCGACCGAGTAGAGGCCGAGCGGGGGTTTCGGCAGGCCATCGAGCTTCAACCGTCTTATGCGCCGGCGCATCAATGGTACAGCTCATACCTGGTAGCGCTTGAGCGGTTCGACGAAGCCATCGCCGAAGCTACGCGAACCCAGGAACTCGAACCGCTCTCTTTTACAGCCAGTGCGCACCTGGGCTGGATCTTTTACCTGGCTGGTCAGAACGATCGGGCAATTGAGCAAGGCACCAAAATCCTCGCGCTAGATCCTAACGCGTTTCCGGCGCTTCGTTATCGCGGCCTCGCCTACGAGCAAAAGGGCATGTATCGCGAGGCAATAGGGGATTTTCAGAAGGGAGTTCAGCTTTCAGGGAGTCCACTAATGCTGGCCCTCCTGGGCCACGCTTACGCGGCCTCAGGAGAGAAGGTGGCCGCCAGAAAAGTGCTTGGTGAATTGCTGGATTTGCAGGGACGCCGCTACGTCTCACCGTATACTATCGCCGCTATCCATGCCGGCTTGGGCGAAAAAGATCAGGCCTTTAAGTGGCTCGACAAAGCTGAGGAAGAACGCGACATTTGGCTGATGAATCTCAAGGTCGATCCCGTATTCAAAACGCTTCGATCCGATCCACGCTTTCCCGATCTGTTGGTACGCACTCGCCTTAAACCTTAGATCCGGCTCGCCGATTTATTTGTTGATGCGGGATATCTAGTGCAGGTGCGTGAAACTAGATGAAGAGATCTGCTGAGACGTGAAAGTAGTTGGCTAATGCGCGGGCGTGAGTCTTACTAATTCCGCGCTTGCCGTTCAAAACCTCCGAAGCTATGCCTTTTGAACCAAAGACCTCCAAGAGTTGAGCTTGCTTAATACCACGGGCTTCCATTAAATGCTGAAGCACCTCGAGCGGGTCGGCGTCTTTAGGATGGTAATACCGTTCCTCAAAGTCCTCAATCAGCCTAGCGAATAGCTTGAGCAGCTTCTCTTCTTCTGGTGAGAGGTTCTCGCCCTTCTCCATAAGCCTTTCCACAGTAGCAAGCATGCGTTCGTTCTCATCTTCCGTCTCAATAACCACAGGCATAGTTCGGGACAGAAGCCTTTTATAGACCGATGGGTCTAGTTTTCGAACTGTTCTATTCACTCTTTCCATTTTCCCAAGTCGTACTCTTCATGACTAAGCACAACGACAATGAAGATTGTTTGACTGCGATAGACTATCCTGGTGATTAATCGTTATTTGTTCCCATTGATATTAAAGACAGTGTACCCCCCTACGAAGTCAGCTGACGGATAAGTCATTCTCACGATGAGAACCTCAATGTCAAGGATGCAGAACGGGCAGCGCGAATGTATGATAGCCAGCGCTCCAGTAGCCTAGTGGCTCAATAGCTCAGGAAGCCTTCCAATGAAACTAGACCGCCGGTTGTCCGCTCCATTACTCGCGTTTTGTCTGTCCATCTTTTCTGTAGCATCGGCGCAGCAGCCTGTCGCGCGCGGCATTACCCCGGAAGACTACTATGCGTTTGAATTTGTGACTGACCCGCAGATCTCTCCCGATGGAAAGCTGGTCGCGTACGTGGTAACGAAGGTTGATCGCGCACAGAATCGCCGGACGACTTCGATCTGGATGGTCGCCACCGATGGAAGCAGCTCCCCGTGGCAATTTACTACTAGCCCACAATCGTCCAGTTCTCCGCGCTGGAATCCGAACGGAAAGTCGCTGGCGTTTCTTTCCTCGAGACCTAGCGAGCCAACACCGGCGGCGCGACCAGGCCCAGCTCCAGCGCCGCCGCCCGGTTCAGCCCCATCGGAGGCACCGCGTGCGCAAATCTACGTTTTATCAATGAGTGGTGGGGAAGCTCAGAGAGTTACGAATCTTAAGAATGGTGTGAGTGCCTTTCGATGGTCGCCCGACGGCAATCGGATGGTGGTTGTCAGCCGTACTGGCCCTGGCGATGACCGCCCCGAGAGCCGGGAACGTAGTGACGTCAGGCATTACAAGAACACCTCGTACAAGTTTAACGACACCGGCTGGTTCGACGACCGTCGCACGCACCTGTGGGTTGTTGATGTGAAATCCGGCAGTACGAAGCAGATTACGGAGGGCCACGACTGGAACGACAGTGATCCGCAATGGTCGCCGGATGGAACCCGCATCGCTTTTGTTTCCAATCGCAGCGGCAAAGAATATGACCTGAATCGTAATACGGACGTGTGGGTGATCGCAGCCGATGGTGGAGCTTTGACGAAGATCTCTGATCACGAGGAATCTGACAACAGTCCACGTTGGTCGCCAGATGGAAAGACGATTGCGTATGTGGGAGTGGTCGAGCAGCGCGATCACGCAAAGATTTGGCTCGCACCGGCGGCCGGCGGAGCAGCCTCGGTGTTAGCGGTAAACGGACTCGACCTGATTCCCGGCGGACTGGAATGGGCGGATGATGGCAAGGCGCTCTTTTTCGAGGCGGGTGTGAAGGGCGAAACTCATTTGTTCCGCGCCGATCTGGCGAAGAAATCTGCAGTGCAGGTAACGACGGGAGCGCGGGCCATTCGAAACGTCGATTTCCATTGGCCCTCAAGGAGCATGGTTTACCTGGTTAACGATTTCAAACACCTCGACAATCTGTATGTGGCAAGCGTCAATGAGCGTGACGAGCGGAGGCTGACGAGTCTGAACGAAGGACTCTGGAAGCAATTACAACTGGCGGACGTCGAACGGTTCTCTTACAAGAGTGCCGACGACTGGGACATCGACGGCTTCCTGGTGAAGCCCATTGGCTGGCAGGAAGGCAAGAAGTACCCTTTGATCCTGAGTATTCACGGTGGGCCGGCGGCGATGTATGGAGTCGATTGGTATCACGAATTCCAGGTCTATGCTGCGAGGGGTTATGCCGTGCTCTTCACAAACCCACGCGGCTCGACTGGCTATGGTCAGAAATTCGAACGCGGCATCGTTAACGAATGGGGTGGCAAAGACTACCTGGACGTCATGAATGGCGTGGATGCGGCGCTGAGGAGATTCAGTTGGCTGGACCGCGAACGCATGGGAGTGACCGGCGGCAGCTATGGTGGCTACCTAACGAATTGGATCGTGGGACACACCGATAGTTTCAAAGCAGCCGTAACCCTGCGCAGCGTGACTAACTTCATCTCCGACGAAGGAACCCGCGACGGCGCTTACGGTCACACTCCCGACTTTGGCGGCGACCTGTTTGAGAAGTTCGAACTCTATTGGGACCGATCGCCACTGAAGTATGCGAAAAATGTTAAGACTCCAACTCTAATCCTGCATTCTGACAACGACTTTCGCGTGCCTCTTGAGCAGGGTGAACAGTGGTTTCGTGCGCTTAAACACTTCGGCGTGACGACCGAAATCGTGATGTTTCCTCGCGAGAACCATAATCTTACCCGCACTGGTGAGCCCCGGCATCTGGTTGAAAGTTTAGACTGGCAGCTTTACTGGTTTGATCGCTTCGTGAATGGAAACAACGGCGCCATTGCCCCGAATCAGAAGTAAAGAATCAGGAGAACCGATGACCAAACAAAGTGTGACTTTCTACCGCTGGAATGATATGCCGAAGGAAAAAGTCTCCGACGTGCTGGATCGCCGTCTGATAACTGGTGAACAGGTGATGCTCACTCATGTGTACCTCAAGAAAGGTGCGATTGTTCCCAAGCACAACCACCACAACGAACAGATCAGCTACATTCTGGAAGGTGCTTTGAGGTTTTGGATTGGCGAGGACGAGTCGGAAGTAATTGACGTGCACGCGGGCGAGGTGTTGCACATTCCTTCGCTCGTCAAACACAAAGCCGAGGCGCTGGAGGAGACCGTGGACGTCGATATCTTTAGCCCACCGCGTCAGGATTGGCTCGACAAGACGGACGACTATCTACGGAAGTGAGTGCTGAGTGCTGAGTGCTGAGTGCTGAGTCCCATTTGTCATTTGTCAGGTGTCATTTTTCATCGCTTTCCCGTAACTCGGAACTCAGCACTCAGAACTCAGCACTCGGGACTTCTTATTTATGGACTTAGGACTGAAAGGCAAAGTAGCTCTGGTTGCAGCAGCCAGTCGTGGGTTGGGCCGCGCTGTCGCTCAAGAACTTGCCAACGAAGGAGCTTCTTTGGTGTTGTGCGCGCGAGGTGTAGACGCGTTAGACGAGACACGCAAACACATCGAGCAAACCGCAAGAACACCGGTGCTGGCTGTCCCGGCGGATCTGTCCGTCGCCGGCGACATCGCTAATGTTTTTAATTTGGGTCTAGAGAGATTTGGCCGCATTGATATTCTGGTGACGAACGCCGGCGGACCGCCGACCGGACAGTTCGAGACGCTGAGTCGTGAATCGTGGGAAGTCGCAACGCGGCTGACTTTGCACAGTGTGCTCGAATTAACGCGCCACGTTCTGCCGGGGATGAAGGAGCGGCGCTGGGGCCGGATCTTGAACATCACTTCGATTGCCGTCAAACAACCAGTCGACAACTTGATGTTGTCAAACAGTCTGCGGGCCGCCGTGACCGGGTTCGCCCGTACGCTGGCTAACGAAGTGGCAACATGGGGTATTACCGTCAACAATATTATGCCGGGCTACACACGCACTGAGCGGTTGGAAGAGTTGGCGCGGATGATGGCTGAGAAGGAAGAAATTAGTTTGGCCCAGTATGTTGAGAGATGGGAAAGAGAAATCCCAATGAGGCGTCTGGGAGAACCACATGAGTTGGCTGCCCTGGCTGCTTTCCTCGTCTCTGAACGAGCCAGCTACATCACCGGAAATTCAATCTCGGTCGATGGCGGCTGGATTCGCGCGTTGTTGTGATTGGCGAAGTGCCACCCAACGATACGAACAAACTTCATTGCTGTCCTTGCGACATTTCCGCCGGTTAGTTGCGCAAGAACTTATAATAAATCGTCGTCGGACAGGGCGTCCCATTGGGCCACAGCGCGTAATTCGGAATTTCCCCACAACGCTGCCAGTCGTGCCGGGCATACAAGCGCTCGGCGTCGCTGCCCGTCACCGTGTCGAGCACCAGCAGCGTCTTGCCGGCGCTGATAGCACTGCGCTCGGCTGCGACGAGCAACGCTCGACCTACACCCAGCCGGCGTACTCGTCGATGCACAAGCATCTTCGCTATGTCCCCGCGATGCGGCTGGTTCTCTGGCTGACTCAAAATGACCTGAACGGTGCCCGCGATCGCTCCCGTTGCGTCTTCAGCGGCCAGCACCAATCGCTCTCCACGCGCGACACTCGAGGACGTGATCTTCCAGAACGCCTCTGCCTTGGTGCGGGACATCGGGAGCATGAAGCCGACGGACGCGCCGCCTTCCACGCAGTCGATCAGTACGTCGCTCAATCCCTGGATCTCGCGATCACCGATGGTCTCAAGGCATCGAATCTGAATGTCGCTCTGCACTTCCACTCATCTCCTTATTTAGGTCGTCGCGTTTAGTATTGAAATGTCGTCGAATGTTTGAATGTTCTGATAACGTTCCGGGTGAGACTGGTCGTGATTACCAGGTCTAACGCACAGACGAGTCTGCATGCCGGCTGCTCGGGCCGCATCAAGTTCGTTGACTACATCCGAAATGAAAAGGACGTCCTGAGCAGGCAGGCTGAGCGCCGCTGCAATGCGGTGATAGCTCTCTAGTTCTATCTTTGGTCCTTGGCTGGTATCGAAGTAGTTATCGATGAACCCGGTTAGATCACCCGCTTCGGTATGAGCAAAGAGCAGCCGCTGAGCCAGCACGCTACCAGAAGAGAATATTGCGATCCTTAGACCATCGCGATGCCAACGCTCAAGAGCCGGAGCCACATCGGAGAAGAGCGGTGCTTTCAGAGTCCCTTCAACGTAGCCTTCTCTCCAGATCCTGCCTTGTAACGATTTCAGCCCCGCCGACTTTCGATCTCGATCAATCAACCAATTAACGTACGCAACGAGAGAGTCGATCTCAGCGTTTCTCCGCCCGACAACGAGCTCGGGTGGTCTTAGATTCTGCTCCACATCGGATGCGTGTTCCGCACGTAGTTTCGCCACGTCGGCAACCGTCTCAGCTGATTCATAATGATCAACCAGGTAGTTCCTTACCTGCGAGCGGGCGTAGGAAAACAACACCTCGTGAACAAAGGAGATAGGTGTGGTGGTTCCTTCAATGTCCAGCAGGATGCAGCGAACGGGTGGAGTGATGAGACTTGAGGTCATGACCTGCTTCTGTTATCGACACGTCATTACAGTAAAACAGGCGCCTCGTATGGAAGGTGGGAAACACCGAAGCAAAGAGGCTGACAGTTCTTGTCGGCGCCACTGTCGGTATATAGCGGCGTCCAACCGGCCATATCCTGAAACAGACGGATGGCTCGAATCCGCCGGTCACCGCAGAGGTTGAACCAGTGCCAGGTGCCGCGCGGTACGCGAATTAGATCTCCGGCTTCAACCTCGATTGCTACTACCTGCCCCGCTCGGGTGTGAATGTGAAATAGTCCGTGGCCCGAAATAATGAACCGCACCTCGTCTTCATCATGCCAGTGTTCGCGATTGAACTTTGCCAGCATCTGCTCCAGCCCAGGCGTCTCGGGACCAACGTCGATCACATCAGCGGTGACGTAGCCGCCCTGGGCTTTCAACTCGTCGATTTCTTTGGAGTACGCACGTAGGATCTCTTCCGCAGCGGCATCTGCGGCCACTTCGTGAGCCGGTATCCAGCGTTCGTAATTTATCCCGCACGTCGTGAGGTATGCGGCGATCTCATTACCATCGACTAACCTCTTGTTTTCATCGAGGATTGTCACGAATGCCATAGTCAACTCCTTAACTCATAGCCTGGGTTTCATCGTGGACGTACGGCCCAGCGCCTCGAGCAGGAACTCCAGAACTTCGACATGACGTCGAGCCTGCGCCAAATCGTTCCCCCACGAATACAGCCCATGACGCCGAAGTAAGAAAGCATGCGCCGGTTGATGTTGTCCAAGAATATCGCCGACATTCTCGGCTAGCGACGCCATATCTTGAGAATTCTCGATAATTGGCACCCACTCCCGGTGGACGTGCGTCTTGACGCCCTCGAGTCCTTTCAGCATCTCGTAACCCTCAATTTCCAGACCACCATCCGAGGCGTAAAGATCTGAGAGAATGGTGTTCCAGATTGAATGCGTATGAAAAACTGCACCTGCACCGCGTTCCTTGACGACTCTAATATGCAATGGGCTCTCGTCTGATGGCTTGGCGCGGTGGTCACTCAACACTCGAGCGTGCTCGTCGATCATCAAAATGTGCTCCGCGGACAGCTCACCTTTGTCGACACCGCTGGGGCTCATGGCTAAGCGGAGCGGCTCGCGATCTACGACAGCGCTGAGGTTTCCGCTCGTGCCAATTACCCAACCGCGAGCGTGAAAACCTCTGGCGATTGACGCCAGACTGGCAGCAACCTGGTCGAAACTTTCGGGCATTAAGAAGAAAGATGCCTCCAAACTAGCGGCTTGCGCAAGCCGTGACATCGAAATAGCGAGTAGACTGTGAGCGAATGACTATTGCCCACACATGGGGAACCCGCCCCGACGAGCGCCTGCTTTCCTACCCTTGCGACCGCTTGCTACCTGATCCTGACGACTCGCTCTATCGCGGCGTCACCATCGACGCGTCTCCGCAAACCGTTTTTCGCTGGCTTTGTCAGATGCGCGTGGCCCCGTATAGCTATGACTGGATAGACAATGGTGGCCGCGAAAGCCCGCAGACACTGATCCCTGGACTCGAAGAGCTTGCAGTGGGCCAGGACGTGATGGAGATATTCCAGCTGGCCGACTTCGCCCGCGACCAGCATCTGACTATAAGGATCAAGTCCAATTCAAGAGCTCAGCGGCTCTTCGGGGATATCGCCGGCAGCTATTGTGTTATGGCTAATGGTCCGAGGAGTTGTCGTTTATTGGTGAAGTTAGTTGTGCAGCACCCTCCCGGAGTTTGGGGTCAGTTGATGCGGAGCCTTCTGCCGTGGGGAGATTTGATCATGATGAGCAGGCAGTTGTTGAACTTCAAGCATCTCGCGGAACGTAGATTAACTAACCGACCACATTGAAGTGGATGGTAAATTTGGGATCCATCGATTAACCCAATCATGACTTCCGGCGTCGCGCTGGTGCGGGTCATCAATGTGTTAGTTTTACTAAATCCAAAGGACCCATATTCAACCAATCGCTCTTGCACTCTCTTAATGCAGCATGCCGATGAGGTTGTCGCTCAAGCTAACCAAATCTCGCACGGCACTCTTGCGAGACTATGAAGGCTTTGACCATTTAGTTGAGCAAAGAATCAAGGCAGACGAGCAACGGCCAAGTGGCTTTCTCATAACTGCTCACCACCGATTGCGGTGGGTGAACGTGTAGGGAGCCCAAGATGTCTTGCTTTCTCGCGGCCCCCCGCCGCTTTGCGTTCTATGTGAAGATCAACGAAACGCAGCATTACCTGTGTCTGCACACAGTGGAGTCGTATCTTGCCCCGTCATCTACGCCGGGTCGGTGGCGGTCGTGCCGGACAACCACCTTGACGCTGCCCTGGCAGCTTCCGCCGCGCCCGTCCGTCGCCGTAAAGAAGATCGTATAGACCCGCCCATTACCTCTGCCGCGTCGCTCGGCGCGCAGGAGAGCAGTCGAAGTCCCCACCACACGAGCGTCGGGGCAGGTTCTTCCATCATCGCCTCCGTCACTGTGGTCTCCTTCATGGTCACGGTGTTCGCAGCCCTCATTCTCACCGCGACGTCTACTGGTCGGCTCATCCTGCATGATGCGGTCTATTCTGATGGAGACAGGATCGCCGTCGGGATCTGTGATGCCGAGGATTGAGATGGGCACGAATCTGTGGTTGGGCGGCCAAAGCATCTCTCGGCTCGGTCGCGCGAGACTGCAATCTGGCGCCGAGTTTTCACAGGCATCGCCGCGGCCATCTCCGTCCGCGTCGGCCTGTGAGGGGTTAAAGACGGTGGGACAATTATCCAGCGCATCGGGGACAGCGTCCGCATCTGCGTCGGGCGCTTGCCGCACGTCGCGCGTGAACACCTGCCCGCGGGAGTTCTGATAGCTGATCCTCCACGTGAGTGCGCCGCAGGGGTCGGCGGGCGTCTGCGTGTTGAAGCGGACGGTGTCGATGCTCGGCGTGGTGGCCAACGCGATCACGGTCGAGAGCGTGGACGGGTTGAAATCCTGGGGGTGCGCGAAGCTGGCCGTGGCGTCGAGGACGTTGACCGAGGGCGGCGCATTGATGATCGAAGCCCTGACGTTATAGGCGAAGCCGAAGCCCTCGTTGACCAGATTGACATGCCACTCGTCGGAACCGGGCGCGACTGGCGAGCACCCGAAGACCTTCAGATCGGGCACGGCGGGAAAGTTCGGATCGAAGATGACATGCTCGACGAAGTTCGTGTCGATGCGTGAGGGCGGGACGGCATCGGGGAAGATGATGGTCCCGACATTGTGAATGCGCGTGCCCGGCGGCGCGTTGGCGAGGACGTTGGCGGAGAAGCTCACGGCGCGAGGCGTGGCGGGCGGAACGACGGCGTCACGCCAGACGAGGACGCGGTTGGTTGGGTCGTAAGTCCCGTTGTTATTGATGACCAACGTCGTCTCGTCGAGGTCGGGCGGCAACACGTCAATGATGGAAACGTCGTGGGCATCTGCGGTGCCGATGTTTTCGTAATGGACCACATAGCTCATCAACCGACCGGCTTCGGTGTAGCCATAGCCGTAAACGTTGACGGGCGGGTCGGACTCTTTGAAGTTCGGGTCAATAGCAAAGCCGCACCTGACGCTACGGGCCAAACTATTCGGGATATTCGGGTCGCAACAATCCGGCGGCCGCGTTTCCGTTCTGCCGCGAACGATGACCTCGCAGGTTCGACTCCCGGCACCTGTCGTGGGCGGCGCACCCGATGGCGACGGGCCTGGCGGCGGCACGATAACTCCCCCGAACGGCGGGATTATCGGAGGCGGTGGCCCCGACAATGGCGACCCGAGTGAACCAGGTGGTACAAGGAAGTTGGGGAAGCAGTTGCACGCTGGGTCCGCGCAATCGGCCCGCCCATCGCAGTCGTCGTCCACCCCGTTGCCGCAAATCTCTCCGATGCCGATGCGAAAATTCCGGTCGAAGTGTGCGACCGAGATGGCGAGGTTGTTGGAATTGTCGGGGTCGATAGCGCTGGAGGTGACGAGCGCGACGTTCGTGGTGATGGACTGACAGCCCAGACGTGGGCTGCCTGCCGGGGCGAAAAAGGGCGGAGACAAGATCCGCAATGAGCCAGCCTGCACGGTCGAGGCAGCGAGCTCACCAAATTGCATGGTTGCGATGTTGCCCATGGGGTTGAGTGTGGCCGCTGGAAGCGAAGAGTCGAAGGTGAACCCGAAAGGCAGGAAATCAACGACGCTGATTCCGTTAGCGGTGTCCGGCCCGCGATTGTCCACCCGGAGGGCGTACAAATTGGTGGCGCTGTCGTGGGTAAAATTCGGCCCTGTCTTGCCGACGGACAGGTCGGCTCGGGGCAGCGGAGCTGGAGTGGGTGTGGGAGTCGGGGGAGGCGCACTCGAAGGCACGAAGCGCAGGTCGTCCCAAACAGACAGGTCGGCATCGCTGTCGGCCAACTGCACCGACGAAATGTTCCCGATCTCGGCCGCACCAATGAAGATGTTTCGTTGACCGCGTTGGAAAGTGAAAGTCTCAGTCCCACTCGCTCCCGTGAAGGTGGCGCGGCCGGCACTTTCGGCCTCCACGAACCGGAAGCCGATGGCCGCGACGGCCGGGCTGATGGTGATGTCGATCACCTGCGGCCGCGACGTCCGGAGGAAGCAGTCGCCCGCACTGTTGCAAAAGAAAATGCCGGCCGGGCCCGACGTCGTGAACGTGAACTGCACATTGTTGCGAACTATCGTGAAGCTCGTCGCCCCTGGAGGCGCGACGCTCGGGTCAAACGGCTCCAGCGTCGCGCCGGAGAATGCCGGGTCGTTCTGGTCAAAGATCAACCTGGCGTAACTGGGTAACGGGAAAATCATGGCGAGGCAAAGCGCGAAGAGGATGAACATCGACTGCGCGGCGCGGATTGTCGCACGATACTTCCGTGAAGGCATCCGGCCCGCATTCACGACGGGCGCAAGATGGCGTGGCCGATCCATCGCCTTAAATCTTCCCAACGTCACCAACGCCGACATTGCCAGTTTGAAATGCTCTCTCATTACTCAGCTCCTTTCGCCATGCGCGAGGGTTTCGGTTGTTATTTGAGCAAGGAATCAAAGCAGACGAGCAGACGGTGAAACCGTTGAGTTTCGGGAGAAAGCGTGGCGAAGTCTGTGCGAGACCCGCTACTGCCCGAACGCCGGCAGCTCGAGCACGGCACCCGCACCATTCCTTTCGCCCGCCAGATGCCCCGTTACTGTGACCCAGATCCTGCTTCCGTCGGGGGAAACAGCGATGCCATTGAGGCGACCGTTGCCCAGCGATCGACCGTCAGCGAGGCGGATCCGGCGCACCGCCACGACCGTCCCGTCCTGCCGCATGCGGACGATCGTGTTGTTCCCGCGATTGGCTACGTAGAAGTCGGCCCCTTCCTCGAGCGTCGTGTTACTGGACCAGTCGGGATCTTCCGTCTCGATCGCGGCCGGGGCCAGGTCGACAGGCTGATCAAGCGCCTCGCAGTGGAAGCGGCGCACCGCGCCAACCCGGAAGACTTGACCGTCGTCGATCAGATCGAGCGCGACAATGCTGTCGTTGAATGGCTCGCTAATATATAGGGTCCTCGTTGGAGTGTAGTTGAGGATCACGCCCAGCCGCGGCGAGGTGCGGCGACTGTCCTCGTCATCATCATCCCAGCGGCGACCGAAGAGCGGTCTGACCGTGCCTGCCGGTGCCAGCCCGTCGACAGCTTGGGCCGTATGGACCTGGACAATGCTGCCGTCAGCGAGCACCACACTGAAGACCGCCCGCCGGGAACCGTCTGGCGACCGCCCCAGAAAGGCCGTCCCGACGGCGCCGCGATTCAGCGCGCCGTACTGGACTTGTGCCGGCAGGCGCGGGGTCAGGTCGCCCGCAAACACGCCGCCCGCCTGCGGGTTCGGCGCCCCGGCGAGCGGAAGTCCCGAAGGGTCAAGGATCGTAGACGTGCCGATCCCTCTGAGCCCGTCCGGCGCGTTGGCCGGCCAGAGGCGCCCGAAGGCGTTGTTGATCGACAGGCCAAGCGGATTGCTCACGCCGGTAAAGCCGGCTGTAACGGCCGACGGGTTATTATTCCCGTTGATGAACGCGGGGCTCTGCGCGCTGTACAACTGCACGTGTCCTTCCAGGGTCGAAGCCTGGTCTCCCGCGGCGGCGAAGTTCCCGTGAATCACAAGTACTTCGTCAGTGGCGGGGTTGATGGAGAGGAAAGACCCGTCCCGCTGCTCGGAATTAGCCCTGGGCGCGCCGAAGTTCGACCTGCTGCCGACGAGGATGCGGGCCGGGTCGAGGATCCGTCCGGGCAGGGTGTAGGCAGCGAAGGCTGGGTTGTCATGGATCGGTCCGCCCGGTAGGAAATGACCGACAGGACTGATGGCTGAGGCGCCAGGAATACCTACCGCGATAATGCGCCCCTTCAGAGATTTTATGCTGTGGGCATCGCTAACAAAGAGGCTGCCAACCCCAACGGTGACGACGGCCATAGCCACGATAACGAGAATACTCTGCCTTCTAAGTGTTTTCATGCGAACCTCCCTTTCCATCTAAGTAGTCAATCTGGACCCGCCCTCGGCACTGGGAGCAGACCTCGCCGTTACCATCTCTGACTCCGCCGATGGGGAGATCTCTTACTCACGCATCACCTTCATCCTCGTCCCCTCAAGAGGAAGACCTGGAAATGGGCCACCCACCTGCGTAGTACCGTCGAGCGTCAGAAGGTCGACGGTGAATGTGCCGGTCATGGTGTCATCATCCAGGAGGTGGATGGTCAGGCGTACCCGAAACCGGCCGTCAAGGACTTCGTCCCCATCGCTGTCCCGGAACAGCTCGAATGTGGCGGCGAAGTTCCCATGACCACGGATCTTTTTCCACACCCCAATGGACCCGGTATGATTTGGTGAGCTGGCCTCCTCTGTCATGGTTCCGCCCTTGTGGAACTCCATCAAGCTGAAAAACTGGTTGGGAGCTCCGGGGAGGAGGGTGACGCGCCAAGTGCCCTGCAAATTCGGCCTCTCATCATCGTCATCGGCGAACACTGCGCCAGTCAGAGCGCAACAGAGCGCGATGATCCAAAAGACACGGCCCATGACGAAAAGTTTGCGATTCCGTGGTTCGAACATTTCCTTGTTTCTCCTTTTGGTTGAGAAGTCTGTTTCTGTCTAGGACTCTTGTCCCGGCATGTTTGATTTCCAGCTGTCCTATTGCAGCTCTCATCTATTAACGCGGAAATCGGGGTCGAAACGGGATCATGCGATTTCATGTAAAGTCGGTGAGAGATTTGGTATGGTTCAGGTGGGGCGCGCTATTTCGATGCTTCAGACTGCCGTCTTGGCTCAAGAGAACTAACGGCAAGACGCCTGGAAAGCGGGATAGGCTGTGGAACTGAATCTGGTGTTCCTGGCGTCCAAACGGTTTCATTGGATTTGAGCCGACACCATCAATTCTTTGACTCGCACGGACAACCGGAATAAGCTTCGTCCAATCGTCGCAGAGGTCAACATGATCGCCCGATCGGTGGAGGTTGCCTGACGATGTCCTCGCAAGAAGACGTCACAGAACTCCTCGCTGCCTGGAGCAACGGAGACGCGGCTGCAGGCAACAGACTCATGCCGCTGGTCTATGACGAATTGCGCCGTCTGGCCGGCCGCTACTTGCGCAGCGAGCGACCCGACCATACGCTTCAAACGACAGCTCTGGTCCACGAAGCATACTTACGACTGATAGATCAGCGGGATGTTCAGTGGCAGAACCGCGCCCACTTCTTCGCAATTTCCGCGCAGTTAATGCGACGCATTCTCGTCGATCACGCGCGTAGCCATCATGCGCACAAGCGCGGTGGAGACAGTCGCCCATTGCCAATCGAAGAGGCCGCGGATCTGTTCCAGGTCCGCGAACCAGAGATGTTGGCACTGGACGACGCGCTAATTGGCCTTGAGGCCATTGCTCCGCGCCAGTGTCGAATTGTTGAGCTTAGATTCTTTGGAGGCCTCACCGAAAAGGAGACGGCTCACGTACTGGGAATCTCGGGCATCACCGTCAAACGTGATCTGAGGACTGCAAAAGCCTGGCTTCGTCGCGAGATCGCAGGAGCGACCTCATCCGTGGTGGATCATGACGCCTGACCGTTGGCAACAAATAAGCGAAGTCTTTAATGCGGCGATGGAGCGCGAACCGGAAGAGCGGGAAGTGTTCCTCGACCAAGCCTGCTCGCGCGACCAGACCTTGCGCCGGGAAGTCGAGTCACTTATCACTCATGATGAACAAGAATGCGGTGTCATTGACAACCTCCCCTTCGAGATCCCCGCGCAGCTGCTTTCGGATGACAGCACCGAGAAGATTCTGGGAAGTCTGATCGGCCAGTACAAAATCATACGAGAAATCAGCCGCGGTGGCATGGGCGCAATTTATCTCGCCGCGCGTGCCGACGATCAATACGAGAAACAGGTTGCGATCAAGCTGGTCAAAAGGGGGATGGACACAGAGTTCATTGTCCGTCGCTTCCTGAGCGAGCGACAGATTTTGGCGGGCCTCGACCACCCAAATATTGGCCGCCTCTTCGATGGCGGAGTTACTGGCGATGGGCGGCCGTACTTTGTGATGGAATACATCGAAGGCCTCCCTATTGGTGAGTACTGCGACGCGCACCAGCTAGACACGATCAAACGGCTCGAACTCTTTCGCACCGCCTGCGCCGCCGTTGAGTATGCTCATCAGCGTCATGTCGTACATCGCGACCTCAAGCCCACTAATATTCTAGTTACCGCTGAAGGCAGGCCAAAGCTGCTCGATTTCGGCATCGCTAAACTTCTTGATCCAGCATTTACCGGACCCGCCAATGAACATACGGCAACGTCCGAGCGCCTGATGACACCCGGTTACGCGAGTCCCGAGCAGATTCGGGGCGACGCAATCACGCCCGCCAGCGACATCTACTCGCTTGGTGTGCTTCTTTACGAGTTACTCACCGGCCATCGCCCTTACCGCATCAAGAGTCGTTCACCGGAGGAACTCGTGCGGCTTGTTTGTGAAGAGGAACCGGATCGTCCCAGCAGTGTCGTCACCCGCGTCGAGGTTGTGTCGGGGTCCAATGGGGCGAGCTCCATTACCCTGACTCCCGAATCAGTCAGCCGAGCACGCGATTGCCAGCCTAAAACACTTCGCCGCCAACTAAACGGCGATGTTGACATGATGGTGCTGATGGCGATGCGCAAGGAGCCAGAGCGACGGTATCAGACAGTCAAACAATTCTCTGATGACATTCATCGACATCTCGAGGGTCTGCCGGTCATTGCTCGTAAGGACAGGCTGTCGTATCGCGCCGGAAAGTTTACCCACAGAAACAGGACGGCGATCATTGCGGCGGCACTCTGCGTGATTGTGTTTGGACTAGCGATGACGCTTTCCTCATTCTGGTTTGCGCGGAATCCGGTCAGGTCTGAACCAGCGGCAAAGAAATCAATCGCAGTGCTGCCACTAAAGAATCTGACCGGTGATCCGGCCAATGAATACTTCAGCGATGGAGTGACCGACAGCCTGATTAACGCGCTGTCGAAGATCGATGATCTCAAGGTCATTTCGCGCGGCTCTGTATTTCGCTTCAAGGGCAGAGAGGTCGATCCACAAGAGGCCGGCAGGCAACTTCGTGTCGCGGCAGTGTTGGAAGGGAGTGTAAATAAGGAAGGGGATAAGGTGCGAGTCGCGGTACGTTTAGTGAGTACCGAAGATGGGCGAGTGTTGTGGGCAACTGACACACAAGACCGCGCACTCGGAGACATCTTCGCCTTGCAAGACGAAATCGCCAGCAATCTGGCGCAGGGGTTGAAGATCGAATTGACCGGCGAGGGCCGGCGGCAATTGTCACGCCGCTACACCGTAAGCGTTGAGGCTTACGAACATTACCTCAAGGGCCGCTTCTTCTGGAACAAGAGGACGAATGAAGGTCTGAATAAAGGTATTGAGCAATTCGAACAGGCGCTTCGTTTGGACGCGAACTATGCGTTGGCCCACGCGGGACTCGCAGACACCTACGTCGTCTATAACCTCTACAGCGCCTCTCAACTCAAAGACGCTCTCCCGAAGGCCAAAGCTGCGGCGGAGCACGCTTTGGCTTTGGATGACACGCTCGCTGAAGCCCACACCGCGCTTGCCTATGTGAAGGAACAGTACGACTGGGACTGGCCCGGGGCAGAGCGAGAATTCAAGCGGGCGATCGAGTTGAATCCGAACTATCCCACCGCCCATCAGTACTACAGCGAGTATTTGGTGTTTCTGGGACGGACAGAGGAAGCCGTTCGCGAGATTCAACGTGCACACGAGCTTGATCCACTGTCGCTCATCATCACCACTGAAATGGGTTACCCGCATTTCGCGGCGCGCCGGTGTGATCTGGCGATGGAGCATTTCCGCCGAGCCCTGGAACTGGACCCGAACTTTGCCTTTGCGATCTATAACATCGCGCTCTGTTACTCGCGTGAATCGAAGCACGATGAAGCCATTGCCCAAGCTCAACGGGCAATCAAACTATCGGGTGGCGGCTCGCTGATGCTGGCTGGACTAGGGATCGCGCATGCCAGGGCGGGTCATGGCCGGGAAGCGCGACAGGTCATTTCGGAGTTACGTCTATTGACGCGGCAACGATACGTCTCGCCTTATCTGTTCGCCACGATTCACAGCGTCCTCGGTGAGAAAGACAAAGCGCTCGCGGAGTTGGAGAATGCGCGGGCCAATCGCGATCAATTCCTGGTTATCCTGAAAGTCGATTCGTCCCTTGATATCCTCCGCCCGGACCCGCGCTTCCAGGACCTGCTTCGGCACGTCGGCCTCGCCTCCTTGTGACGCAGTAATCAAAAGTTAACGCGTGTCCATCTCGGTCTTGAGTCACCTTTGATTTGTATAGGTTCAATTATCTGCGAGAACAGAGGCCTTACGAAATTCTTGTTACATTGTAGACGCGCCTCTCCTGGGTGACTCTGACTGAGAGGTTTGAGATATGATGGCAGTTACGAGTAATAAAGAAGAGACAACTACGAATCGATTTGTGGAAGCCTGAGAAAACCGAAGGCCTGTCGGTAGGACCGCACTGGACGGGCCCCTCTAGTCTTTTCCCCCGACAAGGTGACAGAGCTTTATGCGAAGGGTCCATCTGAAAAGTGCACAGAGTGCACATTTCAACACGATACGCGATATCAATCGTCAGATCGTGCTTAACTACGTTCGCGAGCATGGACCAATATCGCGAGCTGAGATTGCGCGCCAGGCTTTGCTGCAGCGCTCAACTGTGTCAGCAATTGTCGATGCTCTGGTCGTGGACGGACTGGTTGAAGACATTGGTAAGGGGGATTCTACCGGCGGTCGCTGTCCGACCTTGTTGAGGTTATCGGGTGGGCATCCCGCAGCCATCGGCATAGACATTTCACCGATATACACGACGGTCGCCAGCAGCGACATTGCCGGATGCGTGCTCGGTAAGAAAAGGTTCCGTACGCATCCAGACCTGGAAAAGACCCTGAGCCGGGCCATCGATGCGGTAGCTGAATTGGCCAGCCAGGCGCCAACCAGCATAGAAGGTGTGGGTGTTAGTTTGCCGGGATTGGTCGACCCACTGAGCGGTCAGGCTCTCTACATTCCTTATTTCAACTGGCGCAACGTGGATATTGAGGGGCGTATTGCTTCCGCTACCGGATACCCGGTTACGATCGACAACGACGCCAATGCAGCCGCACTCGCCGAACTGTGGTTCGGCTCTCCCGAAGTGAGTGAAACGAGTGATTTCATTCTGGTGTTTGTTTCGGAGGGGCTCGGCACGGGAATCATTCTTGATCGACAGATATATCGAGGTGCTGCCGGAGCAGCGGGTGAGTTTGGTCACATGATTATTGGCCAAAAGGCGCCGGTGGCATGTTCGTGCGGAAGCTACGATTGCTGGGAAGCATTCGCCTCTGGCCGCGCTGCCACAGCGCGATACGCTCAACTGACGTCTAAGACCGCCGATACTCAACAACCAACCTTCGCCCAACTAATTGAACGTGCCCTGGGCGGCGAAAGCGCCGCTGAGAATGCCCTGCTCGAGACGGCCCGAAATCTTGGTATCGGAATTTCGAATCTGATTGTGGGACTTAGTCCCGAACTGATCGTTATTGGTGGTCCCATCGCGCGGGCCTGGCCGTTACTTGCCGATATCTTTGGGGCGATTCTGGAGAGAAGTGTGAGACGGGGAATGCCCTCCGCCCGGATCATCCCATCGACTCTAGGCGAACGAACCACCTTGATGGGCGCTCTGAGCCTGGTGCTGTCCGCCAAGTTTGCTTCGGTCCGTACGATCTAGGTCAGCGTCTCAGGTTATGTGAGCGCCTTGTGTGTTGACATAAACCGCATACAGAGAGCGGCTGGCTGTCATAAACAGGCGATTCCGCTTGGGACCACCAAAACAGATGTTGCTGCAGATCTCCGGCAGCAATATCTGACCGATGCGTTGACCGTCTGCGGCGAAAATGTGCACGCCGTCGTAGCCCTCACCTGCCCAACCAGCTCCAGCCCAGATATTGCCGTCGACGTCAGCGCGGATGCCGTCTGCGCCACCGGCAAAACTGCCGTCCTTCTGCTGCTGCTTCATCGTTACGAATTCGCGCCGGTTGCTCAGTTTCCGTCCATCGATTACATCCCACACGGTGATGTTCCCGGGCGCACCCGTGTCAGCCAGGTAGAGCTTCTTGTAGTCCGGCGAAAAGCAGAGACCGTTTGGCTTTTCCGCCGTGTCGGTCACCATTTCAATCTTCGCTGTCTTGGAATCGATCCGGTATACAGCTTCTTTCCAGTGGAGTTCCCCTTTGTCGCCTTCGTAATCGCCCATGCTTCCGTAACCTGGATCGGTAAACCATATACCGCCGTCGGGGTGAACCACGACGTCATTGGGAGCGTTGAACGGCTTTCCCTGCCACTGATCGGCTAGCACAGTGACCTTGCCGTTGTGCTCGAAACGCACCACGCGCCGCGAGAGATGTTCACAGGAAAGCTGGCGACCTTCCCAGTCAAAGGTGTTGCCGTTGGTGTTGTTAGCTGGTTGCCGAAAGGCGCTGACGTGGCCATCCTCGGCAAGCCACCGGTGCTGGATGTTGTTGGGAATGTCGCTCCAGACCAGATAGCGACCGGCTGCATTCCAGGCCGGACCTTCGGCCCATAACATCCCCGTGAATAGTCGTTCGATCGGCGTGTTGCCAATCTTGTACTTGCCGAATCTCTTATCGAGCACCTTAACGTCCGGTTCTGGATACCTCTGAGGCGCGGCACCTGGTCCATAGTCCCGATTTTGACCCAACGCTGTGGCGGTTAACGTGGCCGCAACACTTCCAGCAATGAAGACTCGGCGGTCCATGGTAAGTTTGCTCCGATCCATTCTTGGTATGCTCCCTCGTATCTCCTAGTCTTTGTAACGGCGCATGATAATATGGCTAAACTGAGCAGCCTGCAAAGATAATCTCATGACTATGAACATCTTTCGTTTTCTTACTTTGCAAGGACCAAGATTGGGATTGGACATAGAAGGCGAGCGCTATGATCTCAGCGCTGTCGCTCCGGAGTTTGCCGAAATCTCCGACTGGCTTTCACTCTCCGATCCCGTAGCGGCGGTGCACAACTCGGTGCCGCAGGTACTCGCTTTCCCGCTGCGAGATGCCACTACTCTTCTGGCGCCGCTGGACGTGCAGGAAGTGTGGGCATCCGGCGTCACTTATTTGCGCTCAAAAGTGGCGCGAGTGGAAGAGAGTGTAGGAGGAGGCGACTTCTATGATCAGGTTTACGAAGCCGAGCGGCCGGAACTCTTTTTCAAGGCAACCGCGCATCGCGTTGTAGGACCGGGAAAAGCAATTCGCATTCGCGGCGATTCGGCCTGGAATGTGCCGGAGCCCGAATTGGCTCTGGTTCTGTCTTCAGCGGGCGTGATTGTCGGCTATACGATTGGCAATGATGTGTCGTCGCGTTCGATCGAAGGCGAGAATCCCCTCTATTTGCCGCAGGCCAAAGTATATGACGGCAGTTGTGCCCTGGGGCCGGTCATAGCAGTGAGTGAGAACCCGCAAAAGCCGCGGACCATTCAAATGACGATTCTGCGCAATGGCGGAACTGTCTTCAGCGGCGAAACCTCTACCGCCCAGATGCGGCGTACCACTGAGGATCTGGCGAACTACTTGTTTCGCGAGTTGACGTTTAGCGCAGGAGTCTTCCTGTTGACTGGCACTGGTCTGGTGCCACCGGACGATTTCTCTCTGCGGCCGGGCGATGTGGTCAGGATCACCATTGAAGGCATCGGCACTTTGGAAAATTTTGTCAGCTAAACTACTCTCCGTCGTCATGAAACCCCACAGTCGATAACGTTCGTTTGAACTGGTCGGGCCCCGCTGGTCCAATGCGGGAATATTCCTATGGAACACATCAGATATTCGGTTGCTGCTTGCCAGACCGACATGGCCAATCCCATCGACCGCAAGGGGATGCGGGCGAACACGGATCGCATCCTGTCGATGATCGACTCAGCGGTGGCTGGTGCGGCACCTTTTCTGCCGGTACGTCTGGCGGTCTTTCCGGAGTTCGCGCACGCCGCGCCAGTTTTTCCGACCGCCGCCGAGTTGCTCGAGAAGCTCGCGATACCGATTCCCAACGAGCACACCGAACGACTTACACAAAAGGCGCGCGAGCACGATCTCTACATTCAAAGCGGCTCGATGTTAGAAGCAGATCCGAAATGGCCGGGCCACGTTTTCAACACCAGCTGTTTGATTGGGCCGGATGGCGTCCTCTACAAGTATCGAAAGGTGAACACGTGGATCCCGTATGAGGTTCATACCAGCCCGCACGATCTTGAGGGCTATAACGATCCGCTGTTTCCGGTGGCCGATACGCCTATCGGTCGCATCGGCTGCGCCATCTGTTACGACTGGCTATTCCCGGAGGCCACGCGACAGCTGGCGGCCAACGGTGCGGAGGTGTTGGTGCGAGTGTCGGCTTACATGGACCCATGGGGCGCTACGGAACCAATGGCCTGGTGGACCATCGTCAATCGTTGCCGGGCACTCGAGAACATTGCTTACGTGGCGGCAGCGAATCAGGGTGCAAGTCTGAAACATTACCCGCCGTATTCGTGGCCAGGGGGAAGCCAGGTGGTTGACTACGATGGTCGACTGTTGGCCGAGGCGTCACCGGGTCCAGGCGAAAGAATCGTGACTGCGCCCATCGATATCTCGGCACTGCGCCACGAGCGCGCGTCGCGTCGCGGTCATCACCTGCTTGCGCACCTGCGCACCGAGGCGTACCCCGTTTACCAGCGGCACCAGTATCCGCCACAGCTGGTTGACGCCGAGGAAACTGGTGTTTCATACGAGCGCAACAATAGTTTGATCGACGAGGCTAAGCGAGGACTGGACAACAGATGATCGAAAAGGTTCGTTGGGGTGTGTTAGGCGCCGCGAAGATTGCTACCAATCAAGTGATTCCGGCGATGCAGCAGGGAGAGTGGTCCGAAGTTGTGGCACTTGCTTCCAGAGATCTCGAGAAGGCGCAGGGCGCCGTTCGTGGGCTGGGAATTCCGAAGGCCTACGGTTCTTATGAAGAGTTACTTGCCGATCCAGATATAGAAGCCGTATACAACCCGTTACCTAATCACCTGCACGTTCCCTGGTCAATCAAAGCGGCGGAGGCCGGGAAACATGTGCTGTGCGAGAAGCCGATGAGTTTGACGGTGGCTGAAGCCAGACAGCTCCTGGATGCGCGCGATCGCTCGGGCGTGAAGATTGCTGAAGCGTTCATGGTGCGAACGCACCCTCAATGGCTCCGCACCCGCGATCTGATTCGGGAAGGACGGATCGGGGAATTGCGTTCGATCACGGGATTCTTCAGTTACACCAACCGCGACCCGCAAAATATCCGCAACATCCCGGAAGTCGGCGGGGGCGGTCTGATGGACATCGGTTGCTATCCGATTACTACCTCGCGTTTCATCTTTGGAGAGGAGCCGCGGAGAGTCGTGGCCCTGATTGAACGCGATCCCGAAATGAAGATCGATCGCTTAACTTCCGCGTTGCTTGATTTTCCTTCCGGGCAGGCGATCTTTACCTGTAGCACGCAGTTGGTTTCGTACCAGCGTATGCAGTTCGTTGGTACTCGGGGCCGCATCGAAATCGAAATTCCTTTCAACGCTCCGATCGACCGTGCTTGCCGAATCTTTATTGACCAGGGACCAAACGCCGGCGGCATCGAAACCTTAGAGTTTCCGATCTGTAACCAGTACACAATTCAGGGCGATTTGTTTTCAAGGGCTATCAGAGAAGGCGGCGAAGTAGCAGTTCCAGTCGAGGATGCAATCATGAACATGGCGGTTATCGAAGCCCTGTTTCGCTCTGCGGAAACCAGCCAGTGGGAGTTGTGTGTTTGATCAAGTCAGCGGTCTGAATAGCGACTCACTCAACGCGCGTGTCATGAGGTCAGTACCACAATGCGGTAGCGGTGGGTCATGGACTCCAGATCACTAACGCTGAGTGGAATCGCAACCATGACCCACCGCTACC
>JAMQPI010000315.1 GCA_023717565.1 Pyrinomonadaceae bacterium | reverse complement strand
GAACGTGTCCGAGATGGATGACGACGAGTTGGCGCGGATTCGCAATCAGGAAGTTGGTTTTGTATTTCAAACCTTTAACCTCCTGGCTCGGGCAACCGCTCTGCATAACGTTGAATTGCCTTTGATCTATGGTGGAATTGGCTCGACGCAGCGACATGAAATGGCCAAGCAGGCACTCAAAGCGGTCGACCTGATGGACCGCATGACACACCGTCCCAATGAACTCTCGGGCGGACAGCGGCAGCGCGTGGCCATTGCTCGGGCCCTCGTTAATCATCCCTCAATTCTGCTCGCCGATGAACCGACGGGCGCCCTGGACACCCACACCAGTATGGAGATCATGGATCTCTTTGAGCGTCTGCACTCAGAAGGCAACACGATTATCGTCGTGACCCACGAGCCCGACATTGCCAAGCGCGCGCATCGTATACTCTCTATCCGCGACGGACTGATCGAAAAGGACGAGAAGATCAGATAGGAACATCAGAGACAATATGGCAAGGTGGCTCTGATGAAACCCGCCGAGACCGATGAAGCGCAAAGAACGTCGCCGCGAAGCTCCGGCTTCAACCAACCTATAACCACGCCTTTAAAAACGAAGTCGCTTCGAATACTGCGACTGACGGCAATCTGGGAAGCCCTCCGCGTTGCTATTTCAAGCCTGCGTTCAAACAAGTTGCGGACGGCCCTGACGCTGGTGGGAATCATCGTCGGCGTTTCCGCCGTGATCGCCGTCGTAACCATCATTAAAGGTCTGGATAAAACTGTCGCGACCACTTTCTCGTCCCAGGGTTCCACTGTCTTCACAGTCTCCAAGCGCCCTCGCGTGATTACCTCCCGAGAAGAATTCATAAAGTTTAACAAGCGAAAGGACGTGACCCGGGAAGACGCCGAGGCCATTTTTAGGTTGTGCAGCACCTGCTGGAAATCCGGGATCGCGGTGAGTTCGGTAGAGATCGTAAAACACAAAGATCAGAGATCGGACAGCGTGGTGATTCGCGGGGTGACACCAGCCGCGATGTTTGACATTGATGCCGTCGCGATTGATGCGGGCCGGTTTTGGACTGAAAGCGAAGGCGAACGGGCACGCGAGATTTGTATCGTGGGCGCGGACATAGTGGAAAATCTCTTCGGGGGCATCGCGCCGGACAGAGTGATCGGGCAGGGAGTCAACATTGCCGGACGCCCCTATCAGATTCTCGGTGTGCTGCAACCCCTGGGTAAAATCTTCGGCAATTCGCGCGACAACATCATTTATATCCCTTATTCGACGTTCCAAAAGAGTTTTGGGGCTCGCGACTCGCTCGTTGTTTTTGTGCAGACCGCCTCCGCCGACCAGTTAGAGGAAACTCAAGATCAGGTACGGACGATCATGCGCAACCGGCGCGGTCGGGTCCTTACTGAAGGCGAAGACGAAGGGTTTTCAGTCGAATCGTCGGATGTGTTCATTGATCTCTATGGCAAGGCAACTTCCAACATTTATATCGTCACCTATCTGGTAGCCGGTGTCTCGCTCTTCGTCGGCGGAATAGTAGTCATGAATATCATGCTGGTTTCGGTAACTGAGCGAACAAAAGAGATCGGCATTCGCAAAGCGCTGGGCGCGCGCCGCAAGGACATCCTCACTCAGTTTCTGATTGAGTCAGTGACCGTAACAGCCGTCGGTGGCGCTATTGGAGTTTTGACTGGCTTCGGTCTCGCCTACATCATCTCGGCGCTGATTGGATTTCCGTTGTTAATTAGCATCGCTTCGGTTTTGTTGGGCGTCGGAGTGTCGTCGGTCGTGGGTATCGTAAGTGGACTCTGGCCAGCCTGGCGAGCGGCCCGCTTACATCCTATAGAAGCGTTACGAGCTGAGTAGAACTGTCAATGGTCCGTTGTCAGTTGTCAGTTGTCAGTTGTCAGTTGTCAGTTGTCAGTTGTCAGTTGTCGTAGTCAGTAGTCAGTGGTCAGTGGTCAGTGGTCAGTGGTCAGTGGTCAGTGGTCAGCTGTCAGCTGTCAGCTGTCAGCGTGAAACGGAAACACCTCCAAGGAGGACTATTACCACTGACAACGGACAACTGACCACTGACCACTGACAACGGACCACTGACAAAGTACAAACCATGAAACTTGATGATATTAAAGAATCGGCGCTGATGGCGGCTGACACGCTGCGAGTTAATAAGCTGCGTTCATCCTTGACGATTCTTGGTGTCTCGGTTGGGGTGCTTACGGTGATCTTCATGGTCTCGATCATCCAGGGGCTGAACAAGGCTTTTGCACAGCAGATTGAGGCCCTGGGATCCAATGCTATCTGGGCGACTAAGTTCGATCCAAGTATTGGCCATCAACCGACGGCCGAAGAACTGCATCGCAAAGACCTCACCCTGGAAGATGCCGATGCCATTCGCAACGAAGCGCCTTCGATCCTCAGTGTCTCACCTATCCATCGCAAGATTGCTGAAACCGTGCGCTACGCCGACAAGCAATCCGACACCCCGATTCTTATTGGCGTCACCCCTTACTATGAATTCACCCAGTCGAGTTACGTCGGACGCGGCCGTTTCATTACCGACTGGGATCTAAGAGAACGATCGAACATCTGTGTCCTGGGACAGGATTTGGTGAGAGCTCTTTTCCCCTATGAAGAGCCAATTGACAAACAGCTAAAAATTAACGGCCGTCCCTTTCGCGTTGTCGGAGTGATGGAACCGTTGGGTAATTTTCTCGGTCAGTCACGCGATAATTCCATCTTCATTCCCATTACGACCTTTGACAAATACTACCCCGACCCTCCGTTTCCGGAAGTGGTATTCGTAATTATTGTGCGACCAAGGTCGCGCGCCTACGTAAAGTCAGCCATCGATGAGATGACTGACATCCTGCGCCGGCGCCGGCGCGTGCCACCGGGTGCGCCAGACACCTTCGGCATCTCCTCGCAAGATGCCTTACTCGACATTTACAATCAGCTCACCGGTGCCACCGCCCTGGTATTGACCGCAATTTCATTTGTCGCGCTAATGATCGGCGGGATTGGCGTGATGAATATCATGCTGGTTTCAGTCACCGAGAGAACGAAGGAGATTGGGATTCGCAAAGCTGTCGGCGCAACCCGGATCAATATACTTTCTCAGTTTCTGATCGAGGCTGTGGTCCTAACGGCGCTTGGCGGTGTGGCAGGTTTGGCAGTCGGAGAAGTGGCAAGTTTGCTGATCAACAAGTATTCGCCGCTCCCGGCGTACGTGCCTTTGTGGGCCATTGCTGTGGGCGTCGGCATTTCTGCTTCAGTGGGAATCGTCTTCGGTTTGTGGCCTGCCTGGAAGGCGGCGCGGCTCGATCCAATTGAGGCCCTGCGCTGGGAATAGCAATGGCAAAGACTTCAGTTCTGTGACCTGAAGCCCCATAGTTCCGGCAATGATCTAACTAATTCAACTGGCAACACAGACTAAAGTCTATGCCACCCGCTTGAACTCTTAAGCCCCAATTGCAACAATATGGGCATTCAACCCGTAGTAACTGAACCGTGAAATTCATCGAAACTCTCAAGCTTGCGATAGCGGCCATCTGGGCGCACAAATTGCGCTCCGCGCTGACGTTGCTGGGCATGATCATCGGCGTGATGGCGGTCGTGGTGGTTTACTCGCTGATCCAGGGGTTCAATACTTATGTAGACGAAAAGATAGCAGGTATTGGGGCCAAGTCATTCAACGTTCAACGATTCAATCCGCTTGAAGATTTCAAAGATACCGATACCATCGCCGCCGCCCAACGCCGGAATAAAGATCTGACGATGGAAGATTACGAATATCTGAAAGAGAGAGCCACATTGATCGGGAAGCTTGGGGCCCGGGCCCGGGGCACACCATCCGAGGTAAAGCGCGGTGACCAGATTCTCGAAGACGTTTTCGTTTCCGGTGCGACCGCCGCCATTGCAGACATCGAGAATCGAGACATCGCGGACGGCCGCTTTATCGTGGATCCAGAGAACGATGCCGCACAGCGTGTCGCCTATATCGGAGCGGACGTAGCAACCAAGATGTTTCCGTCCGGCAGTCCGGTGGGCCAGGAGATTTCGATTGCCGGCTTGCCCTACCGGGTTATCGGTGTGGAGACTGCAAGGGGCACAGTCTTTGGGATCCCCCAGGACACTTTCATACTTGTCCCGCTGAAGACCTACTCCATCAACTTTGGCGGATTGATTCGTCAGCGGTCCCTTTATTTCGTGGCCACCTCGAAAACGGATGATTTATTCAACGATGCGGTCGATGAGGCGCGATTTCTGATGCGCACACGACGCAAGCTATCTGCCGGGGAGAAAGATAACTTCGGCATTGTTACTCCTGATGCGATCACGGGACTGCGGGATCGTTTATTCGGAACTATTTTCATCGTCGCGCTGGCTGTCCCCAGCATTGCCTTGCTAGTAGGCGCAATCGTAATAATGAACATCATGCTGGTTTCGGTTACCGAAAGGACGAAAGAGATCGGCATCAGGAAATCGCTGGGGGCGCGGCAAGTGGATATTCTGAAGCAGTTCCTGGTCGAGGCTGTGGCTCTTTCCGCGATTGGCGGAGCGATTGGTGTTACCATCGCCTGGATCATCGGGCGCGTGCTTAGCGCGTTTTTCTTTCCCACTTTCCTTTCGCTGGGCGCAGTCTTTATAGCCGTCGGGGTCTCCATGGCGGTTGGTGTGATGGCCGGAGTTTTTCCAGCGTGGAAAGCGGCAAGACTTGATCCGATTGAGGCACTAAGGGCAGACTGAAAAACGTCAATTGTCAGTGGTCAGTTGTCAGTTGTTCTAAAAACCGTCGGACTGATACCCATAGTTAACAACTGACGCCGCAACCAACTTCGATCAGTGACAACGGACAACGGACTACTGACAACGGACCCAAAGCAATGAAGCTTTTACGTAGTGACATTTACGAGAATCTTAGGATGGCGTTGTCGACGTTGCTAGCCAACAAGCTCCGCTCATTCCTAACCGTGTTCGGAGTGGTGATCGGTGTTATCACAGTCATGTTGATTGCCTCAATCATCAGCGGCATCGACGTGTCGGTTAAGAAGGAGGTCGAATCCTTCGGCACTCGGTCAATCTTCATCAGTAAGTACAACCCCGGCATTCATGTAGGGAGGATGTCGCGCGAGGAGCGCATGCGCAAGGAACTCACCTACGATGATGCCATCGCCCTTTCTAATCTGCCCGCCGTGGAATTGTCCGTACCCTTTCTCGACATCACGAATAACTTCTTTGGACAAAAGATCCTGGTTTCTGGGGGCGGAAAGACCAGTGCCGGAGTTGCCTTGCAGGGCACACTACCGGAATTTGAAAGGGCCGGGACCCAGGTTGTTTCGGAAGGAAGGTTTTTCACTCAGTCGGAGGAAGATACGAAGCAAGAGGTGTGTGTTGTTGGCTCCAAGGTGGCTGACGACTTTTTCAAGTTTGGTTCCCCGGTCGGACAGACGATTAAGATTGGATCCGACGAGTTTAAGGTGGTTGGCACCCTGCAAAAACGCGAGCAGTTTCTCATCAGTGGGGGCAGCGACGATCAGAACAATGTGATCTATCTTCCCTTCAGTGTCGCCCGAAAACTCAAACCCAACGAGGATGACATCTTCGTTCTGGCCGTCGGGAAATCAGGTCAGATGGATGAGGCGAAGGATCAGGTCCGCGACCTGCTGCGAGTGCGCCGCCAAGTGCCGTTTGCCGCACCCGACAACTTTGGTATGGAGACCTCCGAAAGCATTCTCGACAACTTCCGCTCGATCACCGCCGGGCTAGCTATCGCGATGGTGGTCATTTCCTCGGTTGGACTGATGGTGGGCGGAATCGGCGTGATGAACATCATGCTGGTTTCAGTTACTGAACGCACGCGGGAAATCGGTGTGCGTAAAGCAATCGGAGCGAAGCGTAGCGACATCATGTGGCAGTTTCTCATTGAGGCCGCCACCCTCACCGGCATTGGGGGAATAGTCGGTCTGTCGATCGGTTGGCTCTCAACTTTCCTGCTCCGGCTCCTGCTTCCCTCTTACGTGCCGCTCTGGGCGCCGATCGGTGGATTCGTGGCCAGCGTCGGCATCGGGCTAATCTTTGGGCTATGGCCGGCATGGAAGGCCGCCCGTCTCGATCCGATTGAGTCCCTCAGATACGAATAGGACCAACTGCTTCATTAACAGAACCGGATCATTTGTCATTTGTCATTGGACATTTTTCATTGGTCATTTTCTGATCTCGTTTGTCTCCTTTCGTGTGATTTCGTAGATCGTTCTTCTATGTCAGCCAACAAGCGATCCACGAATTAACACGAAACACCACGAAATAAGATCAGGAAATGATCAATGAAAATTGTCCAATGACAAATGACAAATGATCCGGTTCTGTGAGTGTCCTACGAGATAAAGCTTGAGAACAGCGTGGCGAAGATCATCCCGAAAATCAGGGCCAACACAAACAGGGTTATCGAGACTCCCCACGCGGCGCTGGAACTGACCTTCTGGCCGGCGTTAGCTAACCCCTTAGCCCTTAACCACAGACCGTAAAAAGAAAGCACGCCGATAACGGAGCCGAGGACAAAAAGTGCTGGATGTTCAGCCGGTGCGAACAGTATGCCCAGATTGTCAGTAACCAGAGTCTCTTGAGCCAGGATCGGGTGAATGTCCTCCGGCGCCTTGATGTAGAGAATAACCAGACTCAGGAGTTTTGAAATTACTGCGACCGGCAGGGCAGCATAAAGCGTAGCCGCAAGAGCCTGCCAAAAATTGATCCGCCCACCGAAAGCGAGCACTCCCAACAAACAAATGGCAGCAACAAAGCAAATAAAGGCAAAGATACCCACAAAGGTCTTAGCGGCTGTCTGGACTCTTTGTATCGGCTGCTTTGCTTGCTGGAGTGCTTGCTCCTTGGCGGCCTCCATTTGATCCGCCGGAGGTTTTATCGGACTGTCGGCCAGCTTATCGAAAGTGTAGTTTACGATGACTTCTGGTGTGAGCCGCTGCGTGAAGGCTGCAAAGTAAAGAGCATTTACTCCACCTATGACCAACAGCGCTGCGAGCCAGTGCGGGTGCGCTCTTAGATTTTTGAACACGCGCGTGGGCTCGTAGAAGATTCCCAGCACCTTCTGCACGCCTGACATCGGCGGCTCGTCCGCAGCTGTTGGTTGAGGAAGCCGGATGAAGCTGAGAGCAAACAACAACACTCCCCAGAATGCAAAGGCGCCACCGGTCGCCGGTCCTCCGGGAATAAACTTTGCGATTCCGCCAATGAGGATCAGGATCCCAAGTACGAACAGGGCTATCGCAGGCTTCCTCAGGTGCACCGGACGTGGAGCTTGAACAGCCGACGCGGGCGGTGACGTGTTTGGCGGTGTGGGCGGTGGTGTAGACGGTTGAAAGCTTTCGACGCTTGAGTCGCTCATTGCTTTTCCTCCTGGGGGCTGACGACGGGGAGATAGCTTCCGTCCAACTCAAAAAGTAATCGAGACTTAACCAAGTTTTGCTTCGTTGCGCATCATACGAACTTCCGTAGATTTATGTTTCCGGTTCGTACGTCTTATTCCGCCTTGGGTGCTTCGCTCCAGCCCGGTACGCGAATGCATGCGACCCGATGGCCTAGTGACAACTCACGCAACTCCGGGTCGATCCGCGCACACTCGTCAATAGCAATGGGACAGCGAGTACGAAACCGACAGCCGGAAGGAGGGTTGATGGGTGTGGGCACGTCCCCTTGCAATACGATGCGCTCGCGTTTTCGCGTAGGATCCGGGACCGGAATGGCAGAGAGCAAAGCCTGTGTGTATGGATGAAGCGGCCGCAGGTATAAGTCAGCAGCACTGGCAATCTCCACAATCCGCCCGAGGTACATCACAGCCACTCGCGTCGAAATGTGTTCGACGACGGCGAGACCGTGCGAGATAAAGAGGTAAGTGAGGCCGAACTCCTTCTGCAGGTCCTGCAACAGATTGACGACCTGGGCTTGTACCGAAACGTCGAGAGCCGACACCGGCTCATCCGCGACTATCAGCTTCGGATTTAAAGCCAGCGTGCGAGCAACACCTATGCGTTGCCGTTGTCCGCCCGAGAACTCGTGCGGGTACCGCTTGCCGTAGTCGGGATCGAGTCCCACGCGTCGCAACAGCTCACCTACTCGTTCGCGCCGCTCTTTCTTCGTTCCTATTTTATGGATCGTCAGCGGCTCTCCCACGATGTCGCCGACTTTCATGCGCGGATTTAGCGAGGCGTAGGGATCCTGGAATACGATCTGCATCTCGCGGCGCAACTCTCGCAGATCATTTCTATTCAACGAACGCACGTTGCGCCCATCGAAATCAATTTGGCCGGCGGTTGGCTCGATGAGGCGTAGCAGACAACGACCTACGGTAGACTTTCCGCAGCCTGACTCCCCCACCAGTCCCAGGGTTTCGCCACGCAAGATCTCGAACGAGACGTCATCGACAGCGCGCACCACATCGTCGCTGCCTTCCACCGGAAAGTGTTTGACAAGATGACTGACGTTGACGAGTTGTTGATTAGTTGTGCTCACTAATCCATCCAAGGCATCCGCAGATTACGCAGATTAAGAAATGGCCTTTGGCCTTTGGGCTTTGGCCTTTGGCCTTTGAACTTTGACCTTTGAACTTTGACCTTTGAACTTTGGCCTTTGAACTTTGGCCTTTGGCCTTTGATCTTTTTGGTTACACTCAACCGCGTATTGATTTCAAAGGCCAAAGGCCAAAATCATTAATCTGCGTAATCTGCGGAGTGTTTTTGATCCGCGGTAACAGCGGCCAGGTCGAAGAGTACGCAGCGGACTTTCACGTCAGCCTCCAGATCATAGAGGGGAATCTCGCCCTCCGTGCAACGCGGCATGCGATATTGGCAACGCGGAGCAAAGTGACATCCGGGCGGCAGATCCGTGGGACTCGGAACCACGCCTTCGATCGTCTCCAATCTCTCTTTCCTGGCCACATGTTCGGCGGTAAGTTTCGGGACGGAACGAAGTAACCCTTCTGTGTACGGATGTCGCGGTCGCGCAAACAACTCTTCAACCGTCGACTCTTCTACAATCTTTCCCGTATACATTACCGCGACCCGATCCGCGACCTCAGCTACCACGCCCAGATCGTGGGTAATTAAAAGCACAGCCAGCTCACGCGACTTTCTGAGGCCATCCAGGAGTTCCAAAATCTGTGCTTGAATGGTGACGTCAAGCGCCGTGGTTGGTTCGTCGGCGATCAGGAGTTTGGGATTGCAGGCGAGGGCCATGGCAATCATCACGCGTTGGCGCATACCACCGGACAGCTGATGCGGATAATCGTCGGCGCGGCGAGCGGGATCCGGTATGGCCACTTCACGCATCGCCTCGATGGCCGCCAGGCGTGCGTCTTTGCGCGAGAGTTTTCGGTGCAGCCTGAGGGCTTCGGCAATTTGTTCTCCGACGGTAAACACAGGATTGAGCGAAGTCATCGGATCCTGAAAGATCATCGCGATGTCGTCGCCCCGCATCTGTCGCATCTCTGGTTCGGACAGCTGCAAAAGGTTCTTTCCATCAAAGACAATCTCGCCGCCAACGATTTTCCCCGGCGGCGAGATCAACCGCATGATCGACAGTGCTGTTATTGACTTGCCACAACCCGACTCGCCGACCAGGCCAAGTAACTCGCCGCGATCCAGATGAAAACTGACGCCATTCACCGCCCGCACCAAGCCGGCGCGCGTGGGGAATTGAGTTTGAAGATTGCTGACTTCGAGTAGATGCGCCATTTAGAGTTCTTACAACATTGCCCTACGGATTGGTTGGGTAGCGCTTCGAACTACACCGTTGCGGCTTCGCGATACTCACCCCACACACCGCGCAGACGATTGCTGATCTCACCGACAGTTGCATAAGCCTCAACGCATTCAAGGATCCTGGGCAAAAGGTTTACGGTTCCGCGAGCGCCTTCCTCGAGTCTCGCCAAAGTCATCTCCGCAGCCTTCGAGTCGCGCCGCTGACGAAGTGCACGCAGACGTTCTACCTGCGCTTGTTCGACCGCCGGATCCACACGAAGAATAGATACGGAGGACTCTTCTTCAACCTGATAGCGATTGACGCCGACAACGATCGTATCCCCGGTTTCTATGGCTCGTTGATAACGATAAGCGGCTTCCTGAATCTCGCGCTGAACATAGCCCAACTCAATTGCTCGCAGCATGCCTCCCATCGCATCGATCTTTTCCAGATATTCGGTGGCCCGGGTCTCAATCTCGTCTGTGAGTTGTTCTATTGCATATGAGCCGGCCAGCGGATCTACAGTGTCAGCAACACCCGATTCGTTTGCAATTACCTGCTGAGTGCGGAGGGCCACTCGAGCTGCATGTTCACTCGGCAGAGCCAGAGCTTCGTCCATCGAGTTTGTGTGCAGCGACTGAGCGCCGCCCAGCACCGCCGCCAGCGCCTGAATTGTCGTCCGTACCACGTTAACTTCGGGCTGTTGAGCAGTTAGTGACGAGCCGGCCGTCTGCGTATGGAAGCGAAGCATTAATGAGCGGGGATCGCGCGCGCCAAAGCGCGATCGCATGATGCGTGCCCAAAGCCGCCGGGCTGCGCGGAATTTGGCAATCTCCTCCAGCAGGTTGTTGTGTGCATTGAAGAAGAAAGATATTCGGGGGGCAAAGTCATCGACTTTCAAACCCGCATCCCGAGCAGCTTCTACATACGCGATCGCGTCGCCCAGCGTGAAGGCTACTTCCTGAACGGCAGTGGAACCAGCTTCGCGAATATGATATCCGCTGATTGAGATTGTGTTCCAGTTCGGCACTTCCCGGGCGCAAAAAGCAAAACTGTCAGTCACCAGACGCAGCGACGGCGCCGGTGGATAGATATAAGTGCCGCGGGCAATGTACTCCTTCAGAATGTCGTTCTGCAGCGTCCCTTTTACTTTGGTGAAAGGGACGTTCTGTTTCCGCGCCACCGCCAGATAAAGACAGAGCAACGTAGAAGCGGTCGCGTTGATCGTCATCGAGGTCGAAACGTTGTCGAGCGGAATGCCTTCGAAAAGCCGCAACATGTCCTCCAGCGAATCGATGGCCACGCCTACTTTCCCCACCTCGCCGGCGGCCAGGTGGTCGTCGGAGTCCAAACCGATTTGGGTAGGCAGGTCGAATGCTACTGAGAGTCCGGTGGTACCCTGGGCAAGGAGATATTTGTAGCGCGCGTTGGATTCTTCGGCGGATGCATAACCGGCATATTGGCGCATGGTCCAAAGCCGGCCCCGATACATGTTGGGATAAATGCCGCGGGTAAAGGGAAACTCGCCTGGGGCGCCCAGGTCCTGGTCGTAATCAACGGGATGGGTGTTCTCAGGATTGAAATCGACGGGCAACTCTATTCCCGATGGCGTTTCGAAGCGCTCGCGACGCTCAGCATCTGTTTTTGTCGCCATCGGTTTCAGGTCGCCGCACTTCGGTCAGTCAACTGATCAGAGACTCTTGCCAAATGTGAGTTTCTCCGTGTCAAACGTGAAACTCGGGCGAGGATTGCTAGTTAGCTCGGCCTGCCAGTGACCATCTACTTTCGTGACATTGTAGGTGAAATTCTGCAACTGCTTCTGAGGCGTGAGGATGCACGTCTCTACCTCTTTTATCACTGATAGTGTAACGATCGCATGGTTATCTTCGAAATTGAACCTTTTGAATCTGAGGTAACGCGCGCCGGTGAAGCTGTAAGCCTTCTCAGTAATTTCGGTGAGGCTAAGTGGGGTCAACTTAAGATCTGCGATTACTCTCGGCGAGATCAATAATGTAGTGTTGTCGGTGTCGGTTGATAAATCCCAAATATTCTCGAAAGCGCCTACTTGTCTAGCTAACTCAGCCTTTAACACAGCTCTCACGATACCAATTCTATCCTCGTCAGTTAGCGAAGACTGAGCCATAACCAGATTGGAGCTGGCTAGAAACAGGGTCAGCAATACCGCCGCACTCAAACTCCGGTTTGAACCCATCATCGCAGCCTACTTTCTTAACTCCGAGACCTTTGAACCGAAGCTAACATTCGAGGGAAGCTAACACTTCGAGCGAAGCCTAACATAGTGCCTGAAGGCTCGCAATTTTACGGCTTTGTCGCCTCCCTTGCGGAATGCCTATGGCTTTCCGTGGCGCACTCTCATTTAAGCGGAGGCTGTGCCTCACCGACTGAGGCGTAGCCTCAATTTGGAGAGTGACAATCGGAAAGGCAGAGCCTTTCCGCGAGGGAGGCGGCAAGAGCCGCGCATCGCCAGAGTCCTAACCAGAGTCCTAAGTAGCGCAGAGTATCCGGCATATGTCAGAGTACTGGCGAATGAAAAACATCACCGTCAGAAAATGAAAAACGTCACAGTCACAAAACGCGGCGCGAGCCGGGTGCGCAACGGACATCTATGGATCTACCGCAGCGATGTTATGGATGCGGGGGATGCAGAAGGCGGGACGATTGTCGCAGTCCGCGATCAGCACGGGAACTTTGTGGGGCAGTCGCTCTTCAGTAATGCTTCGCAAATCACCTTGCGGTTGCTGACCCAAACAGACGAGGAAATCGATCGGGATTGGTGGCGTCAAAAGATCCTGAAAGCAGCCCAACGACGACATGTGCCTCCTGATACGAATGCGTATCGTTTAGTTTACTCGGAAGGAGACCTGCTGCCTTCACTCATTATTGACCGTTACCAAGACGTCTTTGTGGTCCAGACTCTCTCGCAAGGCACAGAGGCACTTAAGTCGCTACTGGTCGGATTATTGGTCGAGGAATTCGCTCCCCGCGCGGTGATTGAAAGAAATGATGTAAAGGTACGACTTCTGGAAGGCCTTGGGATGGTGGCCGGCACGCTTTACGGGCAAGCCCCCGAGCAGTTAGAGATCGTCCAGGACGGCATCCGCTTTCTCGTGAGTCCGCAAGGCGGGCAGAAAACGGGTTCGTTTCTGGATCAGCGCGAGAACCGTCTGGCAGCGCGCTCAGTTGCACACGGGCGTGGGCTGGATTGTTTTACGTTCAGTGGAGGGTTTGCGCTCTATTTGGCTGGCGCTTGCGAGAGTGTTACCGGTATCGATATTTCAGGTGAGGCGGTCAACCTTGCAAGTCGCAATGCCAAACTGAACAACTTGAGCAACGCCGAGTTTCTTGAGGGCAATGTCTTCGATGCCCTGCGCGAGATGGAAAACGCGGAAGAACGGTTTGACACGATCGTGCTGGATCCTCCGGCATTCGCAAAGAATCGCGGCAGCATCAAAGCGGCCGCGCGCGGGTACAAGGAAATCAATCTGCGGGCGCTCAAACTGTTAAACCCTGCCGGCGTGCTGATCACTTGCACCTGTTCCTACCACATGTCCGAGGAAATGTTTCTTGGAATTATTGCTGAGGCAGCAATCGACGCTCATTGCCGGCTGCAGCTCATCGAAAAGCGGACCCAAGCGAGCGACCACCCTATCCTGCTGAGCGTGCCGGAGACCTACTATTTGAAATGCGTGATTGCGAGAGTGATCCCTTGAGGCGTCAACTTTGAGACGTTCCGCTGCGGACGGTTTCGGCGAGTCGTTTCGCATCCGGGAGCGCTTCCAGGGCACGCAACAGCTGCGGGTCAGCGTCCAGGAGCACTCGCGCTCCGGCATCGTTGGAAAATGCCGCCGTGATGATCTCTTCGCGGAGCCGCAGCTTAACAAATTCCAGCTCCTCATCCAGCTGCGCGGGAGTCAGGCTCGATTGTATGTCCGCACGCACCCAATTTCGGAAAGCTTCCACGACTCGTTCTGAAATCGGGTAGTCGACGGACTTTGCGTTCTTACCGTACAGAACCTTCTCAACCTTATACGACTCAAGACCTGGAACCAGACCGGCAGCGAGTTGCCGCGTAAATTGAAATGCTGCCTCTGCAATTCGGTTGCGAACGGGCGTGAAACCGACGGGCTTTATCTCGATATCAGGAGTGATGCCTCCGCCGCCATAAAACACCCGACCGGCTGCCGTTTTGACCGCCGGTCCACTTGGAGCGAGCGGCGGAGGAGCCGTTTGGGCCAGGGGAGAGGCAACATTCCCCGAGGGTGAAGACGATGGCTGAGGCGGAGCATCGTCCAGATCGTGCCGGACGATGTAATCATAAAGCGAACCACTCGAGTAGTCGCGCTGCAGCGATCGGCCATAGGGAGTGTAGTAACGCGCCGTCGTCAAAGTTAGGCCGGTATTAAACGGCAACTGGAAAACGCGCTGGACCAAACCCTTGCCAAAGCTGGTTTCGCCGACGATTAAGCCCCGACCGTGATCCTGGATTGCGCCGGCGACAATCTCCGATGCCGACGCCGTGCCTCGGTTTATCAGCACGACCAGCGGCACATCCTCCGGTTCTGTCCCGCTTGATTTATAGACGATCGGCTCGCTGTATTCACTCCGACCCCGCACGGAGACTACGACTTGTCCGCGCGGCAGGAACTCACTGGAGACTTCAATCGCCTGATCAAGTAGACCGCCAGGATTACCTCGCAGATCGAGCACCAGCTGGCGCATGCCCTGATCTTTTAGTTTGTTTAAGGCCTCGCGCAATTCTTCGTCGCTGGTATGCTGAAATCCGCGGGTCAGACCGATATAACCTGTGCCCGGGCGAATCATATAAGAATCGCGGATCGAGGGTAACGGCACCGACTCTCTCACAATGGTGAAATAAAGCGGCGCTTCCGAACCCGCCCGATCCACCTTGATGGTTACCGGCTCACCGCGACCGCCGCGCACTTGTTTCGAAACCTGCTCGCTCGGCCAATCACGAGCGTCCTTCCCATCCACTTCCAGAATGCGATCACCGTATCTGAGTCCCAAACGCGCTGCCGGGGTGTTTTCCACGGCCGACTGAATGTAGACTCCGTCGCGATGTTGCACGATGGTTACGCCGATCCCGTAAAAGCGTGAGTCTTGATCCTCTTTGAGCTTCCTGAATTCGTTATAGGGGAAATACATCGAATGAGGATCGAGCGTGGAGAGCATGCCCTGGACAGCCGCTTGAGTTGCCTTCTCATAATCGATTTCCCCGGCGTAACTGGAAGAAATCGTGGTGACCGCTTCGTTGTAGTCCCTTTCTATTTCCTCGGCGGGTCTATCCACGACCGACCCGCCCACAGAGACTGAGCGCCGCAATCGCCGCGAGCTGCCAATCGTGCCGCCCACAACTGCCGCAACCAGAATGATCACACCGGCAATGATTACTAGTCTTTTAGCCATCTCCATTAACCACTTGAACAACAATTGCCCCGGAAGTTCACATGAAAATATAACACAGTGCCAGTCCTATACCCGAAGGCGGGTTGCCACTCACAGCATGGTATATTGACTCCATATGTCGGTTTCACTCTCTATTGTAGTCCCGGCCTACAACGAAGCGGTGCGTCTCGGGATGACATTGCCCAGGATTCTCGAACATCTCGACAACAATGTTCCTGAATCTGAGCTGATCGTTGTAGACGACGGCTCAACTGACAAAACCGCTGCGGTCGCCCGGGAGATTCTCTCCGCCAGCGAACGAGTGCGGACTTCCGTGCTCAGCTACCAGTCAAACCTGGGCAAAGGACGAGCAGTCAGGTTGGGGTTACTGGCTTCCCGAGGAGACGTGGCCTTGTTTTCAGATGCAGATCTTTCGACCCCAATTACGGAGACCCCAAAACTGGTAGAACCGATCCAGCGGGGTGAATGCGATCTGGCATTTGGCTCTCGGGCCCTGGATCGAAGTCTCATTGGCGTGCATCAACCCTGGCGGCGAGAGCAGGGTGGTCGGGTTTTCAACCTCATCGTGCGTCTGGCCACAGGTCTCCCATTCTGGGATACTCAGTGCGGCTTCAAGGCCTTTCGGATGAGTGTTTGTCGACCAATCATTGAAGGCGCGACGGTTGACCGCTTTGGCTTTGATGTAGAACTTCTGTTCATCGCTCATCGCGCCGGCTTGCGGCTCAAAGAAGTCCCCGTGCGATGGGACCACTACGAAGGAAGCAAGGTAAACGTAGCGAGTGACAGTTTGAAGATGCTTGGCGAGGTGGCTTTGATCCGGCAACAAGCCCGCCGGGGAATCTATGACCAGGCAATAAAAACCGCCAGGAATCTGATTACCCAATAAGATGATTGCCCGACTAAACGTCAACATCGACCACGTGGCAACGGTACGCCAGGCGCGACGGGCGCCTGAACCAAGCGTCATTGCCGCGGCAATGATTTGTGAACAGGCCGGCGCCGATGGCATCACCGTCCATCTGCGCGGCGACCGGAGGCACATCCAGGACAATGATTTGAGAATACTGCGCGATGCCGTAGCGACCTATTTGAACCTGGAAATGGCGGCCACTGAAGAGATGTTGAAAATTGCCCTCGAACGCCGCCCGGACGCTGTGACCCTGGTGGCTGAGAGCCCGAACGAGATAACCACCGAGGGTGGATTGGATGTCAAAGCCAACCTGTCAATCGTGCGAGCTACGGTAGCTCGCTTGCGGCAGACCGAGATTCTCGCAAGTCTGTTCATAGATCCAAACCCGGCTCAAATCGAGGCCGCGCATGCGGTAGGCGCGCAACAGGTAGAGCTATGTACATCGGTCTATGCGGATGCGACCCTCGGCGGGCGGGGCATTCACGGTGAGGGTGTACTCCGCGCCGGGCAGGAACTGCGCAGGCTGCGAGAGGCAGCCGTGCTTGCGTCACAGTATGGACTATTGGTTGCCGCCGGACACGGCTTGACCTATCGCAACGTGGGTGCGGTAGCGGCGATTTCTGAAATTACGGAATTCAACATCGGTCACAATATCGTCTCGCGGGCAATCTTCAGCGGGCTCGATCGAGCGGTGCAAGAGATGCGTGATGCCATCATTGCCGGCAGTCTGCACAGTAGACAACAATCAGGATAGTTGCATTGTTGGGGCGGCCCTACAAGGTAACGCACGCAACTACATTCAGGATTTTCCGGTGGCAAGCTGCAAGCGGACCGTGGCGCGATCGAGTTCAATACGTGCCACTTCGAGATCCTCTTCCGTCCCGCTCCACGAATTCAATCGCTTCTCTACTTGTTCACGAGCCGATCGGGCGGCAGCAGCATCGATCTCCTCCGGACGCTCTGCAATTTCAGCCAACACCGACACGTGATCATCCCTCACTTCCAGAAAGCCGCCGGAAACGTGCAACTGAGACGTCCGACCGCCCTGCGTAAACGAAAGGACGCCAGTTTGGAGTTGAGAGATCAAGGGTGTGTGCCCCGGCAGGATGCCAAGGTCTCCGCCTAGTCCAGGAACGACCACCTGATCTACATCCTCGGAAAGCACGCGTCGTTCGGGTGTCACTACTTCTAGTTGAAGTTGTTGCGCCATAGTCAACTAATGGACGCGGAGAAGGGGAGAAACGGAGACGGGGCGACAGCGAGATGTCTCTCGCCAATTTGTAGTTTCAGCCGTCTCCCCATCGCTATCTCCTCTTCTCCGTGTCTCCCCTCTCCGTGTCTCCGTGTCTCTATTCATAAACTCCGGCGACCGTCTTGGCCTTTTCGATTGCCTCTTCAATTGTTCCTACCATGTAAAAGGCCTGCTCAGGAAGATCGTCGTGCTTGCCGTCGACGATTTCGCGGAAGCCCTTGATGGTGTCTTCCAGCTTCACGTACTTTCCTTCCAACCCCGTGAACTGGGCGGCAACGAAGAACGGCTGCGAGAAGAAACGCTGAATCTTGCGCGCCCGGGAAACGATCAGCTTGTCTTCGTCCGATAGCTCGTCCAGACCCAGAATCGCGATAATGTCCTGCAGGTCTTTGTAACGCTGCAGAATGAGCTTCACGTCTTGTGCCGTCTTGTAATGCTCCTCGCCCACATGGCGTGGATCGAGAATGCGCGAAGACGACGAGAGAGGATCCACCGCCGGATAGATTCCCAGTTCTACGATCTGGCGCGAGAGCGCTGTTACGGCGTCAAGGTGAGCAAACGTAGTTGCCGGCGCTGGATCAGTATAGTCGTCCGCCGGAACATAGACCGCCTGAATCGAGGTGATTGACCCGGTCTTTGTGGAAGTAATGCGCTCCTGCATTTCCCCCATTTCCGACGCGAGGTTCGGCTGGTAACCCACCGCCGAAGGCATGCGGCCCAGAAGTGCCGACACTTCCGAACCCGCTTGCGTAAAGCGAAAGATGTTATCGATAAAGAGCAGCACGTCCATGCCTTGGTCGCGGAAATATTCAGCCACGGTGAGCCCGGAGAGGGCCACGCGCAGGCGAGCGCCCGGCGGTTCCGTCATCTGTCCGTAAATTAGCGCGACCTTCGACTGCCCAATGGCCTTCATGTCGACTTTGGTCATGTCGAACTCACCTGTGTCGTGCAGGTGCTTGTTGAAGGTGTCGCCAAACTGGATAACTTCCGACTCTACCATCTCCCGTAGCAGATCGTTTCCTTCGCGAGTCCTCTCACCCACGCCCGCGAAAACCGAGAAGCCGGAACGGGCCTTGGCGATGTTGTTAATCAACTCCATCACGATGACCGTCTTACCAACGCCGGCACCTCCGAACAGTCCAATCTTGCCGCCACGGACGAACGGCTGAATCAGGTCGATGACCTTGATGCCAGTCTCAAACATCTGCAATTCGGTGGATTGCTCCTGGAACGTTGGAGCGTGGCGATGAATGGGATACCGCTCGGTGTGTTTGACGTCACCGAGGTTGTCGACCGGCTGTCCGATCACGTTGAGTACCCGACCAAGAGTTCCCTCGCCTACCGGCATGGTAATCGGTCCGCCGGTGTCGATGGCCCTCATGCCGCGCACCATTCCGTCGGTGGCGACCATTGATACGGTGCGCACACGGCCTTCACCGAGGTGCTGTTGCACTTCTGCAATCACGTCAATGGGCGTAGGTACGTCGAACCCTTCTGAAACAATTCGCAGGGCCTGATATATCGGTGGCAGGTAGTCCTCGGTAAACTCCACGTCAACCACCGGACCAATAATCTGCACCACACGACCGGCGTTTTGGCCGTTGTTGCTCACATTTGCGGTAGGCGTAGCCATACTATCTTTTGAACTCCTCGTTCGAGCCTATATAAGGCGAATCTTTTGGCAGGATGAAAAGCCAGACAAGATAACATACGCGCTGAACTTGCACCAAATACACAATTATAGAATCGCGAGTGGTAGCAATCGGAACCAAAGTTTCAATCTTACATTGCGGTCTAATTGGCATTGAGTCTTCCCGGTCGCTACCCCTCGCGGTTCTGACAGAATTCTCGGAACCTGAGTTGTACTAGTATCGTAGTACAAGTCAGAAATGAGCATGATGTTTCACATCAATCCGACCGATCCCACTCCGCTTTATGCACAGCTCACGCGGGCCATTCAGTTCGCGATAGTCACTGGAAAACTGCGCATCGGGGAACAGCTGCCAACGGTCAGGCAGATGGCCGTGGATCTTAGAATCAACGCCAATACGGTGGCCAAGGTTTACGCCGAGCTGGAGCGGACCGGGGTTGTGGAAACCCGGAGAGGGGTAGGAACATTTATCTGCGCTCGCCATTTCGAGGCAAAGCAGAAGCGACAGCACAACAATGAATTGCGGGAGTTTGCTGATCGCGTCATCGCCGAGACAGGAGCCCTGGGCTTTTCGCTCGACGATCTGATTGACCAACTTCAAAGCAGGCGCAATAAGGAGCTAAGAAAAAATGTCTGACGATACAAAACTCGTTGTGACGCAAAGAAGTGCAGCAATGGCTCAGGGGCCGCGCGCAAACATCGTGGCGGTTATGGCGTTTGTTTCGCCGATCGCCCTTGGTCTTTTAGCGTCGTTCCTGTTATGGAACCCGATTGGTCTCATAGTCGGGGTCATTCTCGGATTTCTGGCGGCGCAGTCGCCCAAAGTCGCTAAACAGTGGGAAAGCGCAGTGGTATTGCGCTTGGGAGAGTATATCGGCCTCAGGGGTCCGGGATTGTTTTGGATCATCCCGTTCATCGATACGGTTGCGGCCTGGATTGACCAACGCGTGATTACCACAAGCTTCGCCGCTGAAGAGACCCTGACTTCGGATACAGTCCCGGTGAATGTTGACGCGGTGCTCTTCTGGATGGTCTACGATCCGGAGAAAGCGGCGCTGGAAGTGCAAGACTATCCTCAGGCGGTGAGTTGGGCCGCCCAGACCGCCTTGCGCGACATTATTGGCCGGACCTTTCTCACGGACTTGTTGCGAGGGCGTGAGCGGATCGAGGACGAGTTACAGACGCTGATCGACGAACGCTCGAATCCGTGGGGAGTGACGGTGCAATCGGTGGAGATGCGCGACGTGATCATTCCGGCGGCGCTGCAGGATGCCATGTCACGCGAAGCTCAGGCTGCGCGAGAGAAACAAGCCCGTATTATCCTGGCACAGGCGGAAGTCGAAATCGCAAGTATGTTTGACACCGCGTCGAATTCGTACCGGGACAATCCCACGGCGCTGCACCTGCGCGCAATGAACATGCTTTACGAGGGCCTGAAAGAGAAAGGCGCGCTAATGCTCGTGCCGAGCACGGCAGTTGAATCAATGGGTATGGGCGGGCTGATCGGCGCGGCCGCGCTGCGCCAGCGGACGCTCACTGGTAAGGAGGAGCTTCCCGAAGGGGCGGAGTAGGTTGATCGCGACGCTCGCATGTAGTTTCCAGGCACGCAAGAGCCCCATCGCTTCCCGGAAGCGGTGGGGCCGTTTTTTCAGCGATCCTGGGGTTAGAGTTTCTCTTCGGGGTCGATTCGGATCTTCATCCGCTGGAGCACCTGGACGTCCTCGTCGGTAAGATTAAGCGCCGCCTCATTCTCAGTTTCATCACCGGCGTGAGGACGCAAGCCGATCTCAAGACGCAGTGTTAGTTCCATCTCGTAACCCGCGTCGCGCAAACGCTCAATCGCATCTGCAACCTTCGGAGAGTTCTCGACCGACTCGTTTATCGCGGTTCCTATCTCGCGAACAATCTCTTTGGCGTCGTCATCAATTTCCAAAATTGAAATGCCTTTCGGATGCCGGAGCGTTCTGTTCAAGTGCTGGAGACCGTGGCGGATATGCTACGCGACCCGCACAAGAGGGGTCAACATGCAGAAATGGGTTGGGACGGTCTTTTAATGTCGATGAGCTTGAATTCGGCTTCGCCGTCAACTATCTTAATGCGGCAGCCAATCAAAAGCGCATGTTCAAGACTATTGGAATCCTAACTGGCGGAGGTGATGCTCCGGGTTTGAATGCCGTGATTCGGGCCGTGGTGAAAACCGCCAACGGGCAGTTTGGCATGAACGTCATCGGGATTGAGGATGGCTTTGAAGGCCTCCTCGGGGAAACCAGAACTCGCCCGCTTACGCAATCAGACGTGCGCGGACTGCTGCCACGGGGCGGAACTATCCTGGGCACTCGCAATCGCGGCAGATTCGTAGAACACACCAAAGAAGGTTTGGCGACTACCTCTAAGGAGGTCTACGATGAGGCGGTGCGGAACCTCTCTCGGTTGAGTATTGATGCGTTGATTGTGCTGGGCGGTGAAGGAACGTTAACAATTGCGGCTGAGTTTGATCGGCTTGGAGTTCCGGTAGTCGGCGTTCCCAAAACCATCGACAACGATCTGGCATGCACCGAATTGACGTTTGGATTTGTGACGGCACTGGACATTGCCACGGAGGCTTTGGATCGATTACACACCACTGCTGAATCACACGACCGGGTCATGATTCTGGAAGTCATGGGGAGAAACGCCGGCTGGATTGCGCTGCATTCGGGGATTGCCGGAGGCGCGGATGTTATCCTGATTCCGGAGCTACCTTTTTCAATGGATTCGGTGGCGAATAAGATTCGGGCACGCGAAATAGGCGGATCGAATTTCAGTATCATCGTTGCTGCGGAAGGAGCCGTAGAGGCTGGACACGATCAGATCTTTCAGGACAGCGGCGACAAGCAACATGCGCCTCGACTCGGTGGCATCGCGGTATACTGCAGAACTCAACTAGAGGCCCTGACCGGCAAAGAGACCCGATGCGTTGTGTTGGGCCACCTGCAGCGAGGCGGCAGGCCAAACGCTTTTGATCGAATGTTGGCGACCACCTATGGGGCCCATGCGGTCCGGGCTCTGGCCGAAGGGAAACGCGCTGCCATGGTTGCGCTCCAAGCAGGCGACGTGATTACTGTTCCCATTTCCGACGCGGTGGCGAATGTCAAAACGGTACCCCCGGATGGTCAGATGGTAAGAACGGCGCGTGACATAGGAATTTCATTCGGCGCTGTCGACGAGACCAAATATCACGTTTCCTCCAGCTCTAGTGCGATTAACTAATCCCCATACGCGATGGCGTAGAAAGCGAGTTCTAGTTGGTAGATATTAAGGACAAGCTGCAGGCAGAATTAGATGAGCTGGAGTCAGAATTGCGCGTGCACCTTCCCAAAGAGATCAAGCGCGCACTCGAGTTTGGCGATTTGCGAGAGAACTCAGAATATCGCGCTGCCCTTGACCGCCAAAACATGGTCAAGGCCCGCATCGTGGAATTGCGTCAGCGAATCAGCGAAATTGCTTCGATCGATATCAGTAAGGTGCCGCGAGACAAGGCGTCCTATGGCTCTACGCTGGTCCTCTTCGACTCGGAACGCGATGAAGAGGTAACTTACCGGCTGGTAACGCCGGAAGAGAGCGACCCCCAGCAAGGTCTCATCTCTACAACCTCGCCGGTTGGCAAGAGTTTGATGGGTAAGATCGAGGGTGACGAAGTTGTCGTGCGGACGCCCGCTGGCGCTCGAAACTTCGAAATCAGACACATGTCCACACTCCACGACGAGATCGAGAAAAAGACTTGAGGTTCCCCTCCGGAGGCTGTTCCCCTGGACTCAAACCCGGGGAGTCAGTCAAGCCGGCACATTGGGAAGCAATGAGGACAGCTGGCCCCAATATCTTGACATTGAAAGTTCCCCGCTCGTAGAATCCGCCGCTTATGTCCTTTGGGCTGTCAAGTTAGGCCTTTTTTGGGCATAATGCCCCTTCAGGAGACACCAGTAAGCATGTTTGTGGACGGAATTGGGCGGGGCGCACAACGAATTATCGACGCTATGGTGCGGTGGCTCGCCCACGGTCATATCAACCCGAACATCCTGACTGTTATCGGCGTTTCCCTGAATGTCGGCTCCGGCTTACTTTTTGGACTGGGCAGGTTCTTCTCAGCCGGAATTGTCCTAATAATCGCTAATCTCTTTGACATGCTGGACGGGCAGGTGGCTCGGCTTTCCGGCCGGGTTACCAGGTTTGGGGGGTTTCTCGATTCTTCGCTGGATCGCCTGTCAGACATGGTGATATTTGTGGGCCTCATGGTCTTTTATGCCCGACGAGACACGCAGTTCCATTCGACCCTGAATGTTTTTCTCGCGGGCGCCGGACTAATGGGGTCAATTATGGTAAGCTACGCGAGTGCCCGTGCCGAAAGCCTGATTCCCAAGTGTGACGTTGGCTTCTTGCGGCGCCCGGAGCGAGTGGTGCTTTTCATTATTGGCGCTCTCAGCACATTCCCGGGCTCAAACAACTTCTTTGCTAACCGAATGCCTGCAGTCCTGTGGGTTTTAGCGGTGGGTTCCTACTGGACCTTTGCCCACCGCATGTATCACACTTGGCGCGAACTAAACAAAGTACAGACCAAATCTGAAGAATTAGAATCTCAGTCGTCTCATTCTGCATCTAAGCCCGGACCTGATCGGCGTACCGAAGCACTAATACATAAAGCCGGATGAGCAGATTCCCGAAAGTCGTACTTTGACCCAGTAAAGTCTTCCTATTCGAGGTATAAACTAGTGACGATCTGTCCCTGCTGTGGCTTTAAGTTTGAAGGCACCCTGAGCCAGGGTTGTACATCATGTGGCGCCTACTCCGTGGGCGAGGCCCTGCCAAGACCGGAACGTGAGCTTCCAGCCTACGGGCGCTCGCTGCTGCTGGCAGTCACCGGGACCCTGATGGTTTTGGTGTTCGTGATCCAGACAATCAGTGCTGCTGTGCAACGCGCACCTCGGGTGACATCTGTAATGACGCTCGCTTCAGTTTTTCCATCGGATTTCTGGTCTTGGGTAGCCGCCGGAGAAACCGCCGCCTGGCGCCTGAAGTGGGTCGCGATGCCTGTTACGATTGTCGTTCTTTGGGCCAGCCTCAAGATCTATCGATCAATACTGAAATCCCCGGCGCGCTTCTGTGGCTTGCGCTATGCCAGGACCGGGCTGATGGCCTCCGTGCTAGTTCCCGTGCTGATTGCCGTTCTGATTGGAGTTACGGTGCCGGAACGTTTGCGCCAGCGTCAGGACGGGCTTCAGGCGGCGGCTGACCTGGTTGGTCGCACATATGATCGCGCACTGTTCCAATACAGCTTGCGCTATCGGACGCTGCCCGCCGAGTTAGTTGACTTGCGTCGCTTACCCGATCCGGACGGCTCCATCGCTGCCGCTCTGAGTGTTCTTGAGGCTTCGGCCTACTCGACGTATAAGCCAAGCGTCGATCTGGCTGCCCTGCCGAAAGGGAAATCGCGAACTCTGCGCGGCGCCGTCATTCGCAATGCATCTCTAGATACCACCGACGATTTGCCTGGCGAGGGGCTATCGTTTACGAACTACGATCTTCGTTTGCCGGGAGCGGACAAGCTCATGGGAACTGAAGACGACTTGATCGTTCGCGACGGTGTGATCTTAAGAGCATCGGAAAGTGTGCACCGCCCCGGCACGAACACCGTATCCCCTAAGTCCTCCAAGCCCTAAGGCTCGCTTGTAATGTCTTTCCTGGATCGTTTCCGACGAAAGAAGGAAGACGAAGCCGCGCGCTTTGCCCGCCTCTCAAAGACCGGTCGCATCACCGAAGGTAGTGTTCTGGATATCAATGCGGACGATCAGGACCGCATCACGCACGTTTTTTACACCTACAACATCGCTGGCGTTGAATATGAGTCGTCGCAGCAATTGACCGCGGAGCAGACCGCGCGGCCGGCGTCCTACGCGCCAGGTAGCACGGTCGTTGTGCGCTACGACACCCGCCAACCTGGGAATTCGATCGTTGTCTGAATGTTCACCAAAATCTTAATTGCCAATCGCGGGGAAATTGCGGTGCGCTTGATCCGCGCATGCCGAGATTTAGCAATCTCGCCGGTGGCTGTCTACTCGGAAGCCGATGCAGACGCGCTGCACGTCCGGCTCGCCGACCAGGCAGTCTGCATCGGTCCGGCCCCTTCCACGCAGAGTTACTTGAACATCAAAGCAATCGTGGAGGCTGCTAAGCAAACGCAAGCAGGGGCAGTCCATCCTGGCTATGGCTTCCTGGCGGAGAACGCGGATTTTGCGCGGGCCGTCGCGACCGCCGGGCTAACGTTTATCGGACCTACTGCCGCGGCGATGGAGACGATGGGATCGAAGACCAGCGCTCGACGTGCCGCCGTGAATGCGGGGGTTCCGGTTGTCCCCGGCACTGTCGAACCTTTGAATTCGCTTTCGGACGCAGAGAGCGCCGCCGAAAAGTTTGGCTATCCGGTGATGTTGAAGGCCTCGGCCGGTGGGGGTGGCAAAGGGATGCGTCTGGTCGTCTCGCCACAGGAGCTGCAGTCAGCATTTGAGAGTGCCCGTTCCGAAGCCGCGGGTGCTTTTGGTGATGCTTCAATTTATCTGGAGAAGGTAGTCGAGCGGCCGCGGCATATTGAAATTCAAGTCTTCGCCGACGCACATGGGCACGTGGTTCACCTTGGCGAGCGAGAATGCTCAATCCAACGTCGTCACCAGAAAGTTGTGGAAGAGTGCCCTTCCCCAATAAACGACATCGACCTGCGCCGGCGCATGGGCGAAGCCGCCATTAAGATCGCGTGTGCTGTTGACTACGTCGGCGCGGGCACGGTCGAATTCCTGGTTGCCGATGCTACACGCGAATTCTACTTCCTCGAGATGAACACTCGACTACAGGTCGAACACCCGGTGACGGAACTCGTTACCGGGATCGATCTGGTACGTGAACAAATCACGGTGGCGGCGGGAGCTCCGCTTTCATTTGGTGAGAAGGACATCCGTTGGCACGGCCATGCAATCGAATGTCGCGTCTATGCAGAAGACCCCGAGAATAATTTTTTCCCCTCGCCGGGCAAAATTGCCTTCCTGCAGGTGCCGTCGGGTCCCGGGATACGTGAAGACAGCGGCGTGCGCGTCCATGCGGAAGTGTCCATCCATTACGACCCAATGATTTCAAAGCTGGCTGCCTGGGGGCACAATCGAACAGAAGCAATCGATCGGTTGCGCCGGGCTCTGGACGAATATCAGGTTGGCGGTATTAAGACGAACCTGGCCTTCTTCCGCGAGATAGTCCGGGATGAGGAATTCATTGCTGGTCGCCTTGATACTGGTTTCATTGCGCGTTTCAAAGAGCGACGGGAGGAAGCTCGTCGTGCTGATTCGACCCCTGCTCAAGAAACAGAAATAATTCGCCAGGACGTGGCTCTAATTGCAGGTGCGATTCACTACGCAAAGTTACAAACGACAGCCTCGCTTCACCGTCAACCATCGGGCGAGGCAAGGAATCCCTGGAAGACTTCCGGTCGTACTGCGTTAGTTCATCAGAGATCCGTGATCGACAAGCGAGCCGAGCGGCCGGAGAGGGGTAGGCGGTGATAAAGCTAAGAGCCGAAGTGGCGGGCCGCGATCATCAAATCTCGATTCAAGAGCGTGAGTCAGTCGTCCTGGCCGAAGTTGATGGTAGACGCTACCAGCTGACGCTTCATGATTTGGGTGACAGTGAGTACCTATTGATCGACGGTAACAATGTCTATAACTGCCGCGTCGAGAACACGCACGACCGTGCTGGTGATCTTGAAGTAAGCTTGCGCGGCTCCAGCTACACGGTGAAGCTAACCGATCCCAAGCGTCTCCGCAGCGCTCAGAGTGGAGCGGAACACGACCAGGGAGCGGCTCGCATTGTGGCGCCGATGCCCGGAAAGGTTGTGCGCATACTCGTCGCAGCGGGCACCGAGGTCGAAGCTGGTGCGGGCATCCTGGTGGTTGAAGCGATGAAAATGCAGAACGAGATGAAAGCGCCGAAGACCGGCCAGGTAATTTCAATTGATGCGGAGGTAGGCTCTACAGTTAACGCCGGAGATGTACTGGCGGTAATTGAGTGAGGCCGCTACCAGGGCGCTCTCGGACCGTAAGTAACATAAGCGTCTCCATTGATGACTAGCAGAATGGAGCAACGAAGAACGCAATGGACAATCAAACATCACTCCATACCTACGACGAAACGCCGCGCATTTTGCTTTGGGACATTGACGGTACCCTGATTCGCTCAGCACGCATCGGAGCTTTTAAGGAGTACACGATTCCCATGCTCGAAGGAGTCTTTGGTACATCCGGAATACTCGCTGAGATGAGAGTTTCAGGGATGACGGATCTGCAGATCGTAGCAGAAGCTCTGCGTCCCGAGGGCTTCACGCACGAGCACATTCTGGAGCGCATCGATCACTTACGCGAGTGCTACATGGTGGAAATGCAAAAAGCCACCGGAAAGGGTGTCGAGTTTTTTGAGCTCTTGCCAGGCGTGCGGGAAGTGCTGCAAGCCGTTGCCGATCATCCTCGTTATCACTCCGCCCTGATGACCGGCAACATTGAACCTGCCGCTTACCTGAAGATGGAACTAGTGGGCCTCTCGGAGTTCTTTCCATTGCCCGGCGCTTTCGGCGATGAGTCGCACGATCGTAGTGACCTCCCCGCCCTGGCTGCCGAAAGAATCAAGCGTTTCCTCAATCTTGATCTGCGACCCGATCAGTTCATCGTCATCGGCGACACACCGAACGACATCGCCTGTGCTCGTCACTTTGGTGCTCGCGCTTTGGCCGTCGGAACCGGGCGACTCTACAGCACGGGGGATCTACTCGAGTGTAATCCCGACGCTTTCATTCCGGACCTCTCCGACCTCGAAGTGGTAATGCGGACACTGGCCAGTTTGTAACGCTGCGGCAGCATACGGAAGCGCGAGCGGAGCGACCCGGTCATTTTCCATCTCTCATTTATCATTTTCCATTTGGCCATCTGAGTAGCGACTCACTCAAATCACAAATGCAACGTAACCCGGTTGTGACTACTCGTCGCTGCGACGCGTTACCTCAACTCGCCTTGGTGCATAACTCACACGCCGCAACTCTCGCATGCGACTATCATCCAGAGTCCCTTCCACAATTTCGTAGCCAAGCAACGCCAACACCCGTCCGCGCACGAACAGCGGGCGGGCATTGCCGTACCAGTCGACGCAGGACGCGCGACAAGCATCGTTCACTGCTCGTTCTGATCGCGCGGCCAGTTCTCCGGCTTCCTCAAAGCGCAACGAGTCATTGCGCAAGAACAGGATCGCTGCCGACTCTTCAAACAGGTGACGGTAACCCGGACGGCCAGGCACACTGATCGGCAAACCGAGTGTTCCCGAATCTGGTCCATCAGGTTTGTAGAAGAAGCCGTGGCTGCGCAGCTCGCCTTGCGAGGCGCCGGCGCGGGTATAGCGATCCACAACTGCTGGAGACTCGTCGAGCCGCACCGAAGTGAAGTGCAAATTCTTCCCGTCTGTACCAACCACTACTGCATCCGAACCCATCTGTTCGATACGATCAACGCCGTGCGCCAGTGAGAGTTCGTGGGCCTGCCCACCGCCCCACCTTGTGGCATAGAGCCGAGGACGTTGTGACTCTTGCGCGTAACCCCAGCCGCTGCCGGTGCCGTACAGGATATAGTCGCCGACGAACCGATTTTGGAACGTGTACCCCTCAGGCTTAGGAAGCTTGCGATACCTGGACTCCGGCGCTGTGCTACTTCCATCAGAGAAGCTCGAGAGCGGCACGCGCATCAGCGCCACATCGCCGTTAGCTACTTCCGCACCCCACATCCCATCCCCACTCGCACGCGAACGCACCAAAACGTTTAAATGACCGTCCTCACTCTGCAGGAAAGAAAACTGATCGATAGGACTCCCCGATACACCTAGCGCACTAGGGCGCGAAGTGTCGAGGGGCATCCGATAAAGCATTGACTGCGAGCGCATTTGATCGCCATGCCGCGTCCAGTCGCTGGTCCACACATAAACCGAATCCGGGGAAACGTAGAACACTCGTCCCGGCGGAGCTAGTACTCCGGTCGCCTCGCACGCAAAGCCACCGTTAGCCAAATCACACACTGTAACCGTATGGAGCGCCAGACCGTAACTCGCAGTTACTGGTTGTTCGGCCCGGTAGACATTGGTGGCGGCGACGATCCGCCGAAATTCACCCGGCGTTGCTCCCTTGCGCCATTTGCGCACGGCCGGGAAACTCTGGAAGGGATCCTCAGCGCCCGGATACAAGTAGAGCGGTGTGTAGAAGATCAGCTTGCTGCCAATCAGTCGACTCGCATAGTTGCGCGAAGAATAGTAGTCGTTGGAGCGCAGATGATATGTTGACCGATATCTCAGATGTCCAGCGTCATTGATCTCAAACAAACCTATTTCGGTGCCACCGCGCTCATAGCTGTAGCCAATCACTGCGATCGTACTTTCGGAAACAAGCATCTCGTCGTACCAGGTGCCACGAGGGTCGATGTCTGGGCCAAACGCGTCGACCGCAGATACCGGGGTTAGAGCGCCATCACCCACCTCCACCGTGAACAGGCGGCCGCGACGCAGCACCACCAGATGATCGCCGTGGAGCTTGACGATGCCACCTTCATCAACGCCGGCGTGCTGCACGTTGGTAACAGACTCATCATCCTTGTCGCCTTTGCTTGTGCTTGGCGCCGCGCTTGGTAGCGCCACACTATTATCAGCGACCCCGGCAACCCCGGATTGCTCCCTTCGAAGATCCTTCTGCTTTTCGGCAAGCTCCCTTAAGTAGTTCTTGAGTTCCTGTTCCGAACGAAAGGGCCGCAGGGTTTTAGAGCCGGGGGCGATCCAGCCGGAAGCAGAAACCGGCGGGATGTCTCCCACCGGTCCCTCCGCACAACCCGCCAAACCGGAAATAACGAACAAACTTGTGATGGATAGCAGGAGAAAGGTTTTCATTGTTTTATCTCACCTCAGTACGTCGCTTGGACGTTTTGCTGCGTCATACAGAACCGGGAGCGGTAGCGACCGCACTCATCTCACCGAATGAACGGCTGACTAATGAGAACTTGCACTCCAGTCTCTTAATTAGTTGCAAGCCTCAACACTACGTCAGCGTCGGACCGCTCCGGTGTATTTCATGCCGCCGCTTTAGACACTCTGAGTTGTTGGATTGTTCCGGGCGTGGTGAACTGGGTAAGAGCAAAAGGGATCGAAGATAAGGCCAAGACCTTCACTCGGATCGATCTACCCTATGCTCACGCAGAGCATCGAGATTGATCCACCATCAAACCCCTCAACCGGAAAGGTCACCGCCTCTCCAGCCCGGCGCAAACCGATCACGTAGAGCAGTGGCAGATAGTGATCGGGCGTGGGCGCGGCGAGAAGAGCATCTGGCCCGAGAGATTCGTACCCGACGAGAGAAGCATCGTCGCCTTTGAGCAACAATTCGCGCGCCAACTGTTCAAACCGCACCGCCCAGTCGAAAGGCTCTACTTCGCGGCGACCCCAGGCATAAGTGTGAAGATTGTGAACCAGATTGCCGCTGCCAACTATCAAGACTCCTTCGTCTCGCAGCGGTGACAGACGCTTGCCAACTTCATAATGAAACTCCGGAGCGCGGGTCTCATCAATGCTGAGCTGCGCTACCGGGATGTCCGCCGCGGGAAAGACATGACGCAACACAGACCAGGTTCCATGATCGAGTCCCCAACTCTGATCGAGCTCGACCGCCAGCGGTGACAACAGATGACTAACCCGCTCTGCAAGTTCTGGACTACCCGGCGCCGGATACTGAACCTGATGGAGTTCGCGCGGAAACCCGCCGAAATCATGGATCGTTCGCGGATTTGGCATCGCTGTCACCGCTGTTCCCGGAGAGTACCAGTGAGCGGAAACGCAAAGCACAGCCTTCGGTCGTAAGAGTGACCTGCCAATGGATGCCCAACCCTCCGTGTAGGTATTGTCGAGTAACGCGTTCATTGGATTGCCGTGTCCAAAGAAGATTACCGGCATCACATTCGTCATTGGATCACCCCTTCATTCCTAGCCAGGCATCCCCAGGATGGAAAATATTGATTGACTCTCTCACCATTCAGTCATACAACTCTCTAGGTTGCCTTCTTCTCATAACACTTCCCAATATGTATGAGAAGTTTAAAGAACTAACCGGCACACATCCCTGGCGGGACGTAAGTCCTGATGGT
>JAMQPI010000236.1 GCA_023717565.1 Pyrinomonadaceae bacterium | reverse complement strand
TGGTTGCTCCGCGATGCTTGCCAGACCTTCGCAGCTTTCTACCTCACAAGGCACCCCGGGCACGCCTCCCGAGCGGGCCTTAGCCGTGTTTAGAGTTTTTCCGGACAGTCCCGCAGCAGCCGCAGGCATAAAGACTATGGACCTGATCAGTCAGTATGGAGATGATCAGATTGGGGATGATGCCGGATTTTTCGCTGCGAGAAATCGTTACGAAAAGTCTTTCACGTCGACGGTGGAAATCGTTGTCTGGCGCGGCACATTGAGGATGACGGTGAAGGTTCCTACCGGCTGGCTGGGCGTAAGCACGATAGAGAACGACGCAGTGTCGCGCAAGTTCTCAGCCTTGATGATGCGCCTCAACGCATTCCAACAGGTTCCGGAGTACCGGCACAACGATATGGAATTCAAAGCTCAGTTCGAGGGAGGCCCGGCAAAGCTTCTGGAGGAAGCAAAAGCCCTCATTGATCAGGCTGAGCGTGAGGGAACGTTGACGCCTGCACAGATTCTAGTGGATCGAATCTACATGACTCTCGACGACGCTCCGGAGGAGGATCAGAGACGACAATCGGAATTGCTGAAGGAGCTTATTGCGACCCAACCTGTAAACTACATTCACATGCTGGGCAGCGACAAGTTCTTTTCAAACAAACGGTATCGTGCGGCGATTGAGTGTTATAAGCACTACCTGAAAACGTCGCGCGACGATGTCTCAATCGGACTTGACCTGGGGGTTGCGTATAACGAGGTTGGAATGTATGACAAAGCCGAAGCCGCGGCGGACTACGTGTTTGATCACAAGCTCGGGCTCAGCCAGTTTGGTCGCCGCATTGGCTATGAAGTCAAAGCCGTTGCCGCGTTGGGTCGCAAAGACTATCGCAAGAGTATTCAGTTTGCCGAGAAGGCGTTTGCCAGTAGTCCAGATCCGTATGACCTCATGCTAATCCAAGTCGCGGCCGCTCAAATGGGCGATATAGAAAAACTTGAAGAAGCAAATCAAAACTTCCAGCAAGTCCTGCCGGCCAAGTACGACGGGATGAAACTTCAGATAGACGCCGTTGAAGCCTACGGCTTGGTTAAGAACAATCAGCGAGATGCTGCGCGAAAACTAGTCAGTAGGTGGAAAGATACTGATCGGGCCGAAGGAAAGGTCATTGCCTTCTTCAAAAAAGTGCCTGACGGAATGGATGTTTCCCGAAACTGGGCAGACCTGATGAAGAATTAGCCTCAAACTCTTGGCGCAAAAAGTCTTCTGATCATTTGCGGTAGCAAGCGTGCAGTTCTGATGATGGAGCCGGTCGTGAAGTAGGTTGCTAGTCCCCGAAAGAGTTTGTGCGCAGCCGGGTCATAGCGGAACCACCAAAGATCAGGAAAGCCCGAAATGCGATTGACGTGAATGTGTCGCGGCGTCACGAGTTCCAGAAGACCCATGCGTCCATGAGTGCGTCCATAGCCGCTATCTTTGATTCCGCCCCATGGCGTTTGGGCGATGCCGTGGGTGTATAGCACTTCATTTACCATCACCGTGCCTGCCTCGATGCGTTCCGCCAGGCGCTGGCCGCGAGCTATGTCTTTGGTCCAAACGCTGGCAGTCAGACCGAAGACGCTGTCGTTGGCCAGGCGTACGGCTTCGTCTTCTGTCTTGAAAGTCATCACCGGAAGCACGGGACCAAAAGTCTCATCGCGCATGATTGTCATCCCGTGATCCACATTCGTGAGTACCGTGGGCGGATAAAAGAAACCGCTCAGGTTGTCAGTACGCTTTCCGCCGGCAACCACTTTGGCGCCGCGCTCGACCGCATCTGCCACGTGCTGTTCGACAATTCGCAGTTGTCTCTCGTTGGACATGGCGCCGATGTCGGTGTCTTCGTTAATGCCCACATCCTGCCGGAGCGTTTGCGTCTCCGCCAATACGCGCGCGAGAAACTGCGGGGCGATTGATTCGTGCACGTAACAGCGTTCGACAGAGGCACAGGCCTGACCGGAATTCGCGAAAGCTCCCCAAACGGCCCCGCGGGCGGCGTTGTCAACGTTGGCGTCTTCCAACACCACCATAGGATCCTTGCCGCCCAGCTCGAGCACTACGGGTGTGAGATGTTTCGCCGCGGCTTCAGCAACGCGTTTGCCGGTGGCCACGCTGCCCGTGAACATGATCTTGTCAACACGGGCATCAATCAAGGCAGCTCCGGTAGAGCCATCGCCAGTAACAATCTCCAACAACCCCTCGGGCAAGCCGGCTCGACTGAAGATCTCACCAATCTTAAGGGCCGTAAGCGGAGTGAGCTCGCTGGGCTTGAGCACGACCGCGTTACCACTCATCAAGGCCATCACTACTTCGTCAGCAGGTGTGGCCAGCGGAAAGTTCCAAGGGGAGATGATTCCTACCACTCCCATTGGCTTATAAGCGATTCGAGATGAGCGGCCCATCAAACCATACTGACCAATATCAATCTTCTGTGGGCGCAGCAGCTTGGCAGTGTGAGTGGCGAAGTAGTGCATCGTATCCAGCGTGGGCACTACCTCCATCGAAATTGCTTCCGAGATCGGCTTGCCGGTTTCACGGGAGATGAGCGTGGCCAGCTCTTCTGTCTGCCCCAGCATGATCTCGCGGGCTTTGAGTATCACGCCGGCCCGCTCTTTGAACGAAAGACTTGCCCACGCCGGTTGCGCCGCGGCGGCCCGACGCACCGCTTCGACCACTTCTTCGGGAGAGGCCAGCGGCACGCGACCTAGCTCTGCGCCGGTACCGGGATCGTAGGTGACGATCTCGCGGGGTCTTTCTGTTTGGAGAACTTGTTTGCTCATTGCCGGAAGATTATCCAACATCGCGGGCTGTCCGGCATAGCTCAACGTTGCTGAAAACAGGAAATCACCCAAAACAATCCACGAAATCACACGAAACAGCACGAAATAAGGCGTCCGTTTCGTGCGGTTTCGTGTGTTTTCGTGGATCGTCTTTTGTTTCCCTCGCAGATTTCCCGACTTCGTTCGTCTCGGTTACAATGGCTGCCCATTCCGAACCCTATCAGGAGAGCCCCTATGATCCGACCGCAACTTGCGGAATTCATGCGTCGTATGGACCCGAATTCTGTCGCCATCATTCCCAGCGCCCGCGAAGCCACGCGTTCCAATGACACGCAGTATCGCTTTCGCCAGGACTCGGACTTTTTATATCTGACCGGCTTCGAAGAGCCGGAGGCGATTGCGATCGTCGCGCCGGCACGCGAACAGAAGTACACCTTATTTGTTCGCCCGCGCGATCCGGAGCGGGAAATCTGGGATGGCCGCCGCGCTGGAGTCGAAGGCGCG
>JAMQPI010000231.1 GCA_023717565.1 Pyrinomonadaceae bacterium | reverse complement strand
ACACGCAGCTTGAGTTGAGTCGCCGCCGGAGGACCCACCGCTACCGCATTGTGGTACCGACCTCATGACACGCAGCTTGAGTGAGTCGCTGCCGGAGGACCCACCGCTACCGCCTGGTGGTACTGACCTCATGACACGCAGCTTGAGTTAGTGGTTCGCAGTTGCTGTCCCTCCAGCACCAGCAGGGCAGTTTGTGCGCCACCGGACGAGACGTTGCAAAGCGATGAAGATGACAAGCGAATCAGGGCGCCTTCCATTCGGTTCTGAAACAAGAAGGGATTGAAATCTACAAACATCTCGTCGCTCCGGACTCCGTGGTCGGCTACCCTCGGTATGGCCACCTTTTTTACCGGAACGCGCTCCTGCACTACATAGTCACGATTGAACGCCTGAACGATTGCCTGCTCCCATTCGTCCGAGCTACATTCCCAACCCATTACCACACCATGCCCGCCGTAATCGTCGTTCGGCTTCAGCACCAGTCGTTCTCGTTCCGTTCTCAGAATCTCACCTAACTCACGCTCACCATCATCGAATGAGGTGGCGCCGGCACGAACAATTCGCGTCCAGGGGATGTGCTGCCGCAGATTAGTGATCTCAAGGTCGGTGAAAAGATCCGCGTACTGCGGATCGCTGAGAATTGCAAAGCCCGCTTTCTTGTGCGCCACCTTTGAGCGAAAGGAGTTGGCCATGCAAACATTATGATCGCGATAAGCGCGCGACAACGGATGCGTTTCGTCAAACTTCTCCAGGAACTCATGGATGATGACGCGTTTGTAAACGATGTCGATGCGAAACCTTCTGGCCTGCAAGCGTTCACCGTCATACTCCAGCGCGTGCGGCGAGACAATAATGGTCGGGTAGCCCATTGATTCGAAATACTGTTTCAAAACTCCAAACTCAGTTGCAGTTGAAACTCCTTCCCAGTCGACAATAGCAATCTGCGGATTTGGTTCCTGTCCTCCCCATTCGCGATAAGCTGCCAGCAGAGACTCCAGCAGTCGCACGTGAGGACTAGGCGTCCAGTGTTGGTTCAGGTTCAGGAAATCACTCATATGGGGAAGCTCCAGGAGAAGCTTTTCGAGTTGCATTTGATCGGAGACTCCGGCGGGACTTTCGGCGTTGTACTCGAGAAACTGAAAACCAGAATCCGTCAGGTAAGCGTCGAGTCTGCTGGTAACGCACAAGTTCGAATAACCGGGGTCGATGCGGGCCATTTGCACCTGGGCTGGAGTCAATCCGAAGTTACCTAACAGTGGCGGGTGTGCGAGCGCCCTGGCAACCAGCTTCTCGAAAGCCCCGGCGATTATTTCGGCAGCCGTTTCGATTGCTGCATATTGCGCGCGGGAGAGTATGTGCGGACGGAGGAAGGGACAGGTGGGGCGATCGCCATGCATCAGACCCAGTTCCCGTTGCGCGCTGAGCAACTGAGCAAACAACTCGGGTCCGATAGCCGAGTCATTCAAGATTCGACTGTCGAGGGGTGCAACAATCGTAGATAGAGAGGTGGGCATAGGGAATAGAGTGGAAAACCTCTCTACGGGCAGGTGTTGATCAAACTAACATCATCAAGAGTGAATGAGCCTCTTCTGCTGATCGTCCCAACGCCAAAGATCGGATTTTCCCTGCAGATGCACTCCGCCCAACCAGGTGTCGATTCCGTTCAGTTCAACGAAGTCAGCCTGCCTATCAAGCACGGCGGCGCCAGCTTCGGTGATATCAAAACTCAACTGATGGAAGTTCCCCGAGTCGAGTTTCTGACCAGATGCGGTCCCATTCGTAATACTCAGGAGCGGTTCTCGCGCGTCGCCCATTCGTCTGAGACTGTTCCAAAATTGTGCGTCCCCCAAACCATAGGCGGGCTCGGCGCCTCCAAAGCGGGGGAACAAATCAACGAAGCTCCGCAGTCCGTCATGAATGAGTTCCAGGCCTCGGTTCTGGATTCGGCCCAGACCGTTACTTACCGACGGAAACCGCTCAAGGTGAAGTTGCAATGCTGTTTTGAGGAAAGGCAGGGCGGAGGTATCCGTTTCCAACAGAGTTTGGATAGCCGTCGGATCAGCGGAACAATAGGCCTGCCACGCCGCGATTGCCAGCGTCTTCTCTGCGCCTGACACTTCGCACCGTACGTCGAAAAGCGAGTCCAGCTGCCGGGAGTTGAGTTCACCTAAACCACGGAAGTTTGGCAGTCCGGGAAACTCGCCTATACAGATCAAACTAAGCTTGGTGTTTCCAAGATTGCGTTCCGCAAACCAGTTGAGCAAGTAGATGAGGTTAGTCTGGCAAAAGAGGTCGTGTTCAAACCACAAGATGATCTCGTCGTGCTCGGGGTAGCTGGCCAGCTTGTCTTCCTGAATGCGAAGTCCGCTCTCAGTTTCATCAGTATCGACTTCGTAGAATTCTGTCAGATGTCGCGCGCGTAGTTTGCGCCACTCCTCTCCTGTAATGGCTGCTGGTGTCGGGCCTTCGATTAACGCTTCGCGCCAGGCAAAATGTTCGCCGGGCATTGATGATTGCCTGGCTGTGCCCGCGGAAGAGTCTCCGTTGTGAATATGCAGCATTTGGTTACTCACTTCTTCAACAATTCTAAAACGGCCGAAGTCATCGCTTTGACTCCGGTGCGCAAAGTCGGCTCCGGCACCGGAGCAAAAAGCGGCGAAT
>JAMQPI010000220.1 GCA_023717565.1 Pyrinomonadaceae bacterium | reverse complement strand
GTGGATCCCCGCAGCGGAATTGTCTACCTGACGGAGGATCGTGCGACGGCAGGCTTCTATCGGTTCATTCCCCGAAAGCCTGGTCGGCTCGCAGCAGGAGGGCGACTACAGATGTTGGCCGTGAAGGACCGGCCAAACTTCATCACCACCAGACAACAACAAGCAGGCGTTGCTCTCCCGGTCAGCTGGGTCGATATCAGCAATCCGGATCCTGCAGAAGCTGAACGAGATGATCTGGCGGTTTACAAACAGGGAGTCGCGGCCGGCGCGGCAACATTCAGGCGTTTGGAAGGATGTCTTTACGGGAACGGCCGGATCTATTTCACTTCCACCAGCGGCGGCGACAAAAGCCTGGGTCAGGTTTGGGAGTATGCTCCGTCCGGCAAGGATCACGGATTCTTAACGCTGCTTTTCGAGCCCAACGATCCGTCAGTCCTAAACATGCCGGACAATATTTGTCTTACTGCAGGCGGCAGCCTTACTATCTGCGAAGACAACGGCGTTGCTAACTTCGTGAGAGTGCTAAACCGAAAAGGAGAGCTCTTCGATTTGGCGAAGAATGTGTTCGCAGGATTTGAGACACGTGAATTCGCAGGCGTAACTTTTAGTCCAGACTTCAAAACCTTATTTGTAAACATCCAGGTGCCCGGAGTTACCCTGGCGATTTGGGGACCCTGGCAATCAATCTAATTCGGGCGACTCAAACCGGCCCGTCAATATCACTAACTAGTTTGTCCGGCTGATCTGTTTCCAATTCCTTCCAAATCAGCACACTCCTCGTCTCCTTCAGTAACAGCGATCCGACGATAAATGTGAGACTGGCGATGAATATCGGGTAATACAGACCGGCGTAGATATTGCCAGTGTTCTTGACTACTGAGTAACCGATGAGGGGAAGGAGTCCCCCGAAGACGCCGTTGCCAATGTGGTAAGGAAGGGAAAGCGCTGTGTATCTGATCTTGGCGGGAAACGCCTCCACGAGATAAGCGGCGATGGGGCCATAAACCATGGTTACAAAAATCACCTGGATGAATATCAGCGCGATTAGCTTCCAGGCGATCGGGTTGCTGATCAGAGACAGAACATTTGTGTAAGGCAGAGCTTCCGATGCTGTTTGCATGGCTCCATCAATGACCGTTTTCGGCGTCAACGTGATGGACCCAGTGACTGGATGGGGTTCCAAGGTTGCGGTTACAACGTTTGAGCCCGCGGCAGCCTGCATGGCGCCATAAATCGGGATGTACGAGACTGCGGCCAGGAGACAACCGACCATCATGATTCGCTTGCGCCCGATACGATCGGAGAGCGCACCAAAAACCACAAAGAACGGCATAGCGAACAGGAGCGCGATGGCCACGATGTAAGTCGCGGCCGTGACGTTCACGTTGAGGATTCCCTGCAGGTAGAAGAGCGCGTAGAACTGTCCGGTGTACCAAACTACTCCCTGACCAGCCGTCGCGCCGAACAGGGATATGAGAACCAGCTTCAAATTCTTCCACTGGGTGAATGCCTCTTTCAGAGGTTTGGCGGAGGTCATGCCTGCGCCCTTAATGTGCTGAAAGATGGGCGACTCTTTCATGCGCAGTCGAATGTAGAGTGAAATTCCGACCAGGAGAATTGAGATGATGAAGGGGACGCGCCAACCCCAGGAGCTAAACTCTTCACGGCTCATCGAGTTCTGGACCAGCAGGATTACCGCTAACGAAACAAACAACCCCAAGGTAGCCGTGATCTGGATGAAGCTGGTGTAGAAGCCGCGCTTTCCATCCGGTACATGTTCCGCAACGTAGACTGCAGCACCGCCGTACTCACCTCCCAGGGCGAGTCCCTGCAGGATGCGGATCACGAGCAGAATAATTGGCGCCGCGATTCCAATCGTGGCATAGGTGGGAAGAAAACCAATGAGCGCGGTGGCGCCGCCCATGATCATCAATGTCACCAGGAAGGCATACTTGCGACCACCCAGGTCGCCGATGCGCCCGACGAAGAGCGCTCCAAGAGGTCGCACGACGAAACCGACCGCGAACGTTGAGAGGTACGCGATCATTGCGAGTGTGTCGTTGCCTTTAGGATAAAAGAGCGGCGAGATGACTGTGGCCAGGCTGCCGAAGATGTAGAAGTCGTACCACTCAATCATGGTTCCGACCGCAGAGGCCCCGATGATCTGCCAGATCTTATAGTCGTACGACGCGGGTGATGGTGTGATTGCGGCGGTTGCGTTCTGGGAAACCGGTGTGTCCTGGGCCATCTCGAATGAGTTTCCTGTTTCCTGATCAAGCTGAAGACTGCGCCTCGCATCCTAACGGTTAGGCACAAGTAGGGCAACAAATAAAAACAATTGACGGCTGACGACTGTTCGGCATATGGTTGCGTTCATCTCGTAAGGCTTACCGCTCGGTCTTGCGTTGCCGTCTTAATCAGTACGCCTCATGACTCCGAAAGCTCCCTGGCGAAGCCCGACATAGGAGTACCGTGAATGGACGATGACAGAAGATCAAAACCGAGGTTAACCGTTAGCCTGGACGCGAGCTGGGACCGCGACCATCCTGCCAGAGTTACCAACCTCTCCGAAGGCGGTTGCTATCTGGACACCGTCGGTGAGGTAATGCGCGGCGAAATTGTCGGCTTTCGCGTCCTGCTTCCGGATGGTGATTTTCTATACGTGGAGGGTGAAGTCAGGCACTACACCGCGGGCGTGGGCTTCGGCGTGCAGTTTGTCGACTTGAATAACGAGCAACAGGCAAATCTCAAGAGGCTGATAGGAATCGCTGCCGAGTCTTTACCGGGTTCGGAATCCATCATCGCTGACTTGGTGGAGGAGTAGCCAACCCGACGCCCGTCGCATTTACGATTCATGATTTACCGTTTACTATTCATCACTCAATTAGAGTAATGACGCAGGGGAGGATGGCTCTATGTCTGATCAACCGTTTGATAAAGCGGCCGCTATCGGGTTGTTAAATGAGATTCTGGAAACTGAGCTGGCGGGAGTGGTTCGATACACCCACTACGCACTCATGGTATTTGGTCCTAACCGCATTCCCATAACAAGCTGGTTGCGTGGTGAAGCAAACACCTGTCTGGCACATGCGACACAGGCCGGCGAGTTGGTTACTCACTTTGGAGATCACCCTTCGCTAAAGATTGGCGCGCTATTGGAAACTCACAAGCACGGCATTAACGACATCCTGCTTGAATCACAGGAAGCGGAGAAGGCAGGCCTGATTCTGTATAAGAAACTGCTGGATCTGGTGCGCGACCGATCCGTATTGCTGGAAGAGTATGCTCGCACGATGATTGCGGAAGAAGAGACGCACCTGGGTGAGGTGAACAAGATGCTGCGCAAGCCGGGTGAGTTAACCCAAGTCGCTACGTAAGCGCCGTCGCAGAGTGATCCGAGGGTCTGCGAAAATACAAAGTACGGCGGGCCTCAGCGTGCTGCGCAATCCCGATGATTTGAGTATAATGAACGGCCAAAAGGAGGACGAATCATGACTAAATATGTTCTTACCTGTGCTTTATTGTTAGTTGGTCTCATAGCAGTTGGGTCGGTAGGTGCGACCGCAGATGCTCCGGCCGTGGGAGCTGTTGCACCCGAATTCTCCCTGACAACGAACGAAGGCAAGCCAGCCAGCCTAAAGGATTTTCGCGGCAAGTGGGTGGTACTTTATTTCTACCCAAAAGATTTTACCAGCGGCTGCACGCTTCAGGCGCGTAACTTCCAACGCGACCTGGCAAAGTACGAAGCTCTGAATGCCGTAATTCTGGGAGTAAGTGTTGACACCGCCGATTCTCACAAGGATTTCTGTGCCAAGGAAGGACTGGCCTTCAAACTCCTGGCTGACACTGATTCGAAAGTGAGTGACGCATACGGCTCCGTCATGGAGTACAACGGTATGAAGCTCTCGGCCCGCAACACTTTCATCATCGATCCGAAAGGGAAAATCGCTCAAGTTTTCCTGAAAGTGAAACCGGCAGCTAACAGTGAAGAAGTGCTGGCGGCACTGGCAGACTTACAGAAGAAGTAAGTTAGCGGCATTGCGGTGAACGTGAAGACGCGACCTGATCGTTTTGAAGTTGATCAGGCGTGCGGTCATTTTTCAACAATTCGGCTTCGCCTCATCAGGAGCTATACTCTTTTACCTGCCCTGCCAGACTAGCTTCCGGAGCTGGTCTGGCAACACCAAGTCCAGGAAGAGAATAACGGTTCTATGTTGAGTAAACTTCTCGCATTTGCCCTGATGACAGGGATCGTTACGGGCACCATGGCACAAATGAGCTCAACAGACTCTCGTTCTGGTTTACCTGCGAGTTACTGGCCACTCACGAAAAGCCAGCCGATTATCGACAAGACTGAGACGATAAGGCTGGCGCTCGATGTCTCGCACCTAAGCGAAGGCGAGCGGAAGGCAGTCGCAAAGCTGCTCGAAGTCGGGAGGATCTTTCAGGGCCTTTACGAACAGCAACGTCATTCGCAGGCCCTGACCGCGTATCGGAATCTGGTTCAGCTCGACACCCGCTCTGGAGCCAGCGCGTTCACTCAGAATCTGCTAAACCTCTACCGTCTCAATCAGGGACCGATTGCCACGACGCTCGACAATAAGCGCGAGGCGTTTTTGCCGGTTGATGACGTGCAGCCGGGGAAGAATGTTTATCCCTCTGGTGTGAAGAAAGAAGAGCTCGACGCGTTTCTGTCGGCGCATCCTGAGAAGCGAGCTAGCATTCTGGATCTCCGCACAGTTGTCCGGAAGCTGGAGTCGGCGAACGTTGAGCACGATTTGGCCACGCTGAAAAAATATCCGGCCCTGGAGACTCTGCACCCGGGTTTGCGGCAAGAATTGGAGAAGGTGTCGCCGGAACGTGCGAAGGCGCGAAAAAGTCCAAAGTCCAAGGTCCAGAGTCCAACGTCAAGAACGGACCCAATCCTCGATAGCAAGACTTTGGACGTTGGACGTGGGACTTTGGACTCCAGCTTTTATGCGGTGCCCTACGCGGTAGCCTACGCCGATGAGTTGATGAAGGCGTACTCCTTGTTGAATGAAGCAGCGGATGCGGTGGCCGCGGATGACGAGGAATTTGCCAGGTATCTGCGCAATCGTTCGCGAGACTTGTTATCCAACGACTATGAGTCTGGCGACGCCGCCTGGATCACAGGACGGTTCAAGAATCTTAACGCCCAGATCGGATCCTACGAGGTCTATGACGACGAGCTCTACGGCGTAAAGACATTCTTCTCTTTCAGTCTCTTGAGCACGCGCGGGCAGGAAACCACGGCGCTGAGACTGGCAATGCGAGGATTACAAGCGCTCGAGGAATCACTCCCTTACGAGAATCACAAGAAGATCAGAGAGGACATACCCGTCGGAGTCTATGATGTGGTCGCTGACTTTGGTCAGTCACGCGGAGGAAACACGGCTACAATTCTGCCCAACGAGAGCTACCTTGCCCGGCGTTACGGACGCACGATCCTTTTGCGCGCCAACATCATGCGCGAGCCCAGTATCTTTCAAGGCACGTCGCGAACCTGGGAAGCCGCGATGGTCGCAGAACATAAGGACCATTTGAGTTCGGACGGAAACTTTTATCGCACGCTCTGGCACGAGGTGGGGCACTATCTCGGTGTCGATCGAACCAAAGATGGCCGCGACCTGGATGAAGCTCTGCAGGAAGACTCGAGTGCGATGGAGGAGATGAAAGCTGATCTGGTCTCGCTCTTTGTGGCCCCGGCACTGCGGAAGAATGACTACTACAGTGACGCGCAATTACGTTCTGTCTACGCGAGCGGCATTCTCCGGGTGCTCCAGAACAACAAGCCGCGGCGGGACCAGCCATATAACACGATGCAACTCATGCAGTGGAACTTCTTCCTGGAAAACGGGCTGTTGACTTTTGAAAACGGGAAACTCCGAATTCACTACGACAAGTATCACGAAGTGGTCGGTCAGCTATTGCGCAAGGTTTTGGAGGTGCAGTATCAGGGAGACAAGACCGCGGCGGATCGGTTCATCGAGCAGTACACCAGGTGGGATGACAATCTGCACGGAGCGATCGCCAAGACCATTCGCGATCAGCAAAGATATCGGTTCCGGATATTCAAGTACGCCGCGCTCGGAGAGTGACTCAACTGAGTGTCATGAAGTCAGTACCGTCACGCGGTAGCGTCGGGTCAACGATTCGTCAGCACTCATCGTTGTCTGTCGCACA
>JAMQPI010000216.1 GCA_023717565.1 Pyrinomonadaceae bacterium | reverse complement strand
CTCCGGTATCTCGACGGTGACGACTTTATCGGCGCCTGCGCCGTTAAGCTTGACCCACCCTGCGAACTCATCAGTCGAGCCCTTTTTCAGTTGGAGAAAGTAGTCCTGGATGAAGGTGTTAGGCACTTCAATGATATTGACTTCGCGCGTCAGTCCGCCGTAGTTCCACCAGTCGGTATTGAGCGTGGGCACTGCGTCACGGCGACGCTTGTTATCCACCTTTACTATTAGGAAGTTGTCCTTTGCGCGGATGAGGTTGGTGATCTCAAAATTGAACGGCGTGAAACCGCCTTCGTGGCGTCCGATCTTTTCGCCATTGAGATAGACATCAGCCAGGTAGTTCGCTGCTCCAAAATAGACGAACAGGCGGGTTCCTTCCTTCGGTTGATAGTTGAAGGACTTCTTGTACCAAACCGTACCTTCATAGAAGAGGAGCCTGTCGTCCTGCGAGTTCCAGTCGCCTGGCACATTAAGCTGTTGAGACGTATCGAAATCATATTCGATCAGATCGCTCGGAGTTTTAGGCTTGGCGTTTTTGAAGTAGCCGTTAGGGCTGGGCTGATAGCGGTAATCGTAATAGCCGTTCTCGTAGGGATCAATAATCGTCTGCCACCGCCCGCCGAGGTTCATCGTCTGTCGACCATCGATATTCGTAATCAATGGGGTCTGCCCATAAGTCCGACCGGTGGTGGTCAAAATCAAAACGGCTGCCAAAAGCATCACAACTCTTATCTTCATGATGGTCTCCGCGTAAAGCAGAGGTTGGCGCATCGCTCTCTGGACAGCGACGCGCCAACCTCAAAAATGTCCACTTCAGAATATGAGCGTGCCGAGAAACGCAGGTATTCCCAGGACGCGAACTCAGTTCACTAGAAAGTGAATCTTAGAGCGAACTGAATGTTGCGAGCCACCCCCGAACTGGTCAACCGACCATAAGCGCCATCGCTTAGGTTGGGTTGAACGTTGCGGAAGTTGGTCCGGTTGAAAGCGTTGAAGAAGTCACCACGCAACTCCAAATTCTTAGTTTCGGAAAAGATGAATTTTTTCCGTACGGAGAGATCCCAGAGCTGCAATCCAGGGCCCTGGATGATCCCAACACCGGCGTTGCCGCGACGAGTATCCGGCGCTGCTCTGAACGCAGCCGTGTTGAAGTAGCGTTGGACCGTAGGCTCGCCATCAGGCAAATTGACATCACCGCCAAGGTAATCAGCTCGCCGGTTGCCGGTCGAAGTATTAGCGGTCGGAGTCAACAGTGCACCCGTCTGAAAACGCGTGATACCGCTGATCTCGTATCCGTCGAGGAGGGCGCGGACGAAACCACTGGAGCGGCGGAAGAAAGGCACGCTGTAGGTGTAGGTCGAGACGAAGGCATGCCGCCGATCAAAGGTGGTCGGCCCGTAGCTAAACCCTCTGTTGAAAAAGTCTTCAGGGTTGTCGAAGTTACCGTTTGAGTCGGCCAACGACTTCGACCACGTATAACTGCCCGTCAACAGGAGATTGCCACGACGCTTCGCTATATAGACCTGCATGGCGTGATAGTTCGACTCGCCATCTGAGAGCAACTGCCTGATAGCGGTATACCCTTTGAACGGTCGGAGAGCATTGGTAGTTACCTGCTGGCTAACCGGGAGCGCGGCGTTGGCGACCAGCACCTCAAACGGCACTTGATTGATGTCCGGCTGACGCAGTAGTTTTCTGCCGAGGTTGCCGACGTAAGCTATTTCGCCGAAGAAACCCTTTGGCAGTTCACGCTGGACGCTCAAGCTGAAACTCATCGTGCGCGGGATATCCAGGTCAGGGTCAATCGCTACAATCTGACCGAAAGGAGCAATCGCTGAAGCCGTTCCGCCCCTGATGTTAGCGAGGTTTCCGTTCTCGAACCGCTCTGAGGCCAGGAACGGCGGGACGTTGACCGATGAGAAGATAATGTTGCCTTCGGGCCGGTCGAAAAAGATGCCGAATCCACCGCGGATGGCAGTCTTGTTATCATCAAACGGCGAGTAGGAGAAACCGACACGGGGCGCGAAGAGGTGGCCGGGAGAGTACAGGCCGCGTGGCGCACCGGTCGGCACCGCCAGCACATTGGCGCTGGTTGCGCCGGCGACGCGCCCGAGTTCGGCAAATGGTACGCCGTCGCCGGCACGGATCAAACCATTAAACCTATTGCCGCCGCGCGACGTGTCAATCGTTCCATTAGCAGCGATTGTGACGGCCTGCGCCGGATTATAAAGCTCCGGAATGAAGTTAGCGACATTGTTCGCTTGCGTATAGATCGGAAGACCATACTGGTAGCGAACGCCGAGCTCAAGACTCAGTTTGCGATTCACCTTCCAACTATCTGAGACGAAGGCCTCCCACTGCGTGAAGCGGAAGAAACCGATCGGGTCGTCCGCCGCTTCGGTGTAGCTGCGGAAGTTCCCGAGCAGCACGTCGGCCAAGGAATTCCTGGTCGAGTTAGGATTGCCGGCCGAGTTGAAGTCAACCTCACCGGCGTACTGCGATCGCCCATTCTGATCCTTGCGGTTGCGAACCACTAACCCGCCAAATTTGAGAGAGTGGTTGCCGCGCAAGAGGGTCATGTTATCGCTGATGGTGATGTCGGTGGTGGGCGACAGGAGCGACATAGCGGCCCCTTGGAAGTCTCCGAACCCGGACACTGTGGCGCGGGGAATACTATTATCGAACCGGCCACCGGAGAAAAGCTGCTGGTAGCCGAACCCGTAGGTACCTCGCTTCCACGTCTCGCCAGCGGGGTAGATGCGCTGCCCGTTCCATGACGTGTTGACCTTTGCTTCGTTAACAAAGGTGGAACTAATCAGCCAGGTGTAAGAAACCTGGATGCCGGTGCCAGGGCGCAGACGATTGGTGGGAATTGTAGGTAGCGCGCCACCGATGAATGTCCCAAATGGATCAATCAGGTTGTAGTTATCATGTAAGTACCGCCCATAGATACTGTGCTTCTCGTTAAACCGATAGTCGAGACGCAGAATGTCCTGCCGGTAATCGAAAGGGTTGGGCTGCTGGAAGGTCGTATTGCTCCCGACCGGGGCATCATTGTACGAGCTGGCCAGCCTCGACATCTGACGGTAAACGTCCGCAATGGCTCTGCCGTCAGCCGTAATCCGCGCCGTGGGTATGATGTTGCCGGAGAAACACCCAGCCCGCACCGCCGGTACCGTTACCACTCCACCTGCGATAGTCGGACCAACGCACGTGGCGAGTGCGTTGTTCGGGTCCCGAATCACACCGTCATCGGCTGTGCCGATGACACCATCGGGGCCTCTCAGCCGAAACGAAAAATCTCCGTTTAGTTCACGGCTGGTCGGGAGGGTCTGGGTAGTAACGGGACTGTCCTGCCGAATCTTCTTCCACTCTTGTCCGAAGAAGAAGAAGAACTTCTCTTTTCCACTGTAGAGCCGCGGAATAGTAACCGGCCCACCAATGGCATAGCCGAAGTCGTTAAAGCGTAATTTACCGCGGCGCGGCGCGAAGAAATTGCGCGCATCGAGCCGGTCATTGCGGACAAATTCAAAGGCGCTACCGTGAAACTCGTTGCTGCCGCTGCGAGTCACCACATTGACGGCGGCGCCGCTATTACGCCCGTACTCGGCAGAAAAGTTGGAGGTCTGGATTTTCACTTCCTGGATGAAATCAATGCCGACATTGTTAATGATGCTGTTGTTGCTGCCGGAATCCAGGTTGTTGCCACCGTCCACATTAATGCTCGTAGTATTCGTGCGATTGCCATTGATGGCCTGAGCGCCGTTCACGTTGAGGCTGGTAGTCAACGCAAGTTGATTGTCGTCGAGTTGGATGGA
>JAMQPI010000209.1 GCA_023717565.1 Pyrinomonadaceae bacterium | reverse complement strand
GGCCGGAGCAAAGGGAGCAAAGAGCCATGAATGATGATTCCAAAAAGATTCGGATTCTGACCGTGGATGATCATCCGATCCTGCGCCAGGGCATTGCCGCGCTCATTGCTGATGAGTCAGACATGACGTTGGTGGCCGAAGCCGCGAACGGCCGCGAAGCGATTCAACAGTTTCGCGCACACCGCCCGGACGTGACGCTGATGGACTTGCAGATGCCAGAGATGAACGGCTTCGACTCGCTGATCGCGATTCGCGGAGAGTTTCCCGACGCGCGAATTATCGTGCTTACCACCTACACCGGCGACGTCCAGGCCACGCGCGCATTGAAGGCGGGCGCGCGCGCGTACCTTTTGAAAAATAGTCTGCACAGGGAGTTGCTGGACACGATCCGAGCGGTAAACGCCGGGAGAAAGACTCTTTCCCCAGAGGTCTCGTTTCAGCTTGCTGAGCATTCCGCCGAGGAGTTGCTGTCTGCGGCGGAAGTCCGCGTCCTGCGACTCATTGCTGAAGGCAATTCCAACAAAGAGATTGCGGCGCTACTCTCCGTCACCGAAGACTCCGTCAAAGGTCAAGTCAGGAACATCCTCTCCAAGCTGGGCGCCAACGACCGCACCCACGCCGTGACGATCGGGCTCAAACGCGGGATCATCGAGCTCTAAATCGAGCCGCAAAAGATTGGCACAATGCAACGCCTCCGCCCCCAATCTTCCTCTGTTCTGGTTTAGCTCACTCGAAATAGCGTTAAGAAAAGCCCTTTAGGGTTTGCCGCTGGTTTTGGAAGCTCATAACCTTAACCAGTTATGCGGCGCCTATTCTCTACCTTCTCAAGCGGACCATCCGGCCTGGGGCTTCTGCTCCTCCGGGTGGTTGCCGGAGCTGCGCTGATTGTGAGTTGCATGCGACTTTACGACGGCGCATCGCCACAGGCAATCACGCCGCACCTCATTGCGGCCGGGGCAGGATTACTCCTCCTGGCGGGACTATGGACGCCCGTCGCAGGAGCGATTGTGGCGATCATCGAATTGTTGATTGCCTTCTCACACAGTCATGATCCGTGGGTGAGTGTTTTGCTGGCCAGCCTTGGCGTCGCCCTTGCGCTGATGGGTCCCGGAGCCTGGTCGGTGGACGCGCGGCTTTTCGGATGGAAGCGGATTGAGATTCGGCGCCCCGACGAGTGAGCAAGTCTGACGACCAGCATCTTCCTGCGCCAAGTATCGAGTCGTGCAATCGGGCCTTAGAAACCCTGCCCCCCTGTCCGTGTCCCTGTCCTCTTGAGCTTCCCTGCTTGATCCCATACTCTTTCGAGCATCCTTAATTCCTGAAAGTGTCTCTTCCGCCATTCCAAAGAGATTACTTAGCCTGCCGTTCTTGCTTAACCCGTCACCCTTTAGGAGTTGTCCTCGATCGACACTGGCCGCACAATTCTGCGCAAGACTACGAAAGGACAGACGACAATGAGTACAGCTTTCGCTAGCGTTGCTGATGTGATTGATGCTCCCTTCCGCAGGGCAGGCCACAGCGAGTTTCCATTCGGTGCCGATGCTCTATCCTTACAAACACTTCGCGACATGCGACCCGGGGTTGAACAGGTAGAGGTTGCGTTCGAGAACGCGACGGTATATCGCGAGGTCTCCGAACCCAAACCAAAACTCGCGCAGGAAAAGATTCATCAGATTCGTGATTACACACATTCTGAGCAGATCGTCGGGAATAGTCCGGAGCTAAGACGTATGCTGGAACTGGTGGACAGGGTTGCGCCTACGGACTCGACGGTGTTGATTGCGGGTGAGACGGGCACCGGAAAAGAGTTGGTCGCGCACGCGATCCATCGTCGCTCTCCACGTGGCGATCGTGCCTTGGTGAAAGTTAATTGCGCGGCATTGCCGGCAGAGTTAATAGCGAGCGAACTGTTCGGTCATGAGAAAGGCGCATTTACAGGCGCACTGCAACAACGGATCGGGCGGTTCGAAGCTGCGAACGGCGGCACGATTTTTCTCGATGAAATCGCGGAGCTGAGTCCGGAAATTCAGGTGTTACTTTTGCGGGTCTTGCAAGAGAAAGAATTCGAGCGCGTCGGAGGCAACCGCACGATCAAAACGGATGTGCGCGTGATAGCAGCAAGCAACAAAGATCTCCAACGTGAGGTTAACGTTGGGCGATTTCGCATGGACCTGTTTTATCGGCTGAATGTTTTTCCTGTGCACGTGCCACCTTTGCGTGAACGTGTGAACGACATTCCGCTGCTGGTTGATTACTTCGCGGCGCGCCTGGCGGCGCGAACGGGAAAGAAGATTAATCAGATCGAGAAGCGGTCGCTCTCCGCTATGCAGCAATACTCCTGGCCCGGAAACATTCGCGAGCTGCAGAACGTCATTGAGCGCTGCGTGATTCTGGCTGACAGTGAAGTGTTGCGGGTTGACCCCGGTATGATGCAAGAAGCGGCGCCGGTACCGATAGCCGCAAATGTGATCGCTTTCGGATCGGAGCGAAGAGCTCACATCGAAGCAGTGTTGCGCGAGACACGGGGGAAGGTTTACGGACCACACGGCGCTGCGTCTAGGCTTGGTCTGCCGGCAACGACCCTTGATTCGCAAATCCGCGCGCTGAGAATTAACAAGCATCAATATAAATAATCCTCATCTCAACTTGGCACACGATGTGCTCATTAGCCCCGGCGGTGGTAAAGCGCCAAGGGTTGAAGCACATGTTGAAGATAACGAACGAGTTGGAAAACGCTGAGTTGATTAGAGTTAATTTGCATGGCCACTTCACGGCCGAGTACGTTTCCGAGGTTGAGAAAACCTTATCATCGAGTGGTCAAAATGCGGGCGAAGTCGCACTTGATCTCAGGAACGTCACCTTCGTTGATCGGGCCGCTATGGAGTATTTGCGCGGCACCAGGTTAACAAAAATCAAGATTGAAAACACTCCTTCCTACGTCACGCGCTGGATCGAACAGGAAGTCTCGTGATTCTACGAACACCATCGTGGAATCACGAATGCTAGAAATGCACTAACGGTCCACGAACCCGCTTTTAACTACCTTTCTCCGTTTGATCGTCTGCGCAACCAGTGACTTTGGTCTGGAACAGTTGTTGCTCCTCACGCCGATCATGAAAACCAAATCCGCATTCGTCTTCTTGCTCAGTTTGCTGACGCTCTCGGCGACATCGATCACGACAAACGCGCAGCAGCTTCGAGACGCTTTTCGCAAGGTCAGCCAGTCGGTCGCTATCGTCAGAACCAAACGGGTCGAGCTGGCGCCTTCCGCCGACGAACGCATGTCGATCGTCGATGGCTTGGGATCGGGAGTACTGGTTTCCAATGATGGAAAAGTTCTAACCGCAGCGCATGTGGTGGAAACCGCGGACGTGGCCTGCGTCGAGTTTCCGGACGGCCAGCAAATCATCGCCCGTGTTATCGGCTCGGATGTTCGATCTGATGTGGCTTTATTGCAGCTCGCACAGATGCCGAAAGGTATCTCGCCCGCCATTCTCGGGGACTCGGACCAGGTGGAAGTCGGCGATCAAATCTTCGTAATTGGCGCGCCTTTCGGCATTAGTCAGACGCTTAGCGCCGGCCATTTGAGTGGACGGCATCGGCTGAACACAAATGAGAGTGCGCCAGCGGTCGAATTCCTACAGACCGACGCGGCCATCAACAGCGGCAACTCGGGCGGCCCGATGTTCGACATGGAAGGGAACGTAATCGGCATCGTCAGCACGATGATGAGTCATTCCGGAGGCTCGGAAGGTTTAGCATTTGCCACGGCTGCGAACACGGCGAAGCATTTGTTGCTGGAGCGAAGGCCATTTTGGTCCGGCGTCGACGGGTTGGTGGTGACGGGTGGCTTGGCGAAGGCCCTTAACCTGCCGCAAGCGGCCGGCTTCCTGGTCCAGCGCATCGGCGACGGCTCAATCGGCTCACGGTTGGGAGTTAACCCGGGAACTCTGCGCGCAACAATTCAAGGGACAGATATTTTGCTTGGCGGCGATGTGATCCTCAGCGTTAACGGCATCGACATTATCGCTCCGCGTTCCTCCGGTTCCGTCGAGAGAGTCACGGGAGACGAAAACTATGAAAGAATTTACAGCAGCATCGCCGCTCTCAAACCTGGAGACGCTCTCGTAGTAACGGTGTTCCGTGAAGGCAAAGTGTTGAAATTAACGACGACAATCGACAGGTGAGAGTGTCAGTTATCAACGGTCGAAGATACGGGAGGAAACACGATGCAACCCAGAATCAGGATCATAAAGCGCGGCGCAGAAGCTAACCCAAATAACCTCGCTACTAATCAAATTGAAAAGACCGCTCAGGTACGCGAGCGGGAAACAGCAAACACGGTGAAAAGCTGGGTCGCTGAATGGGAAGCGCGCAACCGCG
>JAMQPI010000196.1 GCA_023717565.1 Pyrinomonadaceae bacterium | reverse complement strand
GCTCCCCCGATAACCAGCGGCCCAAACCAAATCACGTTCCCCGAAAGCCAGCTCGAGATTCCCACCACAATTTGCGTAACTGTAGGTAGCTCGCTGCCAAATCCTGAAAACAGCTCCGACATTCTGGGGACGACATAGATCGTTAGAAAGGTCACCATGCAGCCCGAGGCAAAGAGGAGGAACATTGGATATGCCAACGCTCCGCGAATCTTGCGGCGCAGGCCCACGTTGCGTCTCATGTAAGTAACATAACGACTAAGAACATCGTCCAGCGCTCCGGAACGCTCGCCGGCGAGAATCGAAGCGGTGTAGATCCGGGGAAAGAGATTTCCCTGGGCAGCAAAGGCCTGCGACAGCGCCGCCCCACCGCGAACCTTTTCCTCAACGTCACCCAGGACCGCTCGCAACCGCGGGGACGCGGCCCGCTTACGGAGCATAGAGATGGCTTGCAAAATCGGAATGCCGGCGCGAAAAAGCGCCGCTAGTTGCTGGTTAAACAGCAGAAAGTCGTTTGCCTTGACTCGAGCGTTTGCTCCACGACCGCCGAGCCGCGTCAAAGTCGTAACGCCAGAGGTCTTTGGTGGCGTTACGTTGAACACGCGGAAGCCTTCACGCTCCAGACGCGCGCGGGCTTCGGCGACACCCGTAGCGTCGACCGTGCGGGTCACCACTTCCCCCGCGGGCGTTCCTAAACGACAAATAAACTCAGCCATAAGTATGCAATCCCAAGGCTCAACAGCGGGTGTAGACAGGTGCGGCGAGTATAACATGCGATCCCTTGCCAACCTGCCCAGAGGGCCGATGCCCCGTGGGCACCCCCGTTACACGCGCTTCCCGACCAGAAGTTTCAAGCAGCTGAGTAGACTGTTTGTTCTTGCGTGGCTTCGGCCGCTGTCCTACAATGACCCAGCAACACGGATAGGAGTGGAATTCGCGCGCGACCGTCTCCCACGCAAGCCCGTTCCCAAGTAAGTTCTATAAAAATTGGACTTCGGGGCATCATTGCCTGACTCTTCGGCATCTGTGTTGACGGTCTCAGGTCCGTCCAACAAGTTTCGGGCAAGTCTCGGGTGCTTGACGAAAAACAGCGGGGGTCACATGCACTTACCGGCCAGATGCGCTCTCAGGATCGCGCTCGCAGTATCCTTTCTGTTCATTTTTGCTGTACAGATTTCCCTTCCAACCGGAGCCCAGGAACAAGCAACGCAGAAGCCTACTGCTGGCTCAACCCCACCGCCGAAAAGCGACACCTCAACTCCACAAAAAGGAACTCCAGCTTCCGAGCAAAAACCTGGCACTGAGCTCGACGACCGGTCACTCATAATAAATACAGACCTGATCACCTTGACGGTTACCGTGACGGACACCTACGGTCGTTATGTTTCCGGGTTGAGTCAGAAGGCTTTCACCATCCTCGACGAGAAACAACCGCAGGAGATCACCTACTTCAGCGACGACGACTCGCCGGTTTCCGTCGGCGTGATCTTCGACGTGTCAGGGTCAATGAGCGGTGACAAGATTAAGAACGCGCGGGAAGCTCTATCCAAGTTTATCCAAACCAGTCACAACTCAGATGAGTATTTCCTCATCGCTTTCAACTCCCGGGCCCAGTTGCTGCTTGATAAGACGCGTGATGGAAATGCGGTTTTGGATAAGCTCACCTTCGTGCAAACCAAGAACAATACGGCGCTCTATGACGCCTGCTATCTCGGCGTGGAGAAGGTACAGCGAGGACTCCATCCCAAGCGAGCTCTCTTGCTAATCAGCGATGGCCAGGACAACAACTCCCGTTACACATTCAATGAGCTGAGACGGCTCCTGAAAGAGTCCGACGTTGTGTTGTATGGTGTGGGAATTCTCAGCGGGGGTGACGCGGGCAGCAGCCTCGGGATGGAGGGCCAGGGCATTCTTGATGAACTGGCTAATGTATCGGGAGGAAAAGCGTTTTTTCCACGCTCACCTCTGGAGATGGACGACATTTTTGAACAGATCGCGCTCGAATTACGGCATCAGTATTCAATCGGCTATAAGCCCAGCAATTTTTCTAACGATGGCAAGTGGCGCAAGATTAAGGTGAAGGTAACTCCGCCACGCGGCTTGCCGCGACTGTTTGTGCGTTCTAAGGAGGGTTACTACGCAATCCCCGGTGCTCGGTGACGGCTGTTGTCGAATTGTTCGGCAACGCTCTAACCCTCCGCCGGCATCCTTCAGTGTGTGCGCAGTGGACGCAGTCGTTCGCGACGCTGTTTGCCCCAGCTTTCGCGAGGTAGGCGAGCAAAGCTTACTCGGCGCTCCGCCCCCAATTTCTAACAGGGGCCGCGGGGCGCTTCGCACGATCAGGCCGATAGCTTAAACTAAGATCGGTTCAAGACGTCGGCATCTTTCAGACGTTTCTCAGGTGAGGATTTTAGTTAGTGAATAATCATTCCCGCAATCATAGGATGAGTTCCAGATTACCAACCCTATCCCTCCTGGGCGTTCTCGCACTCATCATCGCAGCGCTGATCGGCTCAAGTTATGCTTCCGCCTCCGTGGATCAGGAGGCGCGGGCTCGCCGTAGCGAGCAAACGACGCCAACACCCACGCCTGCGCCAGCGCGTCCGGGCGGTTCAATCCAAAGCCAGCCAGCTGCCGCAAACCCGGCCCCGAAGCCTACAGTTCTCCCAACAGCGACGCCGACTCCAATGGCGGTTTCCACGCCCACGGAAACACCCGCAACCGTCACCGATAGGACGGCTCCGCAACTAGGCGAACCACCTCCGCCACCAAGGCTCAAGCCAAAACCAACGCCTACTCCCCCCGAAGAATATGGCGAGGGCGAAAAACTCGTTATAGACACCGAAGAGGTCACCCTCAATGTCCGCGTAATTGACCGTAATAATCGACCCATCGGTGATGTGAAACAGAGTGACTTTCACATCTTTGAAGACGGTGTCGAACAGCCAGTATCCTTTTTTACGCGACAGGAGGTCCCAGTGAGCTACGGCCTGGCAGTAGATAATTCAGGATCCCTGCGGAGCCAGTTACTGAGCGTGATCGAGGCCGGCAAGACCATCATCAACAGTAACAAGCCGGGTGATGAGACCTTTCTGGTTCGCTTTATCAGTAGCGACAAGATCGAAACGATACAGGACTTCACTTCGAGTATGGACCTCCTGATCGATGGTCTCGACAACCTGTACATCGAGGGTGGTCAAACAGCGGTCATCGACGCGGTGTTTCTAACTGCCGAGCGTATCGCAGAATACAAGAAGGGGGATGACGACGACCGCCGACGGCGCGCGTTGATCGTTGTTACCGACGGAGAGGATCGAGTCAGTTTTTATAAGCAGGAACAGTTGTTTGCCCGGCTACGCGAGTCCGACGTTCAGATCTACGTCATTGGCTTCGTCAATGAGCTCGAAAAAGACGGTGGCTTTATCCGCAAGAGCTCCCGCGATAGAGCGGTTAACCTCCTGAACAAACTAGCCTCCGAGACAGGCGGCCGCGCGTTCTTTCCTCAGTCAGTTTCCGAACTGCCCCAGATCGCCAATGAGATCGTCCGCGATCTTCGCACCCAGTACGTGGTCTCCTATAGTCCGACAAACAAGGCCCGTGACGGTTCATATCGCGCTATCAAGGTTGCTGTGTCGGAATCGTCAAGTCGGGACAAGCGGATCGCGCTCACGCGCGGCGGACGGATTGCCCCCAAGGGACTCCCGCCGCCAGCTCCTAGCAAACCCGCTACACGCACAACTTCAGGGAGTCCAAGGGCAGCTTCGACAACCAAGACACCATGACGCGTGCCGTCCCGTCAGGACACTGTGTTGCTCATCCCACGCTGATTCGGCGCCTACGTTCTGCAAAATCGGTCAGATTGTTCGCCATCATTCTGACGTTCATGGCCTCGTTCGGCGGGGCCAACGGTCAGCAAACAAAATCCAATCTCCGCTCCTTGCCGGCCATCAACTCGCGAGTTGAATTTGACTCCCTCGCCCGGGTTTATTCCGATAAAGCCTATCCACTTCCGCATGTGCTCTTCGTCATCGACCGCAAGGACAAGAACAAGATCTACTATGTGAATTCGACGCGCTATCCATTCCATAAGGACTTCGTCAACGGCACTTATCTTTCTCTCGAGCGCGGGCAGGAGTTTTTTGATAACAACTACTTGAAACCTAATCGACGTTTTATGCTGGGCACAGTCGCCTATCAAACTCCCTTGCAACGATGGACATTCGAATTCTGGGAAGGAGATCTAATTCCCTCAGACCAGATCAAGACTGTGTCCGATGTCATCAATAAAAGCTTTTTCCAACCGGTGGCTTTCAAGCCAAACTCATCCCGCCAGGACGAGGCATCTGCGGGTGTTGAAGGCCTCGTACGCATTTTGCAAAGTGACATTGCCAAAGAGCAGGAATATGAACCCCTGAATCTGGCGCGCGGATTGGGGCGCATTCACATCATCGAGAAACTGGACGACCATGTCGAAATTGGATCCAACGAAATCCTGGTGCTGAACGAAGTACCCATCCAGCTGCCGCCGGTTGCCGGCGTCATCGTCGCCAGGCCTTCCACGCCGCTGTCACACATCAATCTGCTGGTGAAAGGCTGGGGCGTGCCTAACGCCTATATCAAGAATGCGCATCAGCTCCTGAAGGAATACGACGGTTGGTGGGTTGAGTTTGAAACCAAGCGAGACGTCTACACGATCAAGCGCGCCGACCTGGGTCAAGTGAAAGAATATCAGAGGCGCATGGCCTCTCGTCCCGATCTGATTCGACCGCGTTCAGACTTAACCGTGAGCCGTATTGCTTCCCTCAGTCAGCAACGGGCCAGAGATGTCATAGCCTACGGTGGCAAGTCGGCCAATCTGGGCGAAATGATGCGAGCCCGTCTTCCGGGAATCATCGTTCCAAATGGCTTCACAATTCCTTTCTATTATTACGACCAGTTCCTCGGCGAGAACAATTTCGACGACACAATCGACGAAATGATGAACGATCAGAAGTTTGTGCACGATCCTTCATACCGGCGAGCCCGACTCAAAGAGTTGCGAGAGCAGATGCAAAACGGCCGGGTCAATGAGCAATTGCGCAGCGCGGTCTTGCGTGTAGTTCATGCTCAATATCCAGGCAAGGGGTTATTCGCGCGCAGTTCGTCAAACTCGGAAGACCTACCGAAGTTCAGCGGTGCCGGGATTCATTCCAGCGTCCCCAACGTTAAGGGAGACCAGCAGCTCGTAGAAGCGATTAAGACAGTCTGGGCTTCGCTTTGGAACTTCGAGGCGTACGAAGCCCGTGAGCGTTCCGGGATTGATCATCTCAAAGTGTTTATGGCAGTGCTGATTCAGGAAGGCGTCAACGCTGACAGCGCGGGAGTAATGCTAACCACTGATCCTTACGACCGCGAAAACAAAAGCGCCTATTACATCAGCGCCAAACGTGGCTTGGGCATCAAGGTCGTCGAAGGCAAGAGAGTGGCCGAACAGATCATCTTTCGTCCACTAACGAACACTATCCAGGTGCTGACCAGGTCGGCTGAAGACAGCTTACTGACGTTTGATGAAAATGGCGGCGTTAAGGAAATTCCTATCTCCGGCGAGCGCGCCGTGTTGACTGATGACATGGTTCGCAAGCTGGTAAAGGCAGCCCAGAGAATCAAGCGTATCTTTGGCGGCAAGGATCAAGATATCGAATGGATTTACATGGGCGGACAGATCTATATCGTCCAGTCGCGGCCGTTTGTTGCGTAACGAGCTCTTGATGAGGGCACTCCGTATATTCGTCCATTGACTGACGTGATCGGAGTAGGTTTAGCTGAACTTTGCCCCATGAGAGACGCTGACTTATCATTCCCGATATCTTACTTTCGGCCTGCGAAGGAGCCCCATCAATGCCTTGTGACTCGGAGTTACTAAAGGGAATTGCGATCTTTGAATTACTGCACGACGACGATCGCGTTGAGCTAGCCAAAGTTGTTGACTCACTTCGGCTGCAGACCGGAGAAATACTATTCCAGGCCGGTGAACCCGGCGAATCGCTGTTCATCGTTCGTTCGGGTTCGATCGAACTCTACATAAAGGACACGGCCGGCCAGAAGATTGTTCTCACCGTAGCTGAAGAAGGAACAGTCTTTGGCGAACTCTCACTGCTGGACAGCGGGCCACGAACCGCGACGGCGTTAGCTTTAACCGAGGCCGAGTTACTGGTACTGGATCGTGAAGATCTGCTCTTGCTGTTTCAGAAGCGACCGGACGCCGCGTTGCACATGCTCGCCGCCATGAGCGGCATGACGCGAAAGGCTGACGAGCTACTTCGCACGCGCGTGTCGCGCAACGTCAATGAAGAGATGGAAGTCCACTCGACACCGCTGCAAAGAGTTGCGGACGGGATAGCCTGGTTCAGCGGCAGCATGATGTTCCTGATCATCAACGGCATCTGGTTTACTACCTGGATTGCAATCAATACTCTGCCCCTGGGGATCTCCGCTTTCGATCCTTTTCCTTTTGGCCTCCTGACGATGATCGTTTCGCTCGAGGCCATATTCCTGTCCTGCTTCGTGCTGATTAGCCAGAACCGGCAAGGAGAGAAGGATCGAGTGCGGTCGGATATCGAGTATGAGGTCAACATCAAAGCCGAATTGGAAATAGCCCACCTGCACGAAAAAACTGATCGCATTTACGAGAGCATGCTCGAGCGGTTCGCAAAGTTGGAGAAGCTGATTCCTTCGCCCGGAACGGCTCAATGACAACTGGAGCACAAACAACTAAGAAAGGGGCGATCCTGCGTTGGAGATTATTCGCAAACTATTTGCTGTAAGTTACTCAGCGATTATCTTTTTGTTCGTATGCAGCGGTCTGGTCTTAACCTTCTTTGCGGCACTGCAGCTTTGGCACGGAGTCAACCCCAGCGAGTTGTTACCGCTGAGGACCCGCTTCAACTCTATCCTGGAGGGTATTGGGTTATTGACCATTGCGGTGGTAGCTCTGGAACTGGGGCAGACGATCCTGGAAGAGGAAGTGCAGCGGAAAGTACAGGTGAGCGCGCCCACCCGCGTCCGGCGATTCCTGTCGCGGTTTATGGTAGTTGTCGTGGTGGCGCTTTCAATAGAGTGTCTGGTAACTGTCTTCGAGCTCGCTCATGAGGATCCGTCACGACTGCCGCAAGCCGCCGCCATCGGGGTCGCGGCTGGCGTGCTGCTGGCCGCCTGGGGCGTATTCATCAAATTGAACAAGAGCGCCGAGGAGTTAGAGCCAGAGGCGATGGCGGAGGCGAAGAGTGAGGATCGCAAGGTTGCCACGAAATGAACAAGTTCCCGAATCACGACTTCGGATGACGATGCTGTGCATGCTTGGTTAAGTGCCGCAACTCGGCCTCTTCAATGGAATGGCTATCGGTAAGTGAGAGATCCTTTTTGGCCATCCTCACCAGCTCTTGATAGTGCTTGTGCAAAGTTTGGATCTCGTCCTCGGTGAGACTCTCGACATCAATGAGACGGTTGCTCGCGCCCTGCAGGGCCGCAACGATTTCATTAAGTTTGAGATGAATGGCTAATGCGTCTTTGTTCTGAGAGCGTTGGATCAGGAAGACCATCAGGAAGGTTACTATCGTGGTGCCGGTATTGATGACGAGTTGCCACGTGTCGGAGAACTTGAATAGCGGCCCAGTGATTATCCAGACGACAATGACAGTTGCAGCAAGTAGAAACGCCCCAGATGTCCCGGTGGCCTGAGTCGCCTTTTGCGAAAACCGCTCCAGGATCTCGCTCAACTTGTTTTTCTTCTTCCGAGCCATGGCCGCCTCCAGATTATTCTTCTCCAATGACCATTTCGCACACGCGGGAGACTGCTGCGAACTCAGAAATCGATCGATACTCCCAGCTGAACCCCGGCCCGCGGACTTGCTGCGTATTTGCCACTAAGAATCGCAAAGTCGAAGGAGAGGTTATCCCGCAGCAGGTAATTTCCGCCGACCAACGTTTGTAATTGTCCTTTGCCAAGTTGAAACTCGGTCGTCATAGCTCCGGTAAGTTCCACCCCTAGTTGCAGCTTAGGCGTAAACTGCCTGACCAGCGATCCTCCAGCCGTGTACACAGTTCCCCGACTCTTGATGCCGATTGCCCCTGTGGACTCGATGCCTGAAAAAAGAATGCCGCTATTCAGCCGCAATTTGGTCGTCTGATTCAATGACTTCTGCACAATGCCGTTAAGGTAAAAGTCTGCCACGCCGGAACCCAGCTGCCTTCTTACATCGCCCGTCGGTACCTCGAAGTTGAATGCGAGAGTTAACGCCGGAACGCGTGAGTTTTCGTGTTCCTTGCGAAAATTGTACTTCACGGACAGATTCATGTCCCCGATACCTGTCACGTTCCGAAGATTTGTTCCAGAGTCATTGAAGATCGACAGTAACGGGACGGCGACGCCTATTTCCACGCCATTGATGAGCCCGTAATCCAACTCGAAGTGTGCGGTATTTTGTTTGCGATTAGGGAAAGCATCACGCTGGAGTGAGTCTAATTCGTTACTGAACTCAAAATGAAACTTGCCTTTGAGTGTTACATCGGCGTCATCAGTTACAAAAGGCTGCTGGGCCTGAGCAGCCGCTGAAGCTACGAAGAGGAGCGCCAGCACGCAGGCGACTGTGCGAAGTAGTGGCGAGCGCTGCCGGCTGCCGCCTTCGGCAGCTTGCCCGCACGGCGACTTCGGTCTATCCCAACTGAGTTTGCTTCTGGTCATCGCGTTCGTTGCTGCGCACAGTGTTTTGATGGAACGCGCGCTTGAGCAACCCCTCCTGAGGCACGCGGAACACTGCCGGCTTCCCCTACCCATTGCCCTCTTACCCTTTTCCCTTTTGGTAAGTAGAGATCTAGGTGCCCGGAAGAGATTTTAGCTGTGAGCTAAGATGAGAACGGTCGGACAAAACCCGCAGTAGTGCCCCATGAGTAGTGAATTCAACAACGCTGAGTGATCCCACAGGGCAAACCAGACGGTAACGAAAGCGTCCGACATCGATACCCAGTAGGCTGCAGAGGATAATTCTTATCGTGGCCTTGTGCGAGACAATCAGGACGTTCCCGTGCTCGAAGTGTTCCTTGATCTCCTCAATAACTCTCAAGCCCCGGCGAGCAATCGAAACCGCAAACTCTCCCTCGGTTGGTGCATGCCATGCCGGGTCCGCCAGCCAATTAACATAATCTTCGCGATACTCCTGGCTAACCTTCTCTTTAGTCATCCCCTCCCACTTGCCATAGGCAATTTCTCTCAGTCCTTCGCGCACCTCCATCCTCTTACCCACAGCCTCGGACAACAGTTTGGCCGTCGTCACACTTCTCCGTTGATGGCTGGAGTAGATTGCGTTCCAGGCGGTGGCCTTGTAGGCAGCAGTGAAAGCCTCAGCCATCTCCCAACCGTGGTCAGTCAGTTCAGGATCCAGGCCGCCTCCGCAAAAGTTGTCTTCGCGGCTAAGTTCGGTTTGTCCATGCCTTAGGAAATAGAGAGTCAGGCTCATCGAAGGGCGTTAAGATCGCACGACGAACGCGCGACAAAGTTCAGCAGTCGTTGTTCACTTCGGGCGCACCGAACCACTAATCTTCTTTCTGGTGGTCTCACCTGTTCGTAGGACGGGTATGCCTTGATCAACGTGCGCGTGTGGTCGAGGGATGACATGGGTGGCGACAACTTCTCCTACCCGGCTCGCCGCCGCGGCGCCGGCATCGACAGCGCTGCGCACCGCCGCGACTTCACCGCGTACGATTGCAGTCACCAGACCGGCGTCAATCTTTTCATACCCAACAAGCTGCACGTTTGCAGCCTTGACCATTGTATCGGCCGCCTCAATCATGGCAACCATCCCTCTGCATTCAACCATCCCGAGCGCTTCTTCCATGTTTCATCCTCCGGAGAACAAGGGTTCGGAAATCGTGTCAGAACTCCGGTCCCCAGGCGCGAAGAATATCATAACTCCCAGTGTCCTCGCGTCTCCCTGTCCCCGCGTCTCCCTGTCCCCGTGTCCCCGTGTCTCCGTGTCTCCGTGTCTCCGTGTCTCCGTGTCCCCGCGTCCCCGCGTCCCCGCGTCCCCGTCTTCTGGGGTTTCGCTAATTCCTTAATGAGTGAATAGGAGCTGGAATTCGACCGCCGCGTTGAATAAAACCTGCGGAGGAGAAAAGACTGGCTGCCATTATAGGTGCACTGCCGAGCAGGCCACCGTACTCGACCATTTCGCCGACCTCACGGCCCGGCACCGGAATAATCCGCACCGCGGTAGTCTTGTTGTTCATCACGCCGATAGCCATCTCATCGGCAATGATGGCGGCAATCGTTTCGGCTGAAGTAGAACCAGGCACCGCCACCATGTCGATACCTACAGAACAGACGCTGGTCCACGCCTCGAGTTTGTCCAGTGATAGGGCCCCGACTCGCACGGCTTCGATCATCCCCGCATCTTCCGACACCGGAATGAAAGCGCCACTCATACCACCAACCGAGCCGCTGGCCATCGCACCGCCCTTTTTTACAGCGTCGGTGAGCAGCGCCAGTGCCGCTGTGGTTCCGTGAGCGCCGGCGCGCTCGAACCCCATGGCTTCGATGATGTTGGCGACTGAATCTCCGGGCACGGGGGTGGGCGCCAGTGATAAATCGATGATGCCGAACGGCAGACCTAATCTGCGCGCGGCTTCTCGGCCCACCAATTCTCCGGCGCGCGAGAGCTTGAACGAGAGCTTCTTGATGATTTCAGCCAGATCCTGCAGCGGCATATCCGCCGGCGCGTGTCTGACAGCGTAATTCACCACGCCTGGGCCGGAAACCCCAACGTTAATGACCGCTTCGGGCTCGCCGACACCGTGAAAGGCGCCGGCCATGAACGGGTTGTCTTCTACAGCGTTGGCGAAACAAACAAACTTAGCGCAAGCGATCCCTCCCCGTTCGCGCGTGCGCTCGGCAGCGTCTTTGATGATGTTACCAACCTGCCGGACCGCGTCCATGTTGATGCCCGCCCGGGTGGTCGCCACATTAACAGACGAGCACAAACGTTCAGTGCTGGCTAAAGCCTCGGGAATGGATCTTAAGAATTCCGTCTCCGAGTGGCTAGCACCCTTGTGGACCAATGCAGAGTAGCCTCCAATGAAATCGACACCTACCACCTCAGCCGCTTCATCGATTGCACGTGCCAGTTGCACCGGATTGCCGGAGGAGGCTTCCGAAATCATCGAGACAGGTGTGACGGCGATCCTCTTGTTGGCGATCCTGATTCCAATCTCGTCGCCAATAGCGTCAACCGTGCGTACCAACCTCTCCGCGACGCGTCTGATTTTTTCGCCGGCGCGCTCAGCCGTCCGCTCGATCGACTCGCTGGCGCAGTCTCGCAGACTCAACCCCAGCGTGACTGTGCGCACATCGAGGTGCTCCATCTCGGTCATCGCCACGGTCTGTAGGATTTCAGCTTGTGAATATTCCATATCTAAATTTCGGATTTCGGATTTCGGATTGGTGAAAACTCAACGGAGTGTCATGAAGTCAGTACCGTAGCGCGGTAGCGTCGGGTCAGCCATTCCTGACATACAACGTGGTGGTGCGAGCTGACCCGACGCTACCGCGCTACGGTACTGACCTCCTGACACTCAGTTGAGTTTTCACCAATCTAAAATCAAAAATCCAAAATCACTTGATGAGTTCGCTTAACAGCAACATGAGTAGAAACACAACAAACAGTGTCGCAGCAACCAGGACGAAGCGTAAGCTCGGATCATATGCAGCTTCGTCAATCACTGCGGTGGACATCTGGCGGAACTTCTCAACCCGATTGGGCCCATCCTCGTCAATAAACACGCGCGGCGGAGGCCCGACTCGATGACCCGTTCCGACAGTTGCTTGCCTTGGACGCCTGGGGAAGGCCGGGGGGCGAGTCGATAAGACGCTTGGTGGAGCCACCGTGTCTTTAGAAACTAGTGGCATGGTTGCCGCGGGAGATTCCAATGACACGGTGGCCGCAGAAGAATCTACGGGCACGGTTGCCACGAATGAGTCTAATGGCATGGTTGCATCCAATGGCATGGTTGCATCCAATGGCATGGTTGCATCCAACGGCATGGTTGCATCCAACGGCATCGTTGCATCTAACGGCATGGTTGCCGCTGACTCCAACGCGACTGTAGTTAATTCCGGAGTGGCTGATCCTGGCACCGGAGCTCCGGCGGCCTCGGTGTTTCCGACCTCGTCCGACTTTGGTGGCAATTGCTTGCCGCATTCCGGGCAAAAACTTGCTCGCACCCGAATGGATATACCGCAGGAGGGGCAACGGCGGGCAATTGGGGGATCGGGCATTGTAGGTGTTTCGAATTGGGGCTTTCGAATTGCGGATTTTTTGTGTCGTTTTCGAGATTTACCGATTTTACACTTTCCTTTCCTTCACGCCCCCTGGTAGGAATTGCGAATTGCGGATTCTTAGATCCGATGCATGGCATTAAACAGGTCTTCGCGTTGAGCGTAGATGCGAACTCCTAGTTTCTCGCCCTCCAATCTCAGACGCTCTTTCAACTCGGCCGCGCTTTCCCGTGCGCGGGCAGTATCCACGATGATCACCATCGCAAACTTTCCCTGGACTACCGTTTGATTGATGTCCACGATGCTGCAATCGGCTGCCGCCAGTATTTGTGCAACCGCAGCCACGATACCTGGATGATCCACGCCGAAGACTGAAATGACCATGCGGTCCGAAGACCCCTCACGCGACTGCGGCGAGATGCTCCCAGTTGTCGGAAATGAATTCGAAGCAACGTGGCTAGTGCCGTTGGTGCCGAGGAATGGTTCGACCTCGCGGTAGATATCCGTGACGAGTTGCTCGACCGACTGCTCTTCCGCTCCCACACCCAAACGGCCATAGACTGCCCGGGTGATCCGGTAAATCAAATCTTCATTAGCCACTATTTTGATTTTCGATTTTTGAATTCCAATTTTTGATTTCCGATTGTCGATGGCCTCGAACGCCTGCATCAAAATCAAAAATCAGCAATCGAAAATCAAAAATGCTTTCACGGTCTACCGTTATCTCTGACTAGTTCTTTGGCGGCGTCGCGCATCTCCTCGGAAAATGACTCCTGCAAATCGACTCGATCGACAATGGCGACTACCGCTGCTTCAATTGCCATATCCTGGTTGCCAATTGCGGAGCGCGCCGCCTTTCCATAGGCACACATCACCATTTCGCCGGCACCGGCTCCCAACCTGTCAGCCACCACGACGATATTGCGCGTCGGTGCCTTATCAAGGTCGTAAGGATGGACAACCAGAAACCGAACGCCTTCGAGATCCGGCGATTTCTTGGTCGACCAAACTGTGCCTACGACTTTGCCTAAAAACATGTCAGTGGTCCGTTGTCCGTTGTCAGTGGTCGGTTGGCCTTTGGCCTTTGGCCTTGGGTCTTTGGCCTTTTGTTCTTTGGCGAAGGCCCAAGGCCAAAGGCCAACCGTCAGCCCTTTACAAAAATCTCTCCTGGTTCCCCAATGTCGCGGGCGGCGGGCGTGATAATCGTCTTCGCGTTGATGTAGATCTTTTCACCTTTCTGAATTGCCCGGCGCACATCATCTTCGCTCACAAAATCTACCACGGTGTGCCCATTGCCGGGAGTGTTTGAGGCCCGCCGAGGAGTTGGATCCTGGCGGCCAGAGCGCTCGACATTGTTTGGCGGCGTCCGGCTGCTGTCTCGCCCAGCTGAACTGGGACCCGTATACATGCTCCCAGCTTCCGCTTCTACAGGTCGTGCTTCAACCGATCGTGACGGCGGCGCCGGCAACGGCGACGGCGACGACTGCTCAAGTTCCTCCGGCCGGCGGCCAGCCAGGAAGCGATCCACAATGGCCGCGATCTCAGCGCGATTGATCTTACCGCCACTCGCCGAGACTACCGGTTGGCTCCTGGAGTCCGGACTACTCGCCGGCTCGGCGACGTAGCCGGTCTCGCGAGATGCTACCGCGGGGCGACTGCTTTTTACCGGCCTGGTTTCAAAGGCCACTCGCTTGATGTCCATCAAATGCAGCGGCGAAACATTGTCAGAGGTGACGTTCCCGCCCCATGAGCCGCAACCCAACGTCATCGATGGCGGCAGCGCAGTGGAAAACCCAATTGCCCCATGCGTCGTCGGAGTGTTGACTGGTATCCGGGAGGCGGGTAATTCGCTCCCCACCCGGACCGCGACCTCACGCGAGCGTGTGTGAAGACCCGCGGTGTGGCCCATGCCTCCATATTGCAGTACTTCCCTGCTTCGCTCCGTGCCCTGCTGTATTCCATCCACAACATAGAAGGCGAGAATCGGCGACAACTTTTCCATCGATAGCGGATAGTCGCGTCCCACTCCGCCCACGTCGGCAATAAGGCAGCG
>JAMQPI010000613.1 GCA_023717565.1 Pyrinomonadaceae bacterium | reverse complement strand
GGTAGCGTCGGGTCGATCTGCGCAACACGATTCCTAGCGAACGTTGACCCGACGCTACCGCGCTACGGTACTGACTTCATGCTCGCGCTGGTGAACGCCACAGTCCTCTTCTGTGGACTGCTCCGGTAAAAGTTCTCACCGTTTCGTTTAGTCTTGCCTCGAAGAGCGAACGCCACTCTCACTCTAATGATCACACAACTCAGGATAGAGATTCTCAAGATGTTCCGCTCGAAGGCCTTTTACCTGTCCTTCGCCGCTCTGTCGGGATTCGTTTTCCTCATGCTCTGGGGTTTTTATTCCTATGCTCAACGAAAGACCGGTGGGACGGCTGCCGAACAGTTCAAGTACAGCTACGAATCCAAGAGCTACTTCAACGGGCTAACCTTCGCTCTCTATTCCCTGATGTTCGCTTTCAGCCTCGTCATACCGATCTTTGTAGCAATGAGCGCCGGAGGGCAGATCGCGGGCGAGCGTCGCGCCGGCACGTTGCGAATGATGTGTATTCGTCCGATCTCTCGAGCGTCAATAGTTCTTACCAAGTTCCTCGTCGTGGCAATTCACACTTACTTGCTGCTGGCCTTCTTCATTGGGCTTAACCTGCTTGTGGGCCTCTTATTCGTCGGCTGGGGGAATCTGGAATTGTATCCGGGGCCACTCAACCTCGTAGACGAGCCGGGCACAATCCTCCGTGACGATGCGCTATGGCGTTTCCTCTACGCCAGCTTCTCAGGCACCTGGGCGCTGCTGGTCGTTGCCTCGGTCGCGACGCTTCTTTCGGTGCTTTTTGAGAACCCGGTGACTGCGGTGGCATCGACACTCGCACTCTACCTGATGCTCTACATCGTCGGCCGCATTGAATTCTTCGACAGTCTGCGGCCTTTCTTCTTCACTACCGACATGGATTTCTGGCGCGACGTCTTGAAGCCCGAGATCCCCTGGCGAAGCTTCTATCACTACGCCGGCACCTGCGGCGCTTACATTTTTGGTTCACTGCTGCTCGCGGTCGTAATCTTTGAGCGGAAGGACATTACCAGCTGACATGTGGCTAAAGTCTTCCCTCGCCGCGGGCTTCATGCTCATGCTGTCGCTGGCGTTCTTTTTTGAGCCGCTTCGGCAACGCTCGCTTTTGGGCGACCGTGGTCAAGATAGATCCTCACTGCGGCTAATGAGTTGGAACATTGGTTATGGCGATCTTGAGTCTGAGACGCGGGCCCGGACCGAGGATCTGGCAGCCGTGGCTCAGATAATACTGAGCAACGAGCCTGACGCCGTCGCGCTGCAGGAATTGACCGGCGGAGATCAATTAAAGGTTCTGTTGGCGCACTTGAAGAATCGCTATCGTGGCTACGTGTGCAGCTTTGGCAACGCTGATCGTGTCGCTGCCGTGCTGGTAAAAGATTCCGGCGCACGTTTCAGCGATGTCCCCGCAGGCGACCGGTTCGCAGCCGCGGCGACCTTTCATTTGCGCCAAGGCATTCCGGAGATTGTTCTGGTCAGCGCTCATGCGGACGCCTTTAGCGCCTCACGGCGCCGGCGTCTTGCCGAAGATGTGGTTGATTGGGCCCGCAGCCGCTCTGGTAACCACTCTGTGATTATCGCCGGCGACTTCAATTTCGAAGTCAGCGTCAATACCAAGACCAATCTTTTCACAGACAACGCGAAGCACGATAGCGAATCCTACAACTATCTATTGAAATACTTTCGCGATCTGGGGCGCGCTGCGGGGGAGACTGCGATCAGCGACCGTCGCATCGATTACGTCTTTGGTCCACTGGAGGGGGCATCGCCACGACGTGCAGAAGTATTGCGCGGGACTGCCATTGGACGCATGGATCATTGGCCGCTCCTGGTTGAAATTGGATTCTGATCCGAACACAGAAACAGAAGCTGCACTCTTATGAACGATTTGATATTACAAACCGAAGGATTGACCAAACGATACGGACGTCGCCTGGTTGTTGACCGTCTTTCATTGACGGTTCAGCAAGGCGATATCTTCGGATTCTTAGGTCAGAATGGCGCGGGGAAATCCACTGTGCTTCGCATGGCGCTGGGGCTGGTTCGGCCAACGAGCGGTCGTGCTCTCTTGTTTGGTCACGACATGTCCAGGCATTCGCTTAGGGTGTTAGGGCACGTGGGCGCGTTAGTCGAAGCGCCTGCCTTCTATGGAAACTTCTCCGGCTTTGACAACCTTCGCATTCTCGCCGCGATGTCTGGCGGCGCCAATCGCAAACGAATTGAGGAGACACTCGCGCTGGTGGATTTGCTTCCGCGCGCTGCTGACCCAGTTAGTACCTACTCACATGGAATGCGGCAGCGGCTGGGGATAGCGCAAGCACTCCTGCCCAATCCGCAGTTCATAATTCTCGATGAGCCAACCGATGGTCTCGATCCGCAGGGTATTCGAGAAGTTCGCTTGTTGTTGCCGCGCTTGCGAGATGAACTCGGTTTGACAATTCTGCTTTGCAGTCACCTGCTTAGCGAAGTGGAACGCGTCTGTAACCGGGTCGCTAATATTGACGGAGGCCGCTTGCTCTATCAGGGCACAACGGGCAATCTGATCGGCCAAGACAAGATGGTAAGAATGACTGTCGATCCGCTTGAGGAAGCGTACCAACTTCTCATCGCGGATCCGACGCTTTCAGTAAGCCGGAATGGCTCGCAGTCGCTCTATGTCAAAATGCCGGACGCACGCATCCCACACGTCAATGCCACGCTGGTTGAACATGGCATCCGCGTAACGGAGCTCGCGGTCGAACGCGCTACGCTCGAAGAAGTGTTTCTGACGCTGACAACGACCATGTAAGAACTGAGAAATCCCACCACGGCGTAGCCAATGGATCCCAAATTCAAGCAGCTCCAGCACCGCTCAACCACAGAACCATTTGCCGTAGAGACTGTGTCAATGCTCAGATGAGAAGTCCGACGTTGCCCGACGGGTGTCATGTTTAGGAGCAAGCTTGGCTTCACCCCGCGAGGGGTGCGATGTTTATAGCTCCAGACCGCTATCCCTTCCAGCGCTGTTCGGAGGGGCGGAACTCAATGTGAAAGGTATCATCCCAGGATCATTCCGCCCCTCCGAACAG
>JAMQPI010000170.1 GCA_023717565.1 Pyrinomonadaceae bacterium | reverse complement strand
GTTGGTGTTGGTGTCGCCGTTGGTGTTGGTGTTGGAGGTGGACCACCTGGCTCACCATAGAGAATTCCTCGACCATTGGTACTCACATACACGCGCCCGAACACTCTTGGGTCACCAGTGATCGCTCCACCTGTAGACGCGAATTGGTGCTGGTCATCATTGATCCTGACCCAGCTGACACCCATGTTATCTGAACGGTAGATACCGCGAACGTTATTGATCTGCGCGCTAGTGTAAAGCGCCATGTAAGTCTGGCCCGGTGCAGCCATTCCGAAACCGATGTTGTCTGCTTCCTGCACATTGGCCAGCCGTGTGAAACTGGTGCCAAAGTTAGTTGAGTGCCACAAACCGTAGGTGCCGCCTTCAGAGCCACCGGCCAACCAGATGTCACCGCTGCGACCGGGAACCGCTTTGAACCTGCCCGAGCTTGGCAGTCCTGTCGCTCCGGAAGCGGCGAAACTTGCGCCGCCGTTCGTGCTGACGTAGAACGTGCCATTAGCGAAGCCATAGAATCTCATCGGATCCACACGGTCTGAACCCACCCTGGCTCCGGCGGGAATACCCGTCGACTGGATCCACGTGTTGCCGTTGTCAGTTGAAAAATGGACACCTGCGCCCGACGGACTCCAGACAACTCGCGTAGCGTTCGCATTCGCAGCAATGGTGCCGCCTCCGTTCACGCCTCCGGGCTGACCGTTTCCCTGGAACCAACTAGTCCCACCATCGAATGAGAATCCGGAATTCCTAACCCCTGTATTCGCGTTGCCAACACGGACAATGAAGTTCGGAGTTAGTTCTGCGTAGTCCAAACTCGTAGTGGAGATAAAAGTCGGACTGCCCATCATTACCGCGGGCGTCGTCGTCAAACTGTTGTGACGGAAACCACAGACGTCACCCAAACCACTCAGCAATGGCGCTCCACTCGGCGGGCTGATCAGGTCGAGGACTGCGGTCTCTTCAATCCCTTGCGCTTTCACAGTGATATGAATCTGCCCACCCGAGTCCCAGGCGGTGAGATCGTCGCTGCCGTATATCGTCGCACCGGTGCCATACATCATCCGGTTGGAGTTGAAGGGGTCGATCTCCAAATCTCCTACCATCCAACCCAGCTTCGGAGTTATTTCTGGCGGAGGTGGGTTGGCGTTAAAGGTTAACCAGGGTGCCGCGCTGATATCTTGTACATAGCGGAAGGTCCGACCTGAACCTCCCCAGTCCCAGATTCTGGTCCAGGTCGCGCCAGCATTGGTGCTGCGAAAGATAATTGTGTCGGGCCACCACGAGTTCAAAGCCGCAACCATGATGGTGTTGGGAGCCCGCGCGTCGACCGCGAGTCCGCCATACCCGAAGTAGTCATCCGCACTGCTGGAAGGCACTGGACTGATCACTGTCCAGACACCTGTGGCCGTGTCGAACTTCCATACGTCGCCTTTACCGCCGTCATAAGGGCCGGCCCAATCGCTGTAACTCACGTACAAGATGCCGTTCGGCGCTAACACACCGTGATGGGCCAGAAAGCCGGTCGGCTGAAATGGAACCGGCGCCCAGGTTGAACCGCCATCGGTGCTCCGGTAAATGGGGTTGGCTTTGTCAGCGACGCCGACATAGATCGTCTGGGTGGCATTCCCTGGGGTGCCGGTGCGGCGATCAAAGGTCACCCAGACAACACCGACATTGTCACCGAGATAGACGTCCCCGGGTTGCTGAATGAAGTTACCGGGATTTGGAAAGCTGGTTACTCGCGACCAGGTGACTCCGAAGTCTGTGCTCCGCCAAAGACCATTCCCGCTGCGTGCTCCCAGGTAGAGGACAGCGTTGCGATTGGGATCAACCGCCAGTCGCTCACCCATTGAACGTCCGGGCATGTTGCCACCCGATTTGAATGGCAAATTTGTGCGCTGAAAAGTGTTACCGCGATCGGTAGAACGCAGGATGGCCCCATTCATACTGGTCCAAGCGTTGGTGTAGGTACCAGCAAGGACATAGAGTCGATTGGGATCAACCGGATCTGTAGCGAGACTATCGACGCCCATCAGGTTCCAGTCATCGAAACTCACCGCATCCATCAACGGGATCCAGCGACTGGTATTTGCGTTCCACCGGTAAGCGCCGCCGATATCTGTGCGAGCGTAGATCAGATTTGCCTCAGTCGGGTTGAAGATGATGCCAGGCACAAAGCCACCGCCGCCGTTCGTGACGACACTGCGCCAGGTGTACGTTTGGCTCTGGGCGGTTGCCGGGGGTTGCGTGAAGTTTGGCCAGAATTGTGACAGCGCCAAAACCGCCGTTATGAGTATCAGAAAACTGCGTATCGCTCGACTACTCACCTCGTGTCTCATGTCCACTTCTCCCGAATAGTAGCTTGGCGTTTGACCGATTAGGGCCCATATGAACTTGCGATCAAAACACCTGTTCGTCGGGACACTCCTCAGTGAACGCCCCTGGTATGCGGAACAGGGGCGCCCAATGAAGGCGCCCCCTCCACGGTTTCCTAGGGCAGGAATCCTATGTTTCGTGTGCTTGCGTTAAAGTTGGCAAGGTTGGGAAATACGTCGAGGCCAGAGGCATCCGATAGTCCAAACCAGCGAGCCAGCGTGAATCCAAATTGGTCCATGGAAATCTGCGGTATGAACGCTCCGCGGAAGTTTCCCGAGACACTAAACAGTGGGAAGTCCAGTTCGGGAAGACCAACCTGTACGGGAGGGTAAGTCCCATAGAAGCGGCCGCCGAGCACGGGGCCTCCCATGACTAGATAGTGATTGCCCCAACCGTGATCAGAGCCGTCGCCGTTAATGCGGATGGTGCGTCCAAATTCGCTGAAGATAAACGTGACTACATTATTTGCCACGCTTAGTTGAGTGGTCGCGGCAAAAAAGGCGCTCATTGCGGCGTCCAACTCACCCAGGAGCCGATCTTGCGAAGTGAGTTGGGTCCCATGAAAATCGTAAGCGTTTCCCGGTACTTGCGCGTAGAAAAGCTGTCGCCGGTTATGCCCCAGGGCGTCACGAGCCGAGATAGCCGTGGCGATCTGTCGTAACTGATCGCCGATGCCGGTGGCGGGAAATGGCGTAGCGAAGACAGGTGGTGTTGCAAACACGCTGCCCACAACTCGTGAATCGTCAAGAGCCCGTGATACCCGTCCGTTGAGCGCGTTAACCTGGACCAAATCATCCAGGAGAGCGGCCACCTGCTGCAATCCGGCGAAACGCGGCGGCAGCGGTCCGGTCGGTGGCAACCCGGTGATTCCCAATTGAATGTTTGGCTGCAGTGTGATTGTGGCCGCCGGCCCCTTGAGATAAGGCGTGTTGTTGACCATGGTCATCAACATCGGAATCAGCGGTCCGGCGTTGAACCCGGTGAAGTTGCCACCAACTGAGTTGCCCCAACCCAACGTACTGCTGGCAGTGAGGCTCTGCGAGTAAGTCTGCTGTTGAAAATGGTCGAAGAGACCGGACGGCCCCAGACTCGGATTCGCAAGAACCTGTGCCGGCGTGACCGGTTGCAACAGGTTGCCGACGTTGTTGACCACGGCCACCCGCCCCTGATTGAACAAAGTCCGCAGGCCGGTCAGACGTGGGTGAAACCCGAACTGTCCCGGAGCGGCGCCAGTGAAAGTGAGCGGTAAGAGACTGCCCAGCGGGAGAGCCAAGCCCTGACGGTTGGAAGAATAAATGCTGTGTGGCGCACCGAGCGGCACGATGGTATTCCAACCATCATTGCCTCCCTCGAGAAAGATGCAAACAAGCGCTTTGTAATCGCTTCCTTGAGCATATGCATTCTCCAGGCCGGCATAACCGAGTGCGGTCATCATGGTTGCCGCGCTCATTCCTCGACCACAGCATTTTAGAAATTCTCTACGAGTAAATGACATATACCCTCCTTTAGCGTTGCACCTGATACTGCATCGAGGATGCGATGATGAAGATAGCCGTCCGTACGCGCTCGCGATTGTTGTTACCGACCGCGGTTACTGCATCGATAACCAACTGACGAGCGACGGGCGTCATTGTGCCGTGCATTAGTCTCTGATTGAGAGCGTCGACGAGTTGACCAGGATTAGGGGCCAACGCGTCGAGCGAAGTGAGCAGCGTCGGGGAGATGACGATGGTAGTTGTATCGCTGCCCGTTGGGTTCGGGTCGCCTCCGGCTTGGATCTGCCCGTTAAGGAAGTTATTCAGGAAGTTTTCCCGCTGAATGATCGTCGACGTCGTAAATATCTGCGCCGGTGGAGCGAAGATAGTTTGTCCGTCAGCAACGATGCGGAAGTCTGGTTGATAGAAGTTGAAAACGTCCGGCGGCGAGAAAACGTTTTGGCCCAGGCCGCGACTGATTTGCGGGATGCCCCACATTCCTCCAGTGCTATCGAGACCGCGGAAAAGATGCGTTAGGAACAACACCGGTTCCCGCAGTTTGCCGTAGGTCGGCGAGCATTTCGCGTTGCCGCGCGCTTCCGGATCCAACAGGATCGCCCGGACAACGGCTCTGAGATCGCCGCGCACACCCGAGCCGTTGTTGTTGAAGACAGTGGCTATGCGAGCGATGTACTGGGGACTCGGGTTGCTGGTCACCAGATGCTGAATTAGCTGACGACCAATGAAGGGACCAACATTCGGATGATTGAAGACGTTGTCTATTACCGACTCCAGATCCTGTGTGGTGGTCCGGCCTCCCGGAATCACTATTGGTCCAGTTGAGTCGCTGAGCAGGGTCTTGGTCCCCGTGTCGTGCTCAGACTCAATGGTAACCATGGGCGCATTCGGATTGAACGTTCCCGCCGGCTGACCTGCTATCGGAGCGTAGATCCATCCGGTTAGCGCCCGCGCACCGTCCTGAATTTCCCTTTGAGTATAGGTCTCCAACGGTCGTCCCTGGGCGTCGAGTTGCAGACTCCCATCGATGTTCAGTCTAAACGTGCCGACTGAGAAGAGTTGCCACAGTTCGCGAATGTAGTTCTCATCTGGTTGGGCACTGGCCTGCGCCTTCTTGCTATTAACCAGTGTGAGGTATGTGCCCATGATGGGACTCACGGTCATTTCGCGAAGCAGCGTGCGGTAGTTACCGAAGGCGTTCCGGTTGAGGATGTCGTTGTACTGTTGGACCATCGCGGTCGGACTACCAGTGGTGTCCTCGTTACCGATGTCAGCCGCGATAACGATCTGGCTTAGAGCGAAGACAACGCGCTGACGGAGTTGATCCGGATTGCGCATGGCGTTCTGGAAGAAGCGCAGCTTGACCGGGTAGCTGACGAATGTGCCGGCCTGCAACGCTACCAGGTTCTGATAGTTCGACGCCGGTTGATTGAACTGATCAGTTATCCAGGGATCGATTCCACCCAGCTGAGTGACGCGAGCAATTTCCGCCTGGGTCGGACCAAACGTGGCCTGCTCGAGCAGTCGCGCTATGTCTGCTGGACCACCAGAGCCACCGTTCTCAGTGCAACCAGGCTGGATTATGGACGGTGGGAACCACCCGCGAATTTCACCGGTCAGGTTGTTGGCGGTATGCACTTGGGCGTAGAGACGGCCGGCCTTTAGTGCATTGACCTGGTCCTGCACGGTGAGCGGGCCAGACGGCGCGAAAGTCCACACCTGATTTGTGAAGGAACCAAGCGGCATCACGATGTCAAAAATTATCGGAGCATTGGATCCGGGATCGGCGGGGCCGTGAATGTGTGCACCTGTTTGGCCGCTGGTCAGGCCCGTGAAACTGAAACTCACCAGCGCAGCGGTTTCATCAGGCGAGAGAATCAAGGTTGCGGTGCCGTTCCCCGACGGTGAAACAGGTGGTATCTCACTGGCGCCGGTCATGTTGGTGACAAATGTTGTTCCGCCTGCGGCGATGACGCGGATGCTGACCGGACTCGACGTTGTGACCGCATTGTTGTTGTCGGTGGCCCTGGCGGTCAACGTGTGGTTGCCCACTGTGAGAGTGGTCGTCGAAACGCTGAACGGCGAAGTCATATCCGTCCCTATTACTGTCCCATTGTCCAGGAAATCTACTCTCGTCACTGTGCCCGGAGCCGCGTCTGCCGCAGTCGCATTAATGGTGACGTTAGTCGACGCGATGAAACCAGTATTGTTTATGGGGCTAGTAATGCTCACCGTCGGCGGCGCGTTCGCCACGACCATAATGTTGACTGCTGCAGACGTAGTCGCCAATCCGAGGTTATCGGTCGCTCTGGCCGTCAAACTATGGTTACCTACAGTCGCGTTAGTCAGTGTGGCGTTGTAAGGAGAAGTCGTGTCCGGAACTCCTATTTGAGTCGTCCCGTCGAAGAACACGACGTTCGCCACTGTGCCCGGGGCAGCGTCGCTCGC
>JAMQPI010000138.1 GCA_023717565.1 Pyrinomonadaceae bacterium | reverse complement strand
GGGTAAAGTGGAATCGCAAAGTCAGGCGGGGAGTTGACCCTTAGGCGAAACGCGACGGACCCGATGCTCTTAACACTTACAGAGAGCGGCTTCCGACAAGTTGACAACTGCCTCACTCTCTCTCAGCCGAACGTCGTCGCTATACGGTCGCGGACAGGCGCAGTCACCGTCGCTGCGCGAGAGCAGGAAACTAAAACCCAAAATATACGAGAAGCGGTTATCAGCGCAAGAAAAAACCGGCCTCACCAGAAGGAGGGTCCAAGGCCACCAGATTTGCCATTTCCTTACGATTGCCTGCCTCCGAGGTTTTAGCTTATATTGCTTGCTTCTCTGTTAGTCAAAACCGACCCGGCTGAACGAAAGGCTTGAGCTGCATTATGCCTAAACGTGTTCCTATCACTGTCGCCCATGGCGACGGCATCGGTCCCGAGATCATGGCCGCCACGCTTCACATCCTGGAAGGTGCCGGGGCTGAACTCGATATTGAAACAATAGATATCGGCGAGAAAGTCTATCTCGCGGGCAACACCTCAGGCATTGAGCCCAGTTCCTGGGAATCGTTGCGCCGCACCAAAGTCTTTCTCAAGGCCCCGATCACCACTCCCCAGGGAGGCGGCTACAAGAGTTTGAACGTCACGGTGCGCAAGACCCTCGGCCTCTATGCCAATGTGCGTCCCTGCGTCTCCTATCACCCCTTTGTTGATACGAAGCATCCCCAGATGAATGTGGTCATAGTTCGTGAAAACGAAGAGGATCTCTATGCCGGCATTGAGTACCGGCAGACCGAGCAAGTGACCCAGGGTTTGAAGCTGATCTCGCGGCCCGGCTCGGAAAAAATTGTGCGCTACGCTTTCGAATACGCGCGCCGAAATAACCGCAAGAAGGTCACCTGCTTCACCAAAGACAACATCATGAAGTTTACGGATGGCCTTTTTCACAAAGTGTTCACGGAGATCGCGGCGGATTACCCCGACCTGGAGAACGAACACTGGATCTTAGACATCGGCGCCGCCAAACTTGCCGACACCCCTGAAGCCTTTGACGTTTTGGTGATGCCTAATCTCTATGGCGATGTGCTCTCAGACGTGGCGGCGCAAATTGCCGGTTCGGTGGGTCTCGCGGGCTCGGCGAACATCGGCGAGCACGTAGCGATGTTTGAGGCGATTCACGGGTCTGCTCCGCGCCGCGCCGGCCAAAATCTTGCCAATCCGTCGGGCCTGTTGATGGGCGCCGTGATGATGCTGGTCCACGTGGGAGAAACGGAAGCGGCGGAGCGGGTCCACAATGCCTGGCTGCGAACGCTCGAAGATGGTATTCACACCTACGACGTCTACAAAGAAGGAGTGAGTAGCGAGAAAGTTGGCACGAAGGAGTTTGCCGAGGCAGTTGTGCAGCGCATTGGGCTAACGCCGCAAACTCTCAAGGAGGCGAAATACAAGCCAGCTGGAGCCGAAGCAACCGAAAGGAAGCAATCTTCCCCTGCCCACGTGCGAGCCACGAAGGCTCTGGTGGGCGTGGATGTGTTTCTGGACTGGTCGGCCGGTTCGGCAAACGAACTGGGCACCGGGCTTATCGGTGTGAACGGAAACGGTCTAAAGCTTGAGATGATGAGCAATCGCGGCGTGAAGGTTTGGCCGGGTGGCCACGCTGAGACTTTCTGCTCCGATCACTGGCGCTGTCGGTTCCTGGCTGAAAACAAGGGCGGCACGGTTGCCCACCGACAGATTGTTTCCCTGCTGGAACGCGTCGCCCGTGCGGGCTACGACTTCATTAAAACCGAAAACCTTTACACCTTCGACGGCGAACTCGGCTATTCGTTGGATCAGGGGGCGTGAACTTTCGAATTGCGGATTGCGGATTTCGAATTGGGAGTTTGGCTTAAGTTGAAAATGCTTTAGCGGAGGAAGAGCACAGCGATGGTAAAGAAGCGAAATCCGAAGTCCGAAACTCGAAGTTCGAAGTCCCTCGTCGCAGTCATAATGGGCAGCAAGTCCGACTGGGAGACAATGCGTCATACAGACGAGATGCTGACACGTTTCAGTGTCGCGCATGAGTGTCGCGTCATATCCGCGCATCG
>JAMQPI010000119.1 GCA_023717565.1 Pyrinomonadaceae bacterium | reverse complement strand
ATTGTGCCTGACACAGAGTTTCGCCTCGACGGAGGGGCGATGTTCGGTGTGGTCCCGCGCAATCTATGGTCGAAAGTGTGTCCGCCCGACGACCAGAACCGGATCCGAATGAACATGAACTGTGTGTTCATCGAGGCTGGTCCTGAACGGATATTGATTGAGACCGGCATTGGTGAGAAGTTCTCTGACAAGCAAACGCGCATGTACGGCATCACGCGCGCGCGACCCTTTGCGGATTCTTTGCGGGCCGTTGCCGGAGTCGATCCGGAAGCAATAACGATTGTAATCAATACGCATCTGCATTTCGATCACGCTGGTGGAAACACGGCCCTGAACGTGGACGGCAAGCTGGCTCCGGCTTTTCCGAACGCCAGGTACCTTGTCTCCCGCGGCGAGCTTGAGCACGGCGAACGACCTACGGAACGCGACCGAGCAAGCTACCTTTCCGAGAATTGGCAGCCGCTTAAGGAAACCGGACAACTGGAGTTGAAGGACGCAGACTATGAAGTGGTACCTGGTCTGCGCATGGAAACTCACGCTGGACACAATCGAACGATGCAGTGCTGGAGCCTCGAGCAAGGTGGGCGAACGCTCTTCGGCTTCGCGGATCTGGTGCCGATGCGAGCCCATGTATCTTATGCCTGGATAATGGGATATGACCTGTTTCCTACGGAAACCCTGGAGGCAAAGAAAAGGCTCTTGCCACAAGCCGCACGCGAGAAATGGGTGTGCTTGTTCTATCACGAGCCAGATTCGCCGCTGGGCAGGTTGATCGAGGAAGACGGAAGGCTTCGCGCTGAAGCTTATCTCGAAGGAGTTTCTGGATGTCCAAGCTGAGTAAAGTCTTGGATCAGATTCTTCGGGGCAGCTCGGATGCAAACATTGACTTTAATGATTTGCGAAGCTTGCTCAGTGCTTTAGAGTTTCGCGAGCGCGTCAGGGGCAGTCATCATATTTTCACCCGTGCCAGCATGACTGAGATTGTCAATTTGCAACCAAAAGGTTCTAAAGCGAAACCTCACCAAGTCAGACAGGTGAGGCAGTTAATAATCAAATACAATCTGGGAGCAGATGATGTCTAAGTATGAGATGGTAATTTTTTGGAGCGAGACTGACGGTGCCTTCGTTGTGGAAGTCCCCGAATTGCCTGGCTGCATGGCGGATGGGTCCAATTATCAGGAAGCAGTCGCGAATGCTGAGCTGGTTATTCAGGAATGGATTGATACTGCAAAGGAGGACGGCCGCTCTATTCCGGAGCCCAAGGGCCGACTGATCTACGCGTAGCGCTTACGGCAGCCAATGACCACAGCTAAAATCGGAATCATAGGCGGCAGCGGGCTGTATCAGATGCCGGAACTGAAGGACGTGAAGGAGGTCACCGTCGACACTCCTTTCGGCAGCCCTTCCGATGCGTTCATTATTGGCACGCTGGAAGGGCAGCGAGTTGCCTTCTTGCCGCGTCATGGGAGAGGGCATCGCTTTACGCCTACCGAGGTGCCTTTTCGAGCAAACATCTACGGCATGAAACTGCTAGGCGTTGAGCGTTTACTTTCGGCTTCCGCCGTGGGATCACTACAGGAAGAATACGCCCCGTTGGATATGGTGATTCCGGATCAGTTTTTCGACCGCACCAGGGCTCGGGTCCGCGAGTCGACCTTCTTCGGAGAAGGCATCGTCGCGCACGTGACCTTTGCGCATCCTGTCTGTAGTGACCTGGGTGATGTGCTCGAGGATTCTTGTAAAGCAGCCGACGTCAAAGCGCATCGTGGTGGCACCTATCTTTGCATGGAGGGGCCGGCATTCTCGACCGTCGCCGAATCAAACGTTTATCGCTCGTGGGGCATGGACATCATCGGGATGACGAACCTGCAGGAAGCGAAGCTAGCCCGTGAGGCAGAGATTTGCTACGCGACTCTGGCCCTGGTAACGGATTACGACTGCTGGCATTCGGGCCACGATGCGGTAAGCGTCGACACCGTGGTCGAGTATCTCAACAAGAATGTTCGCAATGCTCAGATCATAATGAAACAGGCGGTAAAGCAGCTCAGCGAGCGTCCGCGGGGTTGCAAATGCGGATCGGCCCTCAAAAATGCAATCTTTACTGCTCCCGAACTTTGGCCTCCGGCGACAACTAAGAAGCTGGACGCAATCATCAGAAAGTACGCGCCATCTTGAAATGCCAGTCGGAGCAATGCTTGGCTCAGACTTAGCGAGGAATTTATGAGAAAGAACCTGTTGCCAGTTGCGTTTCTAATGTTTGCGTTGTTGTTTTGTGCGCCGGCCGTCTTCGCGCAGGGCAAGGCGAAAACCGGACCGGATCCCTCGACGATTCGCGACCCGGACCTGGAGAAGGATTCCTTACATAATCTCGAGGTCGCCCGAAATTACTTTAGACTCAAGAAAGCCTATGTCGCTGCGCTAAAACGCTGTGAAGAGATTATCGCCGGCAATCCAAATTTTGCTCGTATCGAAGAGGCCCTGTTCATGGCTGGCGAGAGTAGTTTGTTTCTGGCCGATAATAAGGGAAAGCAGAGTTCTTCGCTTTATGTCAATTTCGACGGCACTGCGAAACGAACCCTAACGGCTGACGAATTCAGAGAGTTGGGACGCGAATACCTGACGCGGTTAATTACCGATTACCCGGAGAGTAGTTTTCGGAAACAAGCTGAAGCAGACCTGGCGGCGTTGGGTAGCGCGAAAGTGAAGTCGGACGCCGGAAAGCAGTAGGCGGGTGGCAGGAGGCAGGGGGCAGGAGGCAGGGGCAGGAGGCAGGAGGCGGGATCTGAGATCTCAGATTTGAGATCTCAGATTTAAGAACCAAAACAAGAGAATTAGAATCAGATTCAAAGACCCAAAGACCCAAAGAACCAAGACCCAAGACTAAAGACCAAAGACCAAGACTAAAACCAAGTCCGAAAACCAAGAAAGAACCCAGAACAAAAAACCTATGTCTCTCCTTGTGGTTGGCTCGGTAGCCTTTGATGCAGTAGAAACCCCTTTTGGCAAATGCGACAAGATGCTCGGCGGCTCCGCATCTCACTTCTCGATCTCGGCCAGCTATTACACCAATGTTCGAATTGTCGGCGTGGTCGGCGGAGATTTTACGGCAGCGGACCAGGAAGTATTCGATGATCACGGCGTCAACATCAACGATCTCGAACGCATCCCTGACGGGAAGACCTTTCGCTGGCAGGGGCGCTACGATTACGATTTGAACGTCGCCCACACTCTCGACACCCAACTCAACGTCTTCGCCGAATTCAAGCCAAAGCTGTCGGAAGATTCGAAGAAATCTCGTTTGGTGTTTCTCGGAAACATTCAACCGGATCTGCAACGCGAAGTGCGGGAGCAAATCCCGAATGCTGAGTTGGTCGCACTCGATACAATGAACCTGTGGATCGATACTGCCAGGGAGTCGCTGCTGCGCACAATCAAGGGAGTGGATGTCGTCATCATTAACGATGCTGAAGCGAGACAGCTCACGGAGATTCCTAATCTTATTAAAGCTGCCAGGACGATTCTGTCGTGGGGACCCAGAGCGCTGATCGTAAAACGAGGCGAATATGGAGCGGCATTGTTCACAACCCAGAGCTACTTCGCGATTCCGGCATATCCGCTCGAATCTGTCTTTGATCCCACTGGGGCGGGCGATACCTTCGCCGGCGGTTTAATGGGTTACCTCTCCAGCCAGGAGAAACTGGACGATGCAGCCATGCGACGCGCAATGATCTTTGGTTCGGTAATGGCTTCATTCAACGTGGAAGAATTTGGCACCGAACGCGTGCGACGGCTGACCCACCAGGAAATTAACAAGCGGTTCCACGCCTTCAAAGAAATGACCCACTTCGAAGAGATTCCCTTCAGCCGGGCGGTGACAGGTGAGGGGTGACAACTGACCGCTAAGTCCTTATCCTGTCTCCGGTCACTTTGTTAATGGAGGGATTCATGTTTTGTCCTGTTTGCGAAGCTGAGTACGAGCCCGGTATAACGCATTGTCCGGACGACGACACTGATCTGGTCGAACGTTTGGACGCTACCACTGCGCATGACGACAGCGAAGCGCGCTTCCTGCCCCTGCACAACCTCGGCTCGCCGGTTGAAGCCGAGATGGTAAACGACATTCTTAGGCAGAATGGAGTTCGCTCTATTGTGAAATCAGGAGGCGCTGATTCGCTCTCGCCGCTGCTGTCAGCCACCGCAGAGGGCAGCCTGGTAATGGTTGATGAACGCGACTTCGACCGCGCGCAGGAACTTTATGCGGCCTTCTTCGGCGATGATATGACTCCGCTTACAGGTGGCCCAGTCGATGAAGACGAAGAGAGCGATGACCCGGAGACCCGATGAGCGGGCACGCGGAAAGGGCTAGTCAGCCACTGTGAGCACACAATCATCGGAAGCTATCGTGGTACTGATGACTGCCGCAGATGCCGCCGAAGCGGCCAGGCTCGCCGAAATGCTGATTGGCGCGCACCTGGCTGCATGCGTTCAAATCTCGCAGCCCATGAGTTCCGTATTTCGTTGGAAGGGTACGATCACATGGCAGAACGAGGTCTTAATCGTCGCCAAGACCGAGCGTTCGAGATTTGAAGAGTTTGAACGTGAGGTGCGGGCGCTTCACAGTTACGTGACGCCCGAGATTATCGCCTTACCCATCACTGCCGGCTCCGCTCCTTACCTGAAATGGCTCTCAGCCAGTCTCAATCCGCAGAGTAGTAAGTAGTCTACCTCGTTTCCAGTTCGCGGTAGTCATCCACCAGACCCTTGTCGAGGCCGCGCAGTGAGCTTTGGCTATTGACGACAATCTGCACAACCTCAGATGGCGAGTCCGTCATGTGTAAGAGCTTCAAATCCTGCTCGGAGACTTTTCCTTCCTTCAACGCGAAGTCCTGGATCCAATTCAGCAGACCGCCCCAGTATTGAGTCCCGAACAGTACCACTGGAAAGTTACGGATCTTGTGAGTCTGAATGAGAGTGAGCGCTTCAAAGAGTTCATCGAGAGTGCCGAAGCCGCCCGGGAAGATTATGAAACCGAGGCTATATTTCACGAACATCATTTTGCGGACGAAGAAGTAGCGGAAGGTGAGGGAACGCGTCAGATACGGATTGGCCCCTTGTTCGAACGGCAACTCGATGTTGCAGCCGACCGAGAGTCCGCCGGCCTCAAACGCGCCCTTGTTCGCCGCTTCCATCATACCCGGACCGCCTCCGGTGATTACCACAAAACCCTCATGTGCGAGCAGGGCTGCGGTTTCCTCAGCAGCTTTGTAGTAAGGATCGTCGGGCTTAGTGCGGGCCGAACCAAAAATAGAGATACCTCGTGTAAGGCTGGCGAGTTCATCAAAACCCTCAACAAACTCTCCCATGATCCGAAACACCCGCCAGGTGTCGGTGTGAGTAAATTCGTCGCTGCGCGGACTCTCGAGAAGTTGTTCGTCCTGCGTTGGGTGCGGAAGTCGTTGTTCAGCTTCCGTAGGCTTGTCCATCAGGTCTCCTTACATGCCCATGATGTTGTAACCGCAGTCCACGTGGATTACCTCGCCGGTGATTCCGGACGACAGCGGGCTGCACAAGAAGAGAGCTGTGTCACCAACCTCGCGCGCCTCCACATTGCGGCGTAGCGGCGCTCGATCGGCGTGATGCTTCAACATGGTCGTGAAGTCCGAAACACCGCGCGCAGAGAGCGTCTGAATAGGCCCGGCACTGATAGTGTTTATGCGGATTTTGCGCGGCCCGAGATCGAGCGCCAGATACCGAGTGCTTGCTTCCAGCGCTGCCTTCGCAATGCCCATGACGTTGTAACCGGGGACGACTTTCTCGGCGCCGTAATAAGTCATCGAGACGATGCTGCCACCTTCGGTCATCAAAGGGACCGCAGCCCGGGCAAGTTGAGCCAGTGAATACGCGCTGATCTCGAGCGCCGTTACGAAAGCATCACGGCTCGTATCGAGATATTCACCGTCCAGTGCTTCTCTCGGTGCATAGGCGATGCTGTGGATTAAGAAATCGAGCCGGCCAAACTCTTCGCCCAGTCGTCGAAAGGTCTCATCTACGTCAGCCTGTTTCGTCACGTCGCAGGGCAGGATTGGTGAGTCAGGCATGACGTCATGAGTGAGACCCTCCACATTCTCTTTGAGGCGATCACCCTGATAAGCGAACGCGAGTCGGGCGCCGGCTCCATGTAACGAAAGTGCAGTAGCCCAGGCAATCGAGCGTTTGTTGGCGACTCCGAAAATGATTCCGTTTTTGTTTTGTAGCATAGGTTTCAAGAGTCCAACGTCCAATGGGTCAAGAGTCCAGCGTCCAAAGTCCAATGTCCAACGCCCGCGAACCCGCAGTGACTTTGGACACTGGACATTGGACTTTGGACGTACTAAGCCGCCTCACTTTCTGCCTTGCCTGTCAGGAGTTGTTTGTATTCGCCGCTTTCGACCCATTTCAAAATCTCCGATACGCGCCAGACCGGAAAGGGATGGCTAAGGCCAGCGGTGATTACGTCGGCCCAAAAACGGTCGAGAGCTTTGGCGTCGTAGTTCTTCTCGAAGTCGCGGGCCTGGGCGAGAAATAGATCGTAGTCCACCTTTGAGGCGTAGGTTCCGCCCGCAAGTTTCATCATGGTTCGACCAATCACGTTGGCGTCCTGGGTCACCAGTAGCGCCGCGCGATCGCACGAAAGCTCTGCGCGTCGGGCCCAGGCGAGTAATGCAGACCTCATGGTCAGAGTCAGCAGTTCCTTCACAATTCCGATCAAGGGTGATGCCATAACGGCCGTCGTAGCCAGATACTCGATTAAGCGGGCGGCGGTGAGGTAAAGAACATGTTCGGCGTGGATGTGACCGACCTCGTGGGCGACCACCGCCAATACCTCTTCGTCAGACAGGCGCTCGATGAGCTGCGAATAGAGCACTATCACCGGACGCTCGACCCCACCGGTAAACGCGTTAGCTACGGGATTCTGTTGCACAAAAAGATCTGGAGTTTCCACGCCCAGCGTGGCGCAGGCGATCTTTAGCTTGGCGTGAAGATCAGGGCATTGCTCCGGAGTCACTTTGACGGCACTCGCTGTAAAGATAACTCTAATAGCCGATTCACCCGTGACGACCAGTAGTTTCTTCAGTGCGGAATCAATTCCCGGAATTGCTTTCAGAGCTGCGAGCGCGCGTCTATCTGCCGGGTGGATGTATTGCTCCTTCTTCAGGTTGGCAAACTTCTTGTGCGGCTCATCGGAAAGCAGAAGCCGGCAGCGCCCGCAGCGGGCATCACTGGTTCCCGGTTTCGTCTGGTTGCGCTGGCCGCAGTAACGGCAGCGCACAAAATCTGTCGCTTCGATCTCTAAATCTGCCATATTTCCTCAGCACGAAGTGCGGTTGATGTTCGCAGTATGGTTCAAGCGCCGCTACCGTAGCAAGACGTAGACTTAGCGCTATCGAATCGTTAACTCTAAAGTGTAGGTAGCGTTACCCCGGGTAGGAGAAACCCAGATCGAGTAATCTCCTGAAAGTGGTAATTCACCTGTCCAGTCTGTCGCATCGAGTCCTTCGTCAGTGCCCTGAAGCGCAGTTGCATCGGGTCCGAGGATCGTGAAGACCGCGTTTTTCTCGCGTGACGTTAGGTGCACAATCATCGTCTGGCCCTCTCGAGCCCCGAGTATATACCGGTCTTGCGTTCCACGAACTACGGCCCCCTTCAGGATGGCGGTTGTGCGACCTCGCGCGAACCGCACTCGCTGGGTCTTGCCAGACGGAGGCGCCAGGGTGCCGCCACCTTGAGCGAATAGATTGGCGGTCGGGGCGACTAGAATGCAGGCAATCAATCCGAATCTCATAATGGTGAGCAGGCGCATAGTTCTCTCCTCTTAGTCTGATATGACTCAATGCTTAAAATGACGAACTCCAGTAAACACCATTGCCAGGCCGTGCTCGTTGGCGGCCGCAATCACTTCCTCGTCTCTCACGGAGCCACCTGGCTGAATCACAGCCGTGATCCCGTGTTTCGCTGCTTCGTCGATTCCGTCGCGAAAGGGAAAGAACGCATCCGACGCGAGCACCGAGCCTTGTAGAGGAAGTTGAGCCCGCATCGCCCCAATTGTTACCGAATCAACGCGCGACATTTGGCCCGCGCCTACCCCAACGGTCTGGCCGTTGTGCGCATAGACAATGGCATTTGACTTGGTGTGTTTACAGACAATCCAGGCGAACAGCAGAGAATCAACCTCGGCCTCAGTCGGCGTACGCTCCGTTACCACTTTCAAGTCGTGCCGCGTTAGGCGGTGCGAATCCGAGTTCTGAATGAGTATGCCACCCGAAATTGATCTACATTCCAATAGATCGGTAGATGGTAAGCCTTTCATGCGGAGGATACGCAGGTTCTTCTTTGAGCGCAGTACAGAGAGCGCACCGTCTTCATAGTCTGGCGCAATAACTACTTCGGTAAATATCTCTGTTACCGCACGTGCTCCTGCTTCGTCAAGAGTGCGGTTAAAAGCGACAATACCTCCAAATGCTGAAACAGGATCTGTGGCGAGCGCCCGCCGGTAGGCAGCTTCGTTGCTGACATCGACAGCAACCCCGGCGGGGTTGGTATGCTTAATGATCGCGCAGGCGAGAGAATCCATATCACTAACAAGTGCCCAGGCGGCATCGGCATCGAGATAGTTATTGAATGACATCTCCTTGCCGGACAACAACTCTGCGTGAGCCAGACCTCCGACACCAATCTCCAGCCCGGTGCTGTAAAGGGCTGCTCTCTGATGGGGATTCTCTCCGTAACGCAAATCGGCGACTTTCTGTAGGCTGAAGTCGATTTCCCTGGCTTCAGGGAACAGCGCAAGCGCACCTTCGGCAGCGCTGTTTGCGGGCGAGGGCTCCCCTTCCTTCATCGAAAGGTACTCACTTATCGCCTTGTCATAGTTGGCAGTGCGTTGGAAAGCGTTTTGGGCCAATCGTCGCCGCGTGGCTGATGACAAGGCACCCGCGTGGAGTCGCAACTCCTTACCAACGCCGTTGTATTCATCTGGCGAAACAACAATGGCTACGTCGCGGCAATTCTTGGCTGCTGAGCGAATCATTGCCGGCCCACCAATATCAATTTGTTCGATGGCTTCTTCCTGCGTAACGCCTGCGCGTCTAATGGTCTGTTCGAACGGATAAAGATTCACGACTACCATATCGATCGACTCGATGCTGTGCTGCTTCATAGCGGCGACGTGTTCGGGGTTATCACGTAAGCTCAGCAGTGCACCGTGGATCTTGGGGTGCAGAGTCTTTATTCGGCCGTCCATCATTTCAGGAAAGCCGGTTATTTCGGAGACGTCTACTACTTCGATCCCCGCTTCTCGCAGAGCCTTCGCGGTACCTCCAGTGCTGATTATCTCAACGTCGTGTTGCTTCAATTCACGCGCGAAGTCCAGGATGCGTGATTTATCGGAGACACTGATGAGGGCGCGGCGAATTCGTCGCAACCCGAGCTCGTTGTTTTCAGGTATGTCCATTTTCGAATGCCAAAGAGATCGATCCAAACTCTTTCCAGGTTGTTATTTCGGAAGCTTCGTAACGCCGCTCGGCAGATTCACAAAAAAGTCATGCGAGCGAGAATAGCCCAGACGTCCTACTGAATACTCGACACCAGATGGCAAGAGTTTCAGTGAGAAACGGTGCTTGCGTCCGTCGCGCGCAGTTTCGTTGATGTAGAAGCCCAGCAGATACTGGCTCTTCAGGTCCTCTTCAATCGCCTGGAAGATCGGAGCCAGATCGACAGTCTTATCAAGCTTGAGCGCATCTCCGGACTCACCTCCTACGAGGAAATAATTGCCACCCGTTTCCCGGGCGAGTTCACGAAAGCCCCTGGCCGGTGAGCGTACTGCAAGTCGTCCTTCACGCGGCTCAAACAGTGGCAAGTGAACCACGTAGAATGACACACGTTTCTCCAAAGCTGCATCAATCACCGCCTTAGCTTTCGTTTGACTGGCATTATCGAGACCATCGCTAATCAGCACAACTATCCGGCGTTCAGTTCGAACTCGCGGCAAGTCATCAAACACCCGGAGTGCTTTTGCGGCAGCGTCGAAGATCGCTGTGCGCTGGTTCGTGCCGACGTTAAAACTGAATGCGGCACGCGTTGCTGCGGGATCGCGACCAAAAGGGACGACTAGCGAGGAGGATTCCGCAAAGCGAAGGACGGCGACGCTTGACCGATCGCTAAAGCGGCCAAACAAGGCGATCGCAGCGTCCTGCTGCTGTGAAATAATCTCGCGCAAGCTGCCGGACTGATCGAGTGCGAAAACAATTGCTACGCGGTCGGTCCCGGGAGCGAAATACAGACCGGTTGTAACCTGGTCCTTGTCCTTCAGAGTCAGGTCGCTTTGCTCTAAACCTCTCACAATCTGTCCGCGCTTATCTCGAATGCGGATGGGGAAGAGCAACAGGTCGGTGCTGACTTTTATGACGTCGTCGTTCTCAGATGTGTCCTGACCCGATGCCTTAACCGGCAGTGAAGCAGCGATTGCCAGTAGGGAACAGTAGAACAGCACCAGAAATCTGTGTAGAGATGGTAGGGAAACCGGGTCTTGAGTTAGCAGCCCTGTATTGCGCGTCTTGGAGGGCACGAGGATGCAGCCAGCCCGAGCTATATGAAGAAACGTCCCAAAAACAGAATGCTCAGGATGATCAAAACCGTGATGACGATGATCTTGACTAGAGTCACAGCAATATCCTCGGTCGTTAGATCCTGAAGATCAAGGCGGAAAGTCAGTATTTTACGGGCCGTTATGAGCCGCTGTCAACGAAACGACCACGGGAGACGATTGCACAGTCTTGATTCTCATCAACTCGGCCCGCGGGATTGATTACGAACTGACGGAAACGGGGGTTCCTCCTATTTGTTCGTGCTTTCACCCAGATGGGTCGCACCGAAGAACCCCCGTGCGCCAACGAAGTGGACACCTGACTAGAAGAATCGAAGGGTATAAGTAACCCGTAACCCTCGACCCATTTCGGGGGCAAACTCTTTGATAAAGGACAGGTGGTTGCGATAAAGCCGGTCGCCAAGGTTGAAAGCATTAAAAGAGATGATATGGGCGGCGTGCTGCCTCGCAATCAAGTAGGAACCGGAGATACCAAAAATCGTGTACCCGGCAGTCCTGGTCTCGTTCGGAAAAAGCCGCGTCTGGTCCTGAGCCAGCACGACATCGGGATTCAGGAGCAAGCCTTTGTATCGCAATTCGAGCCCAAATTTACCTCGCAGCGGTGGAATACGTGGCAGAGGAGTCCCGGTCGAAACCAGTTCAGCATTCACATAGTCCGCCCCCAGATTGAGCCAGATGTTGGGATGTACTCCAATATCAACCTGGGCTTCGGTTCCCGTATAACGAGCATTCCCCTGCCGGTACTCCGCTACTATTAGGTTTTCTTCTTCGTCCACCTCTCCGGTGGGAGCAAGGAAAACAAAATCCCTAATGTGATAATAGAATCCGTTCGCTTCGAAGCGGAGACGCTTTGATGAATGGCGAACTCCGAAGTCCAGGCCGTCACCAAGCTCGCGCTTAAGGTTCGGGTCACCAATCTCGAAAGCCAAATTGCCCGGATGCGGGCCGAGGTTGAAAAGTTCCTCGAGCGATGGAGCGCGATAGGAATGCGAGTAGTTGGCGAACACTGCCCCTCCGCTCCAGGTTGGAATCCGCACGCCCAGCGCAGCTGATACGCCCGTGAAACTTCGACTAGGCAGAGCTCCTCTCGCCTCAGTTGCCTCCGGATTGTAGCGATTGGTTTCGATGCGTCCGCCGAATTGCAAAGAAGCTCGCTCGAAATCCAACGTCTGAAGGGTAAATAGAGCGAAGGCATTGTGTTTTGTGGGTGGAGCGAGAGCTTCCTCGCCAAGCGCGCTGAAGTCTCTGTGTTGTCCCCAAAAACCGAATCGGCCTGATAGGCGGCCGTTCTTTCGCTGCTCGAACATTCCGCGGTAAAGAGAAGTCTTATTAATGAAGAGGGTGCCTACTTCGTTGGTGAGTGAGTTGGTTTCGGAGTGTGTGTAATCGTTGTACTGAACCGAGAAGTTCCCTGATTCTATAAACGACTGCGCCTCCCGGAAGCCGCCGTTGAATTGAATGCTGTGCCGCCGCGGATTCAGGTTGACGATCTCTGGATCTTCCTCGGCGGGGTCTACGGGGATGCCGTACCTCCGCTTGTCGAATTGGTAATTGAAGCTAAAGAACCCCTTTTGTCTGTAATAGCCGGAGCCGGCAGACACATTGCCTTCGCGTGTGAAAGAGTTTTTCACCTCCCCGATGGGTGTGGCGTAATCGCCGGCACTCTGACCACCACCGTTGACCCAGAAGAGCCATCGTTCCGTTCCAAATTCAACCCCTGCAGTGCTGCCGGCCTGGCTGCTATTGGTGCTGCCAACGGCGGTGAGGTAACCATTCAATCCTTTGTGCGCGCTGTCGTGGCCCGTGATAGCGTTCACAACTCCACCGATAGCGTTGCTGCCATAGAGCAGCGAGGCTGGACCCTTAACGATTTCAATTCGTTCCACGGTCAAGACATTGATCGGCTCGGCGTGATCACCCGATTCGAAGCCCAACCCCCCAATTCTATTTCCATCCTGGAGAACGAGGACGCGGTCGCCATCAAACCCTCGAATAACAGGCCGCGCGGTGCCGGGACCAAAACTTCGTTTAGCAACTCCCAATTCGCCGTCCAACGCTTCGCCAAGCGATACCGGGCTCTTCTTTGCCAGGTCAATGGAACCTATTACATCCACGGACTGAATAGAGCTGGAGACGGCCTGTTCCGTGCCGGTCGCCGTAACAGTAACTTGCTCCGACACTCCGCTAAGCTCCACGCGAAAATCAAGCGTCGCACTTCGTCCAGCGACGACATTGACGCTCTGCACGATGTCCGGAACGCGATCCAAATGGGCCAGAACTTCGTATCTGGAAGGGGGGAGGTCCTTGAATTCGTAGTTACCTTGCTCGTCGGTGCTTACAGTACGCTTCAACTGCATAATCGTAATGAGTACATTGTGTATCGGCTTACCACTCTCACCGAGCGTTACCGTCCCTCTTAAAGTTGCATTCGTTTGGCCAAGTGCCGGCAAGCTGAACAACGAAATGAAGGCGACTATCATCGCGCGACGCAAGGCCATCGCAGAAGCCTTTACTGCAAAATCATTACTCATGGCGTGTACCCCTAATTGATCCAACGGAAAAAACTTGGACTGCCGTCCCGCTGAATGGACAGCCACCAGCTTCTTGGGCCGGTGGGATCGTCTTTGGGAACTAGCTCGCGGAAAGGCAGCGTTAGATAGAATTTATTAGGAGGTAAACGGAGGTGCCCGACCCTTTTGTGGTGTGTTGGTCTGGGCCTTGAACGCTATTGCAGCAGGTATAGTGAGTTCTAATCGTGCAATCGGTGGAGAACTAACTGCGCGGACCGTTACCAGCGTTGCTGAAAAGGTCTTTTGTAGCTGGCAGATGAGGCATTCGCTGCAGCCAAACTGACCATTGGCGTGAGTTGTTGGGACACTGGGATTCGAGACTGAGTGAGATTGTTCGGTCGCTTCTGTATTGAGAACTCTTCCGTGCCGGTGCGCCGCCTCTATGGTGGTGCCGTAAAGAATAAAAACCAGCAGCAACGACGACAGCACTCGCGCCAATGAGGTGCGGGGAAAGAGATTTGCTGAGTGTCGTTTGCTCGTCACGGCTTTCTAGTCACGGTTCCGAACGGTATGGTACAGTCCGATTGTGCAATACTAAGGGTCGATTACTAGGGTGTCAATAATTGCCGTGGCTTAGGGGTAATCGACTTGCTTTGAAGTGCCTCCCCGGATCTCTTGTCGAACCTGAGAGTGGGCTTGATGCGGTTGGCAGAACACAGGGTTAGCCAGCTTAAACAACTGCGAATACTCCTCGCCATCCTCGGACTTTTTATCTACCCCTCCCAAGAAGTGCATGCTCGATCTCTCAAGGTTCGAATCACAGTTACCTCACTGTCTCCTGCCAGGGCCTTAATCGAAGCTGAAGGTCCACTCACCGATACGTGGTCATTTCGAAATATCTATGCAGGGATATCCGGCCTCGGAAACCGCGTTGAGAGTTTTGAAGTAGCGGCACCGGGGGAAACGGTTTCAGTGCGTAACCTCGCCCCGGGCGAGTTTCGCTCGAGCAAGGAAGTTTCGACCTTTAGTTACGAGATCCAGCTACAGGAGCGCTCGCGATGGGCTGAGTTGTCGCACGTTTCCTGGATCAATCAGGAGCGAGGCTTCCTGATGCTGGCAGACCTCCTACCACGACTCGGCAAAGACGGCCCCCTTTCCTTACCTGTCACCATCGAATTTAAGCTGCCTGCGGGTTGGACAGTCGCATCGGCTCTTTTGCCCGACAACAATCGACAGTATGACGTTACGAATATCGATCGAGCTGTATTCTATGTTGGCCGCGATTTGCATGAAACTCGCCTCCACGCCGACTCAATGGATTTGGCTCTGATTACGTCGGGTGAATGGGCCTTCGCGGATAGCGATGCCCTAAAGCTTGTCGGCAAGATCGTCAAGGAGCATGCGAAGCTGACCAGGTATAGGCTAAGCGGCAGATCGGTGGTCATGCTCGCGCCCTTGAACGGGGTGGTTGGACCTGAACGGTGGACCGCCGACACACGCGGTGCGAGTGTTGTATTGCTGCTAGGGCGCAATGCCAGTGACCGGGCGCTGTTGGCGAGGTTGGGCGTAGTGCTGGCGCATGAACTGTTTCATCTCTGGGTTCCAAACGGGCTCAAGCTTGAAGGCGACTACGATTGGTTTTTTGAAGGTTTTACTCTCTACCAGGCATTACTTACTTGTCTTCGCCTCAAGCTGATCAAGTTTGACGACTACCTGGATACGATGGCTCGTGTTTATGACTCATATCGCTCCCAACCGGACCATGATAAATTGTCTCTGATTGAAGCTTCGGAGCGACGCTGGACGGCCGCTCCGTCCTTCGTGTACGACAAGGGAATGCTGGTCGCGTTCATTCATGACCTGTTGTTGCGCCAGCTTACTCGGAATGAATCTTCAGGGGCTGATATCTATGCCGAACTGTTCCGAACGAGCGCAACAGGACGAGGAAATGCGAACGAGGTTATAATGTCGATGTTGAATCAGCCGCCCGGATTGAAGCAGTTTTTTGAACGTTATGTACAGAACGGCGGCGACATCGCTCTCGATGTAACCCTGGCCCCTTATGGCCTGAGTGTCGAAACCAGGGACTTTCGAACTCGGATTCTAATTAACAAGGAACTAACAATTGAGCAAAGCAAGTTACTTCGCTCCTTGGGTTATCAGGGGTAGTCGCGGTTCGGTTGAACAGCATCTGGGAATTGAAATAGTGAGTTATTTTTCTCGAACTGTAGTCATCTGTGCGCTCTTAGGCTTGGCGCTGGGTTGTAGCACGCTAGCGAAGAAGAGCGATTCGGGCGTCGTGGTTGCGCGACGCGCCCAGATTCGCAGCTCGACGGCAGTGGTCGCGGCGGATCTGTTGGAAGTCAATCGCGGAGATGCGGTGGGCATTCTTGAGTCGCTCGATGTGCTGGATCCAAGTGACAACACGCGTAAGGAGCGGTGGCTTCGCGTCCGGATGAATGATGCTGAGAATACGGAGGGTTGGATTGAGGCTCGCAACGTCATGCCTGAAGAAGTGCTCGGGGCTTCCAGGAAACTGGCTGAGGAGGACAAGGATATCGCGGCGCAAGCTACCGGACAGCTGCGCGCGAGCTCGAATCTACGACTGTCTCCTGATCGCAGCGGCAATGAAAACATCATGATGAGACTCGACACGGGGTCACGTTTTGAGATCGTAGGTTGGAAACGGATCCCGAAGCCGAAGTCCTCAGAAGCCATCGAAAGCGATGTGGCCCCAAAGGCGGGAAGTGCGCAACCATCGTCCAGCCGTGGAGCGAGTCGTAATCAGGAAGAGAGCGAAGTCGAGGAAGCGAACGAGCTTTGGTACAAAGTTAGGCTGCCCCCGGCAGTTTCTCCAGCACCCGCCGGTTGGATCTATGGCAAACAAGTTGAGCTAGCTGTGCCAAGCGACATTATTTTTTATCGAACGGGTAGAGAGTTTGTTGCCTGGCAAAGGCTTGATGGTAGTCCGAGTGACGCCGAGGGATCGCTAACGGATAAAAACGCCGGGAAGGAAGCGCGTCCCGGCAGCTGGATAATTCTTGAGAAGAGCAGCTCCAATCAGCCCCGTACGCTTGATGAACCAGATTTCGACCGTATTTATGTGGTGGGATATGACAAACGCAATCAGGAGCACTATACCGCTTATCGCAGTTCAGATTTGAAGGGATTCTTACCCTTGAGAGTGCAGGGGCGCGGTGAAAACAAAAGCTTTACTGTCCGGGCACAGGATCAAAGCGGTCAGATCAAGGACGCGCAATATAGTGTTTACAAAGACAGTCGGGGAATATTGAAAGTGGCGGCTCCTGGTGTCGCTGTCGAGGAACGGCGCCGGAGATAGTTGGGTGCCTCGAAGTAAGTACTAATGAAAGCACACGCTTTCGCGGTGGGGTTGACAACTGATTGAATCTCCTTATAATGCCCATTCCTTCGGAGAAGGGAAATTGACAGACTTAGGATGACGGGGCACTAGCGAGTGCCGCTTTTCTCTTAGGAGTTATTGATGGAGAGGGGCGGCGCTTTTGTTCGCTAAAAATAACCTTCAATTAAGGTTAAACGCGCCTTGACAGAGTTAGCGTCATAGGTTACAGTCTCCGTTTGCTTGGGGCGAGTTTAGGATCGTCTGTAAGGCAAATCCAAATACAATTTGGAATCGATGTTTGAAAACTAGATAGAGCGTGTCCATATCAATGACCTTTGAGAGTCAAACGCGAGTGATAAAGCTCGCGTCAAAACTCTTTAAAGAAGAGTCATTATCGGATACAACCAGTATCGATAATGTTCCAGAGAACAAATTCTAACGAGAGTTTGATCCTGGCTCAGAATCAACGCTGGCGGCGTGCCTCAGACATGCAAGTCGAACGCGAAAGTCCCCTTCGGGGGGTGAGTAGAGTGGCGCACGGGTGAGTAACACGTAGGTAATCTACCTTTGGATGGGGAATAACAACCGGAAACGGTTGCTAATACCGCATAATGCAGCGGCACCTAATGGTGACAGTTGTTAAAGCGGGGGATCGAAAGACCTCGCGTCTGAAGAGGAGCCTGCGGCGGATTAGCTAGTTGGTAGGGTAACGGCCTACCAAGGCTACGATCCGTAGCCGGCCTGAGAGGGCGGTCGGCCACACTGACACTGACATACGGGTCAGACTCCTACGGGAGGCAGCAGTCGGGAATTTTGGGCAATGGGCGAAAGCCTGACCCAGCAACGCCGCGTGAAGGATGAAATCC
>JAMQPI010000100.1 GCA_023717565.1 Pyrinomonadaceae bacterium | reverse complement strand
GCAATGGCAAGGCTTCAAGACTTAATGCGCCACCTTCGTTACGACGGAGCAGCAGTACGTGTTTGCCATCAAAACGATCCATTTGGTCCACACCCTTCAAATCAGCAATGGTTTCATAACCAATCCCTTTGGTGGTTCCGTCTGGCACTGGCGCGACGATGCTCTCTGCACCGGCAATGTTATCCGTGCTGATCTTCATGACACCGCGGCTACTGTTTGTTAGCAACAGGTAGTTCTTGCCGTTCTGTTCGTAGACAAGCATGTCGAGCGGGCGATTGCGGTTGCCGAGTTCAGCAATCGTCTTCCCCTTGATTTTGGCCCCGGGTTTCAGGTCGCTAAGCGGAAACTGTACTAGCGGTGTACAGGTGTAAGCGGCGAGCACCTGAGTTTCTTTGCCGACGTTGTAAGAAACAAACGTTCGGACCGGAGCGCGCGTTTCAAAACGTCCGTGTGCGCCATGATAAATCTCGACACTGGTCGGCGTAGTCACCTCTTTGAACGGAAATGGAATGGCGCGCAGAGTTGACGCAAATTCTTCGTTGGATAAACCAGCGACCAGGACGCGTCCCTCAGTGAAAGCTATATCAGTGATCGATTCGCGGCGCGGGTTGCTCTGACGATTGCCTTGTCCAACGACAGCGTCAGCTGGCGCGTTTGGCAATTCAGCTCTTGAGAAATTGACCTTGTCGAGCGCGACAACTTCGAGTTGACCATCGACTTTCACTCGCACCAGCACTGGAACGGCATCCGGTCCGCGTCCGCGCGAGACTGCGAGATACGTATTACGCGACAGTGGATTGACAACCATATCTTCGATCAGAATCTGATCGGCGGTCGTGCCCAGTAACGCTGCGACTTTTTCATTGATGGCTTCGACTTTCAAGGGCTTAACATTCGCAGCCGCTTTTGTGTCGCCCGTGGCCACCGCGACAATAGCCGCCGCTTTTGTATCCGCAATCAATAGAATCCCCTCAGGCCCAAACGCGAGCGGTCCAGCAGATTGCAACACTGCCTTGCCCTCTTTCATGTCCGCCGTCCAGTTCGTGGCATAAGCGTTATGGACAGAGCAAGTCAGCGCGAAGAGAATCAATCCGATGCATAGAGAGATGCGTGCCATTTTCATACTCCTTTGTTGGAATCGGAGTCCTTTAGTTTTAGAGAACCTGCGACTGAATTGAGGACAACATAATCCAAACACAACCCGATTGGCAATGATCGTTGCGATTATCTACCTTGACTCAGGGATTGGCGCCGTCAACCCGCGGAGCGGGTGACGAGCTTAGAGCCTGGATGAGCGAAGGCCTTGCGAGCGGAAACCCACTGAGCTTCTCAATTCAACGGCTATCTATTGAGTGTGGAGCAGCGGGTGTATAAGATCGCCGCGCCGGGTCGTCGGGTGCCGCTCCAACAGGCCACCGTCAAGCGGCTAACTCTTTCGTCAGTCTTTGCTGCGACCATGCGACACTTGTTCATCTGCACGCTGCTTTGTATTCTGCCGATACCAGTACTCGCTCAAACCACGCATTCACTCCCTCAGCCGCGCCAAGGCAAGCGTTCGGATCTTTCCAGGCACTCCGACCTCGTCCTTGACTGGGCAAATCGCGTGATGGCCAACGACCCGAAGGTCCGCGCAACCGCCGCAGCCGCCCTGGTCCAAGGGGCGGGGCGGTCGCTGCCTTTGCTGAGACGATTCCTCAACCGTCGCAATGAAGATCTGCATCTGGAGACTTTTGAGATCATCCGGCGGATCGGTCCGCCGGCCATTCCGCTGCTGGTGGATCTGCTTCGGCATGAGCGGACCTCCATCCGGCGCAGCGCCGTTGATGCCTTGATTGATCTGGCGCCCGATACAGAATGGATTCAACCGGCGTTGAGACGGGCACTGAGAGACGAGGATTCGGTGGTTGCGGGCGATGCCGCGCGTGCCCTGGGCGCCTTGGGCAAGAGGGCCAGTCCTTCGGTAGGCGCTCTAGTCAAGACTCTGTCGCACGAGGACCCATACGTCCGCATCTACGCGGCGGAGGCCCTGGCCTCCATCGGTCCGAAGGCGGGCGCGGCGACCAAGGACCTCGCCAGAGCCTTGGGCGATCCGATTCCCGGCGTTCGCTGGGCGGCGTCTGAGGCCCTCGCAAGCATAGGCCCGGCCGCGCAGTCCGCCGTGCCGCAGTTGATCGAAGCTCTGAA
>JAMQPI010000084.1 GCA_023717565.1 Pyrinomonadaceae bacterium | reverse complement strand
AATGGCAATCAGGAAGATCCAGAAGAAGCTCTTGACGATGGGAATGCCGGAATAGCCACGAGCGCCGCCAACAGCTTCGATATTATTTAGAAAGACAACGATGATTTGGCCGAAACCGAGCGTTACGATAGCGAGGTAGTCACCTTTCAAGCGAAGCGACGGCACGCCCACCACCAGACCCGCCAGGGCCGCAGCCAGTGCACCAATCAGAGTTGCAGCTCCCAGCGCCAGCGCCCAACCCAAGTTACCGCCACCGAGTGTTTCCGCAAAACCTGCACCGTAGCTAACGGAGAAGTATGCTGACGAATAGGCTCCCACCGCCATGAAACCCGCGTGTCCAATAGAGAACTGTCCGGTGAAGCCGTTGATTAAATTCAGGGATACAGCCAGTGTGATGGCGATGCCCGACAACATGAGAATGCGACTAAAATATGGGTTGATCATCCGGCCCTGGAATACGAAATCCAAACCGTAGAGTGCGGCAATGACGAGCAGGGCAATGATGAGATTACGTAAGTAACGAGGCATAGAAAATCAAAGGGTGAAGGAGGAAGGATGAAGGATGAAAGAAGAAACTAATGCCGATTTGTTTTTCATCTTTCTCCTGCGTGGTTCACCCTTGTCTTAGACCTTTTCCTGAGATACCGAACCAAGAAGGCCAGAGGGCCGAAAGAGCAGTATCAGGATCAATATGGCAAACGCGACCGCGTCCTTGTAAGTCGGTGACAGGTAACCAACGACCATTGTTTCAGTAATGCCGATGAGCAATCCTCCCAGCATGGCCCCGGGAATATTACCGATGCCTCCCAGTACAGCTGCCACGAAAGCTTTCAAGCCGACCAGGATCCCCATCAATGGATCGATGCGTGGAATTCGAATCGCGACCAACACACCCGCGGCCGCTGCCAGGGCAGACCCAAGGGCAAAGGTGAAAGCGATTATGCGATCGGTATTGATACCCATCAGTTTCGCCGACTGCAGGTTAAACGAAACAGCGCGCATTGCCCGCCCGGTCTTGGTGCGGAAGACGACGAGTTGCAGTCCGATCATCAGCGCCAGCGCAATCACGAGCACGATGATGTCAGCACTATTTATACTCGCGCCGCCCAACAGTTCGATGTTGCGTTTCTTGAACAGTTCAGGAAAAAACTTAGGGTCAGCCCCGAAAACCACCTGACCACCATTTTCGAGCAGGAGGGAAACGCCGATGGCCGTGATCAGAGCCGTCAAACGAGAATACTTGCGTACGGGACGGTACGCGAAGCGCTCGATGATCACACCCAGGGCAGCACAAATCGCCATCGCCAGGAGCATAACTGCCAGGGCAGTAATTAGAGATGGCTCCAGCGTTCCACTTCCCAGCAGACCCCGGGCGATTATGCCGTCAGTGCTCATACCCAACGCCTGAGCACCCCGCACACCTAATCCATTGGCGAGGTAGTAGCCCATGAAAGCTCCCACCATGTAAACGTCGCCGTGCGCGAAGTTGATCAGCTTGAGCACGCCGTAGACCATCGTGTAGCCCAAAGCTATGAGCGAATAGATCGCGCCCAATGAGACACCGTTAATCAACTGCTGGAGGAACGTACTCATAGGTGTGAACCGGAGTGTTGGACGATTTCTCTTTGTATTTGGTAACTACAAGCTCGCCGACAGCGAACCGCTAAGGCGCCCGGCCAGGGTCACATCACTATCCATCAAGGCGCGATTACTGACTGGCCTTGGGTGAAGCCTTCGGGCTGGCCTTCATGCTGGTCTTGGGGCTCTCCGCGGGCGATGCCGCAGCAGCCGGCGAACTGGCAACCGATGGTGACGAACTCATCGCTGCTGATGGTGAAGCGCTGGTCGACAACGTAGGCATAGCTGCACCGTCGACCTGCACGCGCTCGCGCACAGCATAGGTGCCGCCATCCTTGATTTCAATCATGACGATCGGCTTGACCGCATCGCGATTTTCGTTGAAGGTGACGTCGCCGGTAACCCCTGGAAAGCTCTTAGTTGCGGCCAAAGCGTTGCGGATAGCAGTGCCGTCGAGGGAATTTGCCCGCTTGATAGCGTCGAACATGATGTTGGCAGCGTCGTAGGCCGTTGCCGCCAGAGCGTCCGGAACGGTGTTGTAGAGAGCTTTGTAGTCGTTGACGAACTTCTGGACCTTTGGATCCGTGTCATAGGGCGAATAGTGATTGGTGAAGTAGGAGCCATTCAGGGCGGAGCCGCCGATTGCGTAGAGTTGGGCCGAATCCCAACCGTCGCCGCCAATAAGAGGCACCATGATGCCTTTGTCGCGTGCTTGTTTCGCGATTAGTCCAACGTCGTTGTAGTAGCCAGGCACGAAAATCACCTCTGGATTTGAGCCTTTCAGTGACGTTAGCTGAGCGTTGAAGTCCTGATCCCCTTCCTGAAACGACTGAGTGGCGACTATCTGTCCGCCCAGGCGAGTGAACACTTCCTTGATAACCTTCTCGAGTCCGGTGGAATAGTCGTTCTTGCGATCAACCATGATGGCGGCTCGTTTCGCTCCCAGCGACTTCGCGGCGAATTGCGCTATGGCCGCTCCTTGAACGGGATCGATGAAACAGCTGCGGAAAATGAAATCACCTTTCCTGGTCACTTCGGGATTGGTGGAAGATGGCGTGAGCATTGGGATCTTGGCGTTCTGAGCAATCGGAGCTGCCGCGATAGATCGCGAGCTGGCCACTTCGCCCAGAATGCCATGGACCTGATCCTGGGTCACAAACTTGGTGACTATCGTGGCTGCCTCTGACGCGTCCGAGCGATCGTCCTGCACCAGCAGGTCGATCTGCTTACCATTGATGCCGCCTGCCTTATTTACTTCGTCCGCAGCCATCTTGATCCCATTTACAGAGGAGATGCCGAAGTTTGCGGTCGACCCAGTCAGCGACATGAAGACGCCGATTCTCACCTTATCGCCACCGCCGGGGGGTTGGCACGCGAATGCGGTTAGCAAGCTAGCGATTATTAGTAAACTCAGCAGGATGCGTTTCATATGGTCCTCACGGGCTGGTTTTGACTGATGTTAGAACTTAGATATCGTGTTTGATCCGCGAACATGCAGGCCGGGCTTAAACAAATCTGAGGGCCTCTATTTTTAGCGATTGGGCAGCCGAGCCTGAATAATAGCCGCGACACTGTCCGGACGCAAACTTCATTGGGTTTTCTGTCAGAACCGCGTGCGGTAGCGACCGGGTACGACACTCAGTGCGGGTTGAGTCCACCACCCGGTCGCTACCGCTCGCGGTCTGACAGGAGTTTTTCCAGGCGCGCAATTATAACCATTTCAACGCCGCTGTCGAGGGAATCGGCAATGCTATCTGTTGCATCCGTTGGCAATGACCTATAGAGTTTCGCGAAAACAGGAGGAGAGCTGTGTATGGGAAGAGCGGAACAGTCTTCTGGCGAGATCCCGCGGCGACCGTTTGGCCGGACCGGTGTGGAAGTTTCGGCGCTGGCTGTGGGTGGATACCACCTCGGGTTAGTTAAGACGAAACGCGAGGCGATCAGAATAGTCCAGGAAGCTTTTGATCAGGGCATTACTTTTATGGATAACGCCTGGGAATATCATGATGGGCTGACTGAAGAAATCATGGGGCAGGGGCTTGTAGGCCGGCGGCAGGGCGCATTTCTTATGACCAAGGTTTGCACCCATGGCCGCGGGCGGAAAGTTGCCATGAAGCAGTTGCACGAGTCACTGAAACGTCTCAAGACCGACTATCTGGACCTCTGGCAAATTCATGAGGTTGTCTACGACAACGATCCGGAGTTGCACTTCGCGAAAGACGGAGTTGTCGAAGCCTTAAACCAGGCCAAGAAGGAAGGAAAGGTTCGCTTCGTAGGATTCACCGGGCACAAAGATCCCTCCATTCATCTCAAGATGCTTCGATACGACTACCCATTCGACTCATGTCAGATGCCGCTCAACGTTCTCGACGGAACCTTCCGTAGTTTTGAACAACGAGTGCTGCCGGAACTCAACCGGCGCGGGATAGCGGCCCTGGGAATGAAGAGTATGTGCGGTGATGGCGGGCCAGTGAAGAAAAGGTTTATCACACCGGCGGAAGCCTTGCGTTATGCAATGAGCCTGCCAGTGACTGCGACTATCAGCGGCTTCGATTCTTTGAAGGTGCTGAGGCAGAACCTGCGGATTGCCCGCAACTTGCAACCAATGAGTTCCGACGAGATGCAGGAGTTACGCTCGCGCTGCGCAGAGTGGGCTGCGGATGGAAGGTTCGAACTCTTTAAGACCTCGAAAGCATTTGATGGCCCGATTGGACGTAAGCAGCATGGTTTCCCGCCGCTTATCGCTGCATAGAACTAATGAAAGAAGCACCACAACTCAATGGCGGAACGGCCCCTCCGTCCGGTGACATGAGCGCTGACGAGTTTCGCCGTTTTGGTCACGAACTGATTGACTGGATCAGCGACTACTTCGAGCGGATCGAGGACCTGCCCGTGCTCTCTCAGATTAATCCGGGTGACTTGAAGGCCCAGCTGCCAACATCTGCGCCGCAACGGGGTGAACCCATGGCGCAGATTATCGCTGACGTCGATCGGCTTATCGTCCCCGCGCTGACTCACTGGAGCCATCCATCTTTCTTCGCCTACTTCGCTACCTCCACATCGGCGCCGGGCATCTTCGGTGAACTTTTATCGGCGGCCTTTGATAACAAGGCGATGCTGTGGCGCACTTCGCCGGCGTCTACGGAGTTGGAAGAAGTGGTGCTTGATTGGCTCCGCCAGATGATGGGGCTCGATGCTGGCTACACTGGAATGATTTACGACACGGCTTCCGTTTCGAGCATGCACGCGATCGCCGCCGCTCGCGAGGGCGTGGAACGACGTATTCGGGAAGACGGCATGAGCGGGAGGACTGACCTGCCGCTGCTCCGTGTGTACGTCTCCGAACAATCACATTCCTCGATCGAGAAAGGAGTAATCACCCTGGGCCTGGGCCAGCGTGGTCTCCGTAAGATTCCTACCGACGCCGAGTTTCGCATGAATGCCCAAGCCCTCGCCGAAGCAATCGAAGAGGACAAGAGCCAGGGCATGGTTCCGTTTTGCATCGTGGCGACCGTAGGCACGACGTCGACATCGAGTATTGATCCGATCAAAGAAATCATCCCCATTGGTGAGAAGCACGCCATGTGGCTGCACGTTGATGCGGCCTACGCCGGATCCGCCGCAGTGGTCCCGGAACTACAATACATTTTAGCGGGTTGTGAACGAGCGGATTCCGTTGCCGTCAATCCTCACAAGTGGCTCTTCACACCTTTCGATCTATCGGTGCTCTATTGCCGGCATATGGATCTACTGCGGCGGGCGTTCTCTCTCGTTCCGGAGTACTTGCGGACGCCTGAACAGGAACAGGTGCGCAACGGCTCAGACTACGGCATTCAACTGGGTCGTCGTTTCCGGGCGCTGAAGCTCTGGATGGTCATTCGCTATTTCGGCCACGAAGGCCTGGCGGCGCGGATTCGCGAGCATTGCCGTTTGGCGCAGTTGTTTACCTCGTGGGTAAAGGAATCGCCCGATTGGGAATTGATGGCGCCCGTGCCTCTGTCGCTGGTTTGTTTTCGTGCCTGTCCCCAAGTCGACGCGGTGGACGAGAAGGCGCGCAATGCACACTGGGATACGTTGAACGAAGAGATCATGCACGCAGTTAACGCGACCGGGAAAGCGTATCTCTCGCACACGCGACTCAACGATAAGCTCACGTTGCGGCTGGCCGTCGGCAACATTCGCACAACGGAGCGGCATGTCGATCAGGTTTGGGAACTGTTGAATGAACAGCTTGCTAGGTTAAGGTAATATTTATCGATTTCGGCTTTTTGTAAACTCCTTCCTCTTTCAGGAGGTCCTCACAATGACTGAAAATGAAGTTGCCAGAATAATTGTTGATGCAGCCTTTACGGTGCACACGAGATTAGGTCCCGGTTTGCTGGAGTCGGTCTATGAAGCAATCATGGAGTATGAACTTGGTAAAAGAGGGCTGCACGTGGTCCACCAGCTCCCGATGCCGGTCATCTATGAAGAAGTACGGATGAAGGTTGGGTTTCGGCCAGACTTGATCGTTGAAGGCAAGGTTATTATTGAGGTCAAGTCGCTCGAGGTGTTAGCCCCTGTTCATACTAAGCAATTGCTAACTTACCTGCGGCTAGCTGACAAACGGCTCGGACTCTTAATTAATTTCGGAGGTGCGCTGATTAAGGATGGGATCAGGCGAGTGGTTAACAGGCTGCCGGAGTAGTAGCCGATCTTGGTTTTCACGCAAAGATGCAAAGGGGGCAAAGACGCAAAGAAGAAATGGTCCTTCTCCTCTTTGCGTCTTTGCCCCCTTTGCGTCTTTGCGTGAAATCCCAATCCTCGCCCTCACTCTAGCCAGCATTTCTCTCTCAAGTGCTCTAGGACAAACCCGGCGTCCGTTCACCCCCGCTGACATCCTGCGCGTGGCCAATGTCAGCGACGCGCAGATATCACCGAACGGGCAATGGGTTGTTTACACGGTCTCAACAGCCGACGGGGACCGAACGCTCTCGACGCTCTGGTTGGCCCGAGCCGGAGAGGAATTTCCGGATCCACCAACGAGCATGGCGCCACCTACCCGTCAGCGAGATCGGGACTGGCGGGACATCGCGCGGCCCTCGACCCAGTTGCTGCCTCCGTCATGGGTTGCTTCTACGCCGCGCTGGTCCACAGACAGCACCAGGATCGCGTTCCTGTCGAATCGGGAAGACCAGAATGGCATTTGGGTAGTTAACATTACCAAACCCGAACCTCGTTTGGTGGCTGCGATCCAGAGCACTAATTTCTTCATCCCCTACGCTGGCGAGTCATTCGCATGGTCGCCGGATTCCAAGCGCATTGCCTACATCTCAGCCGCCGAAGAGCTCTCGGAAACCACCGGAGCCCCAGCGAAACCCGACGACCCGCGGGTGATAGATCGAATTCAATACAAGTCGCGAACTTCCTTCTCGGATAATCGTCGCACCCATGTTTGGATTGTAGAGGTTGATAAACCCGAACCACGGCAACTGACGTCTGGTCTTTTCTACGATCACGCACTCACCTTCAGTGCTCGCGGTGACGAAATAGCCTTTCTCTCAAACCACGAACCCGATCCCGACGCCAACAACAATTCCGATATCTTCGCAGTGGATCTCGGTGGACAGGTACGGCAGATCACCCAGACCAAAGGTTGTGAATATGAACCCAGCTGGTCACCCGACGGAAAGTGGCTCGCTTACACCGCCACGAAACGAGATGTAACAACTATCGACAGTGTGGCCGAAGACACGCATGTGTGGGTGGTAGCTGCCGCAGGAGGCGGGGGCAGGGAACTAACCGCTCAACAGGATCGGCGGGCACGCAGCCCGAGATGGGCGCCCGACAGCCGCGCTATTCTTTTCCTGGCGGGTGATCGCGGCAACACGACAGTTTTCCGGGTTGGTCTCGACGCGCGCAGGATCGATCGGCTGTCGGTCTTTTATCTTGACGGTCAACTGGGCGCCAGTCTGGACGATCCTGAGTCAAGGTCTCGACCAGCTACCGAATCTGCAGTTACGGCAGTTCAATCGTTTCAAATCGGCAGCTTCAGTGTGGCAGCAAAATCCTTTCCAGTCACCAAACCCAGTGGTATGACGGAGAGTTACCTGATGCCGTTGGCCCTTACTGCAGGCGACGCTCTGCATCCGGCCGAGGTGTGGACTGGGGGGAGAAGTGGTGCTCCACTGCGACGGTTGAGCGCGCACAATGATTCGCTTACACGTTCCGTTAGAGCGATCGCGCCCGAGGAGATCAATTTCAGAAGTTCTGATGGCACTCCGGTCCAGGGTTGGTTGATTAGGCCAATCAATCTTCGTGAAGACCGCAAGTACCCGCTGATTCTGAGTGTGCATGGCGGGCCGCATGGAATGTCTGGATGGGGATTCAATGCGGCTTTTCAGGCTTATGCGGCGCACGGCTACGGAGTGCTGTATCTTAATCCGCGAGGCTCCAGCGGCTATGGTCAAAAGTTCTCAGACGGCACCCTGGGTGAATGGGGTGGCGGCGATTACAAAGATCTGATGGCCGGCGTCGACGAAGCGCTCAGACGCTACGCGTGGATCGATCAGGGTCGCATGGGAGTGACCGGCGGTTCGTATGGCGGTTTCATGACCAACTGGATCATCACCCAGACGCCTCGTTTCAAAGCTGCCGTAGCCAGTGCCAGCGTCAGTAACCTGGTGAGTTTTTATTCGACTTCGCTTTACCAGGACTTGATTCATGCCGAGTTTGGCGGCTTTCCCTGGGACAATTACGAACAACTCTGGCAGTGGTCGCCGCTGCGGTATGTTCGGCAGGCGCAGACTCCAACACTCTTCATTCACGGTGAACAGGACAACGACGTCCATATCACGCAGGCGGAAGAGATGTATATGGCGTTAAAACGACGTGGGGTGGAAACGGTATTCGTGCGCTATCCGCGCGAAGGTCACGGCCTGCGCGAGCCACGCCATCGGGTTGATGCATTGGAACGAACGCTCGCGTGGTTCGATCGATTCCTGAAGTGATGCGATTTGTTAAGGAGAGTCTGATCCATGCAACGCCTGAGCGCGTGTTCGCATTCCATGAGCAATCGAACGTACTCGAAGTATTACTGCCGCCCTGGGAGACGGCCCGAGTGACTCAGAGCGCCAGCATCTCAGAAGTCGGAGCGCGAGCGATTGTCGAAACGCGGATCCTCGGGCCGATATCTGTCACGTGGGTAGCCGAACATACGCTTTACGATCCGCCGCATATGTTCGAAGATGTTCAAATCAAAGGACCATTTCGCAGCTGGCGTCATCGCCACCTGATTGAGTCTCAGCAGGATGGGACGAGACTGCGGGATGAAATAGACTACGAACCGCCGTTTGGATTTGTCGGACGTGCCTTGGCGCCCCTACTGATTGAGCGTCGCTTGCGGAGGCTTTTTGATTACCGTCATCAAGTGACGCGCGATTGGTGCGAGAAAGGAAAGGCGGAAGGATGAAGGATGAAGGCGGAGGGATGAAGGCGGAAGGATGAAGGCGGAAGGATGAAGGCGGAAGGATGAAGGCGGAAGGATGAATTTCATGTTGATTGCAAAGCTTTCATCCTTCATCCTTCCGCCTTCATCCTTTCCTTTCTCCGCCTTCATCCTTGAATTATTATGCTGACACACATCGTTATCTGGAAGTATCGGGCGGATATTGAACAGGAGGTTCGCGAGGAACACGTGAATCTTCTTCGCGCACTGGATGGCGTTATCCCGTCACTGGTGAGCCTGTCAGTTGGCTTCGACTTGCTGCGGTTGCCACGGTCTTACGATAGCGGGCTGGTGGCCGTCTTTTACGATCGTGCCGGGCTCGATGCCTACACCATTCATCCGGCACACATCAAAGTCGCCGAGCTGGGAAGAAGCATTAGCGAGCACGTGGCCTCGGTTGATTTCGAGGACTGATGGCTTCGCGGAAGGATAAAGGCGGAAGGATAAAGACAGAAGGATGAGTTTCATCTTGAGTGCGAAGTCTTCATCCTTCATCCCTCATCCATCATCCTTCCGCCTTCTTATGAAGCCCTGGAAGAAGCTTTTACTGCTTCTGCTGCTACTGATTCTGCTCTCTCAGATTCCCTTCGCCTATCGCCGCTATAAACTCGGACGCCTGCACGCAGCAATCGTATCGCTCGAGTCTCAACGTCAGCCCTCCGCGATTGACGACCGGCTGATTGAATACCGAGGTGTCGCGCACGTTCACTCGTTTCTCGGCGGCCACAGTGCTGGCACCTTTCAGGAGATCATCGCCGCCGCTCAGTCGAATCAGCTTGATTTTGTGTTGATGTCGGAACATCCGGCGCGAGAGTTCAACACGGCCGAAATGACGCTTAAGGGTTCGCATGGCGGCGTCTTCTTCATTAACGGCAATGAGGTCAAGACGGCTGCGGGCGATCGATTGCTGCTCTTTCCGGGGGACAGTCTGGCGAGTTTAGATAGCCAATTGTCCACCCAAGAAGTCTTGTCCCGCCGTCCGTCCGGATTGGCGTTGGTGGCCTATCCCGAAGAGTTCAAGAATTGGGACACAACGGGTTACCAGGGCATTGAGGTTTACAACGTCTACAGCAACGCGCGGAGGATCAATCCTCTGCTGATGTTCTTTGACAGTATTTGGTCCTACCGCAGTTATCCCGATCTACTCTTTGCGACTTTTTACGAACGACCTTCTGAGAGTTTGAAAAGATGGGACGAAATGATTGCGAAGAAAAAAGAGAAGCTCGTGGCAATTGCCGGAAACGACTCTCACGCAAACGTCGGAATCAGCGTTAACGATTCGTCTGGGAAAACGTTGGTTGGGGTGAAGCTCGATCCCTATCAACGAAGTTTTCGGCTGGTTCGTCTGCACGTTCTCGGCATACCCTTAGATGGTCAGATCTCTGACGATGGATTCTTCTTGAGAAGTATCTCAGCGGGTCACTGCTTCATTGGCTACGACGTTCTTGGAGACACGTCAGGTTTTCGATTCGCCGCGAAGGACGGAAACGAAACGGTAATAATGGGTGACGAAATCACGCTCGACGACCAAGTGCGTTTGACCGTCAGGCTTCCCATTCCAGGTCGAATCATGCTCTTGAAAGATGGAGCAGCAATTAAAGACGACAGCGGTGTGGGTGGTTTGGAATTTGTCGCCAAAGAGAAGGGAAGTTACCGCGTCGAGGTCTATCTACCGCAGTTGCCTGGGCCTGTTGGCCAACAACCCTGGATAATCTCAAATCCGATTTACGTAAAGTAGCTTACATTGAGGTCGCACCTTCGTGAGTTCTAGTGAGAAATTGAACAGTGTTCCAGACACGACATCGCCCCAATCCGGACTGCCTTGTTGACTGCCCGGTTGGGGCGAATAACCGCGCCGGAAAGCTCCGGCTAAGATCGGAAGCGGCGACGTACGTTCACCGTGATTTACTGTAGAGAGTCTTAGTTTTTTGACTCCTCGCCCAAGTCTTCCCGAGTATTAAGGAAACCCGAGTACAGCCTTCCATACACTGTTTCAAGTGGGCTCAGTTTAGGCCCGCGAGTCCTGATCTGTCAAGATTCAGCTTGACCGAGTAGTGTCCTAAATTTGACCGTATTTGACCGTGTCAGAGCTGCCTTTCTACCAGCCCTGCTGGATCTCCCAGCGATCCACAATTCGACCGCAATCCAGGACGTTGTAATGGGAGTGTTGGGCGGCACTTAGACACGAGTGATTTGCCAGAACCCGAACCCTCGAACCGACCCTCAGTCGCGAAATATCGCCATTTTCTACAATAATTTCGCCATGCTCCTGTGACAAGGAGTCAATATGAAGATCCAGGTTGTGCCCCTCGAGATTCAGCACGCGACCGTATCCGCAGGTCGGATCAAACTCAATCGCACCGCGGTCCTTTGAGAGTGCGATCGCCCCCGCGTCTATGACGATCTTGTTACGTTTAAGATCCCGATGTACCACCGCAGCCAGAACGGTCAACGCGCAGTCGTCCAGCGCGCAACTTCCGATGGCGGCCTGGAAGGCGTCAAAGAAAATATAGTTGCCCGGGCGTGCCTCATCGATCCCCTCAAGATGGTCAACAATCGTGATAGTCGGAGTCGAACCTATGCTGACGGTGGGGACATCATTTCCTGAATCTCGCAATTGCGTGGCAAGGTTTCGCATCACATCGCGTTCATGCCTGGCAATGGTCAGGCGTTCATCTCGCGAGTCGTAATGATATGAGTGGCCGGCGTGCGTAAGAATTCCGGCAAAACGAAGATTCGAGGAATCGGAAATTCGTCGAGGAATTTCGACCGCCTCTCTCGAATCTGGTTCCACGCCGCAACGGTGATAGCCACAATCAATCTTCAAAAACAGATCGACAGTGACATGCTCACTTCGGGCGGCCTGGTTGAGCAACGCCGGAATCTCCGGATCGTCCGTGATCAAATTTAGCTTCTCACACGACTTGGCCAACGTGAGCGCCGTTTTAAACTTTCCCGGCTCTATCGGAACGGCGTAGGTGATGTCTCTAAACCCACCAGCGATAAAAGCGCCGGCCTCGGCAAGCGTAGATACTGTGATAGCGCGTGAGTGGCCCTCAGTTTGGATCCGCGCCACTTCAATCGATTTATGTGTCTTCACGTGCGGTCGCAAGCGTGCGCCAAGATCTCTAACACGCTTGCCGATTCGGTCTGCGTTGCGCCGCACACGCTCGACATCAAGTAAGAGTGCGGGAGTTGGTAATGTTTCGAGGTCCATACTGTGGTCAGTGATTATACACACGAACTTTTGGAGTTGCGCCGGCGGAGTGGAGCGGCGAAGGCGCTTTGGATTCGGAGTTGGAACGCGCGATCGCGCAATCCAAAGCAGTGTCGCGCAAAGCCTTGCCACCGCACTCCAAAAGTTCTGGAAGTTCAGAGTTCGACCTTTAGGTTGCTGCTTCTCGTTGCCGACAAGCTAGAGCTCGAACTCTACACTGTATGTCATTTCGTTTGCGAACACTCTCCGTCCGTGGTCATAATCAATGCGAGCAACGTTAGCGTTGATCTTATCCTGAAATAGATCAAAGTCATTCATGCAATTATCTATAACAACGCCACGCACTTTCAGTTTCAAACGAACCGTGATCAGTCATGGCTGGTGTGAACTCCTGCCATACGAGATTGATCGGGGCAGATGGAAACTCACGCGCACGCTCGATCTCTCCGACGGTGCGCCCGTAACCGTCGTCATCACAGCGAACAAACGGGCGGTGCGAATTGATTCACCTCGCACTCTTGGGAAAAAAGCAGTTGACCAAGTGGTTAGGGATGTACGCCACATCCTCCGGCTTGATGATGATATGGCCGCATTCTATCAAACGATGAAAGCGACACCCGATTTTGAATGGGTGTCGGAGCAGGGCGCGGGCCGGCTACTGCGGGCGCCCACGGTGTTTGAAGATTTGGTGAAGATGATTTGCACCACAAATTGCTCTTGGTCACTGACGAAGAAGATGGTCACCGGGCTGGTTCAGAACTTGGGGCGGGAGTCGGCCGGCAGCCAGAGGACCTTTCCGACGCCGGAAGCAATGTCGCTGATGCCCTCAAAATTCTATGTGAACGAAGTGCGAGCCGGTTATCGGGCTCCTTATTTGAAGGAGCTTGCTGATCGCGTGGCTTCCGGCGCTCTAAATGTCGAGGCCTGGCTGTTGAGCCCGTTGCCTACCAGGGAACTCATCAAGGAGATGAAGAGCGTTAAGGGAGTTGGCGACTACGCGGCTGAGAACGTGCTCAAACTCCTGGGTCGTTACGATGGTCTTGCGCTGGACTCCTGGACCCGAGCGAAGTTTTGCGAAGTACGCAACAATGGTCGCAAGGCTACGGACAAGAAGATAGCTCGCTATTACTCAGGCTTTAAAGAGTGGCGCGGCTTGGCCCTCTGGTGCGACCTCACCCGGGATTGGTTGGACGTTGATGGTCGGGCGGCGGACTGATTTTAAGGCAGGTGTTTAGGCGCGACCCCTTCAGCCTGAAGGCACCAGGACGAAATCAATGTTCTTCTCCTCACAAAATGCCTTGAACTCTTCTATCTCCTGTTCGGATGAAAGTAGCGGCTCCCCGCCGAGCCTCATACACCCCGGAGCCCACTCAAGTCTCGAGCCGGGAGGCAGATTGCGTACATAATTCTTTAGCGCGGCGACTGACCTAAACCCTGCGTTGCCGACGACGAAGATGAACTCCGTAGAACTCCCTTCAAAGATGTAGACCAATTCCATCCGGTACTTGGGAGGAGGCTGCGGCTGGGTATCCCGTTGCGCGCGAGTGTGTGAAATCACTGAGAGGAGAAGGATTGCAAGGCATAGGAGGCGCTTGGGTGTTTTCATATCGGAACCTCGAGGTAATTGGGCAGAATTCTAAGGCCGCCTCGATATGAACGCGGTTGGTCACGAAACCTTGCGACTACCTACTGTTTGTAGACAACTCCATTCTTCATCACAAATACGACTTTCTGCATATTGTGAATATCCTTCAGGGGATCGCCAGAGACTGCCACGATGTCCGCCCATTTCCCCACCGTCAATGAGCCCAGGTTCTTGTCCCACCCGAGTAACTTCGATCCATTCAGCGTTCCTGCCACGATCGCTTCCATTGGACTCAGGCCGCCCCATTCCACCAGCAGCACAAACTCGCGCGCGTTTGTGCCATGAGGGATCACTCCGGCGTCGGTACCCAAAGCGATTGGTACTTTGTTAGCTACGGCGATCTTGATCCCTTTGCGCATTGCCGCGGCGGCCGCCATGGCCTTCTCGGCGCGCTGCCCCTTGAGTATGCCGGACTTGGCAGCTCCTTCCACCGTCTCACCAGCCATCATTGTGGGCACGAGGAATGTGCCATGCTGGGCCATCAGTCGCGCGCCTTCCTCATCCATAAAAGATCCATGCTCAATTGAAGCGACGCCGGCGCGGGTGGCGATCTTGATTCCCTCTGTGCCATGGGCATGGGCGGCGACTTTTCTTTCCAGTTTAGTTGCTTCGTCAACCATGGCCTTCATCTCGTCATAACTGTACTGAGTTGCGCCCACGGCGTCGCCTTCCGATAGCACTCCGCCGGTCGCACAGGTCTTGATCACGTCGGCGCCATACTTAACCTGATAACGAACCGCTGCCCGTATTTCGTCGGGACCATTCGCGATGCCGTCTTCGATGGACCGATCCATGAGTCCGGGTCGATAGCCATTTGAGTCGCAGTGGCCGCCGGTGATGCCGAGGGAATGGCCGGCAGACTGCATTCTCGGCCCTGGTATCCACCCTTCGTTGATTGCCTTCCGCAACGCCAGGTCGTCAAACCTGCCACCTGCGCCCACATTACGCACGGTAGTGAACCCAGCCATCAGTGTGTCTCGCGCATTGACGACGCTGAGAATGGCGCCGAAAGATTCGTAGTCACGAACCGCGGCTCCCTCAATCTCCGGGTCGCCCAGAACTCGGCCGATGAGGTGTGTGTGTGCATCAATAAAACCGGGCAGGACTGTCACATCTCCGAGATCGATAATCCTGGCGGCTGGCGGAATCCGCACGTCTCCGGCGGCGCCGACAGCGGTGATCCTTTCGTCAGTTACTACCACGACGGCATTGCTAATCGCTGCGTTGCCGGTGCCATCGATCAAGCGGGCTGCACGTAGCACGACTACTCCCATGCCTTGTGGGGGGACCGGCCTAATGGCGCCAGGTTGTTTTCCGGTTTCCTGTGATAGGAACGTACAAACACTGGCGACGATTATTAAGAAGGCAGTCAGAATTGTTCTTAAGGTGCGCATGCTTAAGGCTCCAGGATAAGTTGCGAACGACTTTCAAGTTGTAACGGGTTGATTGGAATGCCCGCGCATTCTAGTAGAGATCGCGTTATCGCACCAGCAGGCCGCGAACCCTTTCAGTTGGGGTTGGCTTCGCCACTTCCCTTGCGGAATGCTTATGCCTTTCCGCCAAGCTAAGAAGAATCGAGGCTCCGCTCCCCGGTTGGAGGCCGAGCCTCAAACATACGAGAGTGCGCACGGAAAGCCATAGGCTTTCCGCAAGGGATGCGGCGCAGCCGCCTTGGCAGCGAGTTGAGCTACGGGAATTACTTGTGTATTGTGCAGCACGCGAATGTTGATTCTTCAGGAGGTCCCCCGATGGCTGATGAAAGGTTTGGACCTGGCGTTGGCGCCGGTATTGCGCTGGCGATTGGGTTAGTGCTCGCCTCTGTGATTGGTGGCTGGGCCTTTGTGAAAGGGAAGCGCGGTGATCAGATAATTACCGTGACGGGTTCGGCCCGCAAGCGTATCAAATCAGATCTGGTCATTTGGAGGGCGGGTGTTTCCTATCAGTCGCCGGTGCTGGCGGACGCCTACCGGTCTCTCTCCGAGAATGTACCCCGCGTTAAGTCGTACTTGATCAGCAAAGGCATTGCCGAGGATCAAATCACAATTTCTTCCATCTCCTCCCAAACCTTGCACTCCCGGAACGATCAGGGAGAGGACACCGGACAAATCACCGGGTACTCCTTGCGTCAGGAACTGGAAGTGCGGTCAACCGAAGTGGAAAAGGTCGCCAAGATTGCTCGCGAGGCCACTGAACTAATCAATCAGGGCATTCTGCTGGAGTCATTGGCGCCAGCGTACCTCTACACCAAACTCGGTGAAGAGAAGATCGCGATGCTTGCCGAGGCGGCCAAAGACGCAAAGGTGCGGGCTGTAAGGGTGGCGGAAAGCACTGGCAGCAGCATTGGGAGCGTACGTACCGCCAGGATGGGAGTCTTGCAAATCACACCGGCCGATTCAAACGAAGTCTCCGATAGTGGCATGAACGACACCTCGTCGCTGGACAAAGACATCACCGCCGTGGTCAATATCGGTTTTGAAATCGATTAACACGCTGTTGACAACCCGGGACGGCATCGGCGAATCTAAAGCTACGCTCGCCGCCCCCGGCGGGTGGTTCTGAAGTCCCAGAGCTCTACAAGAGTAATAGACATGAAATTAGTTCCCCTCGCTGTCGCGTCACTCGTAATTTCTATTGCGTTCGTATCGGTTCAGGCCCAATCGCCCGAAGGCTCCGAACCAACGCGCCCGCGGACGGTGTCGTCTCCGGTTCCTCAATCGGAGAAGACCCAACAAGCACCGGCGCAAACGGTACCGCAACCACAGCAAACTCCAGAGCCTGTCCAGAGCCCGAACCCACAACCGTCACAGACGCCGAGTTCTCCAGCGGTAGTCCAACCTCAATCAATGGAGCCGGCGGGAACTGAGGCGGAGACCGTTGAGTCGCAGAGGAATGCGCGGCCCCTTTCGCCCCAGGAGATCCGAGCGAGGATTTCGGAAGCAGAGCGCCTCTTCAAATCGCGTCCGATGCCGACATCGATGGCGCCTTCAATTCAATATGTAACCCTCGCAGCCCTGGACCAGAATACGCGCATCCATCACGTCACACTCTTGAAAGAAACGTTTCTTGCCAAAGGCTCTGAATTCCAAACGACTAGTTCGCTCGGCATGCCGTTGAATATTCGCGTGCTGCGTGCGAATGGCGTTAACACGGCAGTAACCGTCTTTGACAGTCAGGGCCGCTCGCTGACACCGCTGCTGGTCGAATTTCCGATTGAGAAGAAAGGCGTTTTTCGTGAGCTGGCTTATTACACCTCAGCGCATCCGGCGCTGCTTTCGCCGGAGCTGTCGCGGACCGGACAGTTGTATGTGCGCTCGATGTTGGATCTGGCAGCGAAGCGTCTGCACGAGAAGGGTGTGTTTATCTCGCCGCAAATCATGGATGTCGCGGAACGCCTTTGCCTGGTGGAACACGTCGATCATGAGCGCTTTCGGCAGGAAGACCGCGGCGCGCTGTACCAGGAAATCTATTCGCTCTTCGCCCTTAACGAAATTGATACTTACCGATACTCGGTGAGCACTGCCGGAGCGGGCGGGATGGTGCAGATGATTCCGTGGACCTACAACCTCATGAAGCAGCGCCATTCAGGCGTTGGGCTGATTCCTGATTTTGTAATCGGGATGCGCAATCATGGAAATGCACTGCAGGCGATGCTCCTCTACATGCAGGACACCTGGAACGATTTAGTGGCAAATGATGAAGTGCAGTACGCGCTCAATGCAAAACTTGCAACGCAAACGGAACTGCTGGCTGCCGGATATAACTCAAACGCCGCTCGGTTGCCAGGTTATTTGAAGCGCGGAGGTTCGTCGTGGCGCATCCTTATTCCGCGTGAAACACAAATGTATCTGCAGATCTACAAGAGTTTTGAGGCCCTGGTTCCCATGAAGCCGCGGCCGACCGTGCAAACTCCCAGTGGCAACACGGGCGCTGGTAGCGTCAACTAGTCTCGTCGACAATCCTTCCCAAACTGCCTCGTAAGATCTTCCTTGAGTGCCCTCAACAGTATTTCGCAACCAGGCGTTGCACGGTGTTTACGTTCCGGACCGTGGCCGGCATACCGAGAGTGCGCTCGAGCAGGGCGTTGGTAAACTTGGATTCCCCGATTTTCTTGCGGGAGAGGCAGTAGACTTCGCGTCCATACACTAGAAAGTCGTCTACCTCCGTGATGCAGGTCTTGAGTTTCTTTTTGGATTCCATGCTGGGCTCGGCTGAAGTAAAAGCAACGTACAGTACGTTTCCGTCTGCCTCCAACTCCGAATCGTCAAATGGTTTGTATTGCGCGATCTTCTCCAATTCAGATGTCGACCTGATGAAGGTGTCTACTCGGTAGCCCAGGGTTTCCTCCAGAAGACTCTCGATCTTCCTCTCCAGAGTCCTGGTGTTTTTCGAGGAGGAATCAAAAATTACATTCCCGCTGGCGATAAAGGTCTCGACGTTGGAAAGCCCAAGGGCCTCAAACAGCGTGCGCAGATGATCCATTTTGACGATATGGCCGCCGACGTTTATGGCGCGCAGGAAGGCAACGTATTTCGGCATACCTTACTCCTCAACGCGCCTGCTAGCTATTCCCTTGACTGACTTCTCTACGATCTTCTTCAACACGCCCAGGTCAACGTCAGCAAGTTTCTTTATGTAGAGGCACGACTTGCCGGTCTTGTGTTTACCAAGACGAGCCATGAGATCCGAGACGGGTTCAAACCCAAGCATGATGTAAAGAGTCAGGTCGCTTTTACGTGGGGAGAATCCCGTGATCATCCATTCGCCTTTGGTCCCGCTTTCGTACTTGTAACGATACCGTCCGAAACCCACAATGCTGCTGCCCCACATTTCAGGCTCTTCGCCTGTCACATCTTTCATGATCTCAAGCACCTTAAGGCAATCCTCTCGCCGATTCTTATCCGAAACCTTCTTAAGAAAACCAGAGACACTGTCTTTCGTTGGTTTCGTTTTATTCTCTGCCATCGCGTCTCCTCTGCTTCGCAAGATTAGAAATGTTACTCGTCGCCGGTAGGGATGATTCCGGCGCCTTCGACCATCAGGATCACGGATCGTTCGGGGGCGCGCGGACGATGCATCACACCTTTGGAAACTACAAAACCCTGACCAGGCTTGAGATCGACTGTGCGTCCCTCAAGATCGATCAGAAAGTTCCCTTCGACAACATAGAAAAATTCATCCAGGTCGTCGTGCTTATGCCAGTGATAGTCGCCCTGGATCACTCCCATCCGCACCACGGATTCATTCACCTGGCAAAGGGTCTGGTTGTACCAGCGGTCCGTGCACGCTGCCACCAATGAGGGCACGTCCACAACCTCCATCTGAGGATAGAGCACGTTCAAGTGAGTTACGTACGGGTAGGTCTTCTCTGTTTCCGCCATGTGTATTCCTTTCAGGTGATAAGTCTTTGGTTGTATCCGGATTGAACCAGCTCTTCGTACGCCGACCAAACATCATCAGGTATCTTCTGGTAGATCTGAAAACCCTTCTCCGGATAGAGCTTAATCCGTTGCAAATCCCCCACCATAATGCTGATCACGTCGTCGCGGGTAAGATATTTGCTTGCGTAGTGGCGAAGATAGGCATCGAAAGAAACTTGCGGCGAAGTAACGATGACTTCCTTTTCCGGCCACAGCTTCCTAAATGTGGCAAAACTCCGGCGTTCCATGTACGGCTTCTGCACCAGGATGAATCTAACCGGGTCCAGGTTTTTTTCCGCCAACAACTGCCTGGTAAACAGAATGTTTTCGCCGGTGTTTGATGATTGGTTCTCGATGAGTATTTTATCTTTGGGTACCCCCAACCCAACAGCAATCTCCGCGAACTGATCGGCCTCCGGCTCATCCCAGATGTCTTTGGTGATGGTACCCAGGCCACCAGAGAAAATAAGCAGCGGCGCCCATTTCGCGTGGAAGAGCTGCGCACCTCTTTCAGCCACTCTGATGTCGTGGCTGCAGAGCACGAGAATCACATCAGCCTGAGAAAGCTGATGATTCATCAGATGGTAACGCCAGATCTTCTCAGCTAAGGCGTGCACTCGATTGGCCATGCTCGTAAGAATCATCCGCAGATTACGCAGATTAAAGAAATGGGCTTTGGCCGTTGGACTTTGGCCTTCGAAATCAATACGCGGTTGAGTGTAGCCAAGGATCAAAGGCCCAAGGCCAAAGCCCCAAGCCTCAAGCCCATTTTCTTAATCTGTGTAATCTGCGGATGAAAACCCTGTTCAGCGGCCGATAGCGAAGAGGTGATGTTGCGTTCTTACAAACATCGTGCCCGATGAGATCGCCGGCGTGGCCATCATCAACTCACCGAGCGGGTTGGTGGCCAGAAGTTCGTACTTGGGTCCCGCCTTTACGACGTACATATCTCCGTCTTCGCTGGGCAGATAGATCTTCCCGTCAGACGCAACCGGCGACGCACTGAATCCGCCACCTTTATGAGCAATCCGCTCCCGGTAGATGTCGGCACCCGTTTTCAGATCGTAGCAATCAAAGACTCCCTGGTTCGAAAGCACATAAAGATAGTTGCCGTAGATCAGCGGCGTCGGCATGTAAGACCCGCGCGCCTGCTTGCTCCACGCGATGTACTTACTCGATGTCTCTCCCTTGCCGAGAGTTATATCACCGGCGGCGCCTGCACGGATGACGAAGATGGGCGCCTCCGGGCGACGACCGCTCGCCACCACGATCAGATCACCGGAGAACACCGGCGTTGGCGCGGTGATCTTGGAGCTTCCGCCTAACCGCCAAAGCTCTTTGCCGGTCTGCGGATCGTATCCGCGAATAAAGTTTGAGGCGTTAGTGATGATTTCAGTCCGTCCTGCTCCGTTGTAAATGTTGGGCGTGCCCCAGGACGGGATTTCCTCACGAGGTGTCTTCCAAATGGTTTTGCCGGTCTTGATATCGGCCGCGATCAGAAACGACTCGCCTTGTGTATCGCACTGGACGATCACCAGGTTCTCATAAATGATGGCTGAGCTTGCCGTGCCCCATTCGTAGTCAGGAGCGTCGTAAGCACCTGCGTTGAGCACGCCGAGATCTTTTTTCCAGACAAGGCGGCCTTTCATGTCAAAAGCGTAGAGCCCTTGCGAGCCGAAGAACGCGACGACGTAGCGGCCGTCGGTGACGGGGGTGGAGTTAGCGTAACTTGCTTTGATATGTCGCTTCTCGCGGGGCACACCCTCGTAGGCGGTTTTCTCCCAGAGCACTTTTCCGCTGCTTCGGTCGAGCGCGTAGACTTTCCACTGCTGCGGAGAACGGTCTTCGGAAGCATTCCCGTCACCGTAGAGGCCGTGGCGGAACGTATCACCGCCACGGCTGCTGACTGCCGTCGTTACGAAAACTCGATTGCCCCAAACGATGGGACTCGAGTGGGCGAGGCCTGGGATCAAGGTCTTCCACTTAACATTAACGCCCTTCTGTCCATCCCAACCTTCCGGCAGATTGTGGCCTTCAGCTACGCCGGACGCGCGTTCACCTCTGAAAGAAGACCAACGATCTTTGTTGGAGATCTGCGCAGCGAGGGTTGCGACACTCAACAGCAACAATGCCACGGACAAGCTCACTCTTAGTTTCATGTTTTTCCTCGTCGTCGGGAGTCTACTCCTTTAGCTGTGAAAACAAACACGATCCACTAGCCACACGAATCGGATATTTTGATTCGTGATATTTCGTGTGATTTCGGTAGCGCCAGGTAAAGCCTGGCTGTTCTAGTGAACTGAAAGGAGTTCATCTTGTCAATTGTCCGTGCAACAAGTAGGGCGTGCGAGCGTGAGTGGGAGCAATCCTGCTGGCGGGGCCTCGCAGGCGCGAACACGCG